>CAJWSY010000004.1 GCA_913045935.1 uncultured Chloroflexota bacterium | reverse complement strand
CCTAAAATGAATAAAAAACAATCAACGATTCAAAAACCTAATCCTAAAATGAATAGATTGAAATCCAAAGATTGGTATAAGCAAAACAGAAAAGCCGTTAATCTAAATCATCATAAAGTTGGTCTTAGTAAAATCTATGACATTACTGGAATGAAAATTAAATATGACAATTACAAAAATATAAACATAACGTATGTACACCCAAACAGTATTGCTAACAAAAGCGGAATACAACTCAATGACAAAATCATTTCTATTAATAGTATTACTTTAAGCGGAATGCAATCTCTTGATATAGCAAAATTAATATACAGATCAGAAAATAAGACTGTAAATTTTTTAATTGAACGACAAGGAGAAAATATCACTATTTCTCTAAAAATATAAAATATTATTTTTAAATTTTATCATTTGAAATAGGTTTATAAATGATAAAAATCGATTATAATCTATTGCTAAACAAGATTATTTAACCCCGAATTACATTCGAGCCCCTGTAGCTCAGAGGATAGAGCGTCGGTTTCCTAAACCGTGAGCCTGGGTTCGAGTCCCAGCAGGGGCGTAAAAAAATATAAATTATGGAAAAATACAAATCATCTTTAATTCTATTTGCAATTATTAGCCTGACAAGCTTAACAATAAGTATTTATTCAATATATCAAATCAACCAAATCAAGAATAATACAAACTTTATGATTGAAAAATTTGATTACGATCTAGATAGAATAAAATCACAACCAATTGCAAACCTTGAAAAATCTATGTCAACAATTTCTTCGAACAGGGATTTAATCAAAAATTTGCAAACTGTAAACGACAAAAGAGAAGAATTGATTGCATGTATTTGGTATCAAACTCTAATACTAAATTTAAATGCTCCAGGTAATCCTAAATTTGATTATTATTCTGAACAATATAATTCTTTACTTAAATCAATAACATCCATAGAAGATAAATCAAAAGTATTAACTGAAATTAATAATTACTGTGAAGCTAATGAAAAATTGTTACAATTCTTATTAGAGGACAAATTACATATACTAATTGATAAGGCAGCAATTAATAATGATTAAATCAATAATATGGATATTTAATAAGCTTAACAACAAACCATCTCTTATAACAATTGGGGCTTTGTTTTTTTTATTAATAATATATATGGGAATTTCCTTATATATTACAAGTCTTTCATATAAAACCATTATCAATTTACCTGATGAAACACCTGAAAAATATGGATTAAATTACGAGGAAATTGAATTTCCATCAGCAGGAGAAGACAGATTGACACTTAGAGGTTGGTGGATTCCTGGTCAAAGTAAAAATACAATTATTTACCTACATGGCATAGATGGTAACAGAGCTAGTCATTTGGAAATTTTAAGCGAATTTAACAAGATGGGATATTCCATTCTAACTTTTGATTTAAGAGGTCACGGCCTTTCAGACAAGTCAAAAGTCGGATTAGGTGTAAAAGAAATTCCAGATGTGAAAGGAGCAATTAATTATTTAGAAAATAATCGAGATGTAAAACAAGTAGCTTTGTATGGAGTAAGCTACGGGGCTACTATGGCGATATTAGTTGCTAAACAAGATTCTAGAATAAAAGGAATTTATATAGATAGCTCTTATAATATGATTGTTGATCTTCTGACAGGTGAAGTTCCGAGAAGAACACCTATTCCTTCTTTTATTGCATCTTTATTATCTAGGGGAATAGTGTTAAGTTCCATTATGCTCGAAGGAATAAATTTTGATTCTATAACACCAGCTGAAGACATCCGATCTTTATCATACCCTGTATTAATGGTTCATTGTGAAGACGATGACAGAATTCCTATATATCACTCAGATCAAATACATGAAAATGCCCCTCAAGATACTCTGTATCATAAATTTGAAAATTGTGGAGGGCATGCAAATTCTTGGAAAACACACAGGCAATATTATTTAGGGTTTGCAGAAACATATTTTAATCGAGTATTTAACTAAAGGTATTAATATTTTGGGAAATACCAAACAAAACAAAAATTCAAAATCAGGTAAAATTCTAATTCCTTATAACCAAAAAATAACATTAGAAGAAAATGAAATGCTTAAATTCTCTTCTAACTTCTTAACTAAAATGAAACAAAGAAGAACAGTAAGAGATTACTCTTCTAAAAATGTTCCTTTAGAAATAATAGAAAACGCTATTGCTTCAGCTGCAACTGCTCCTAGTGGAGCAAATCAACAGCCATGGCATTTTGTTGTTGTAAAAAATAAACATACAAAAAAAGAAATAAGAGTTGCTGCTGAAAAAGAAGAATTTGATTTCTATAATCACAAAGCACCTCAAGAATGGTTAGACGCATTGCACCATATAGGAACTGATGAACAAAAACCGCACCTTGAAGATGCTCCTTATCTAATTGTTGTTTTTGCTGAAAGATACTCATTCGATAAACACAAAAATAAAATCAAAAACTACTATGTTTCCGAATCTGTAGGTATAGCAACTGGCATGTTGTTAACATCTCTTCATTTATCTGGATTAGTAACACTTACTCATACTCCGAGTCCAATGAAATTTTTGAATCAAATACTCAACAGACCTATCAACGAATCTCCTTATCTGATCATAGCTACAGGGTATCCTGAAAAAAATGCCAAAGTACCAAAAATCACTAAAAAATCTTCTGCCGAATTTTCTTCAAAATATTTATAAATTATTACTAACAAAGTGAGTTAAAAATGTTTTTTCCTGGATTTGGAACAATTTTAAATGCTGTAATCATGGTTATTACTGGCTCATTTGGTGTTTTCGCGGGGAACAAATTGCCAAACAGAATAAGAGATATTAGTTTATCTGGGTTAGGATTAATAACAATAATGGTTGGAGTCGAATCTTTCCTTGACACCTCTAATGCGGTAATACCATTAATTTCCATTTTAATAGGTGGAATAATAGGATCATTAATTGAAATCGAAAAAAAACTAGAGTCAGCTGGTGAATGGTTAAAAACCAAAACATACAAAAATCAAAACCTCAAAAATAATAAATCAAAAAACTTTGTAGAGGGGTTTGTAGTTGCAAGCCTAATAGCTTGTGTTGGACCAATATCTATATTAGCACCTTTTAAAGAAATCATATCTAATGACTTGAATCTTATCTACATTAAAACTGGATTAGATGCAATTATGGTGTTTATATATTCAGGAACTATGGGTATCGGAGTAATATTTAGTGCAATATCGCTTCTAATAGTTCAAGGATTTTTCACTTTACTTGCAATTATATTAGGTAATTCATTTTTAAACGACAGCATGATAAACGAACTAACATCTACTGGGGGGTTAATGATATTGTCAATTGGATTAAGGCTTTTAAATATAAAAAAACTTCCTACTGCTGATATGATTCCAGGATTACTAATTGCACCTTTGATAATAAATTTTATTTAATATCATTTTCGATGGAATTTAATACTGCCATCGGAGACATTGGTAATACATTCATCCTTATTCCTGAAGAATTAAAAATAGCATTGGCTATTGCTGCGGGAGGAGGAACTATATTCGCCTCTCCTACTCCTCTTACCCCAAATGGATGTCCTGGATTGGCAACTTCTACTATAACAGTGTCAATCATAGGCAAATCTAAGCTTGTAGGCATTCTGTAATCTAGAAATGAAGAATTTTTCAAATCTCCCGATTTGTCATAAAAATATTCTTCATTCAACGCCCAACCTATACCCTGCGCACTTCCTCCTTGGATTTGTCCTTCTACATAGCTTGGGTGTATTGCTTTACCGGCATCTTGAAATGCTGTGAATCTAATTATATCAACTTTACCTGTATCTTCATCTACTTTGACATCCACAATATTACCACAAAATGACCCTCCTACTCCTGCAGGAGAAACAGTTCCTTTGCCAGTAATAGGACCTCCAGTATCAGCTAATCTTCCGGCCAATTCTTTAAACGATAGTTTAAGCTCAGGATCTGATTTTGAAATAAAATTTCTTTCCATATATTTAACATCTTTTGATTTAATACCCCATATCTTTGCAGCTCTTTCAATCATTTGAGACAACACATCTTTTGATGCTTCAATTGCAGCCCATCCCGTTGCAAAAGTAGTTCTACTTCCACCAGTTCCATCAGAATATCCAATACTGTCTGTATCTGTCACACTTGGGTATACATCATGATAATCTAAGTTTAAAATCTCTGCTGCTTGCATTGCTATCGAAGCTCTTGATCCTCCAATATCAGGTGACCCTTCAACTAATATTATAGTCCCGTCTGGATTCACACCTATTGTGCAAGTTGACCTATTCCCTCCATTAAACCAAAAACCTATAGCCATACCTCTCCCTACTTTTTTCCCTTTAATAGGAGATTTCCAATGATCATGATTTTTCATGGCATTTAACATTTCAACAGCTCCAATTTTAGGATATTTTGGACCATCAGCTCTTCTGGTTCCTTCTTTGGAAGCATTCATTAATCTAAAGTCTATAGGGTCTATATTTAGTTCAGAGGCTATTTCATCAATTATTGTTTCTGTTGCAAATGTTGCATTAGTTGCTCCGGGTGCTCTGTAAGCTGCAACCTTGGGTTTATTAACAACTACATCTATACCTTCTATAGACACGTTAGGTATATCATAACTTGCAAACATACACTTACCTCCAGCTTCAACAGGTGATCCGGGATAAGCACCAGCTTCATAAGATAGAAAACCTTCTGCAGCAATTATTTTCCCTTCTTTTGTACTACCAATTTTGCACCAAACATTAGATCCTGAAGTGGGGCCAGTACCTTCAAAAACTTCTTTTCTAGTCATAATAATTTTTACAGGCTTTCCTGCTTTTTTAGATAACAAACAAGCTACCGGCTCTTGATATAACGGGAACTTTCCTCCAAAACCTCCGCCAATTTCCATTGGAGTCACTTTAATTTGAGAAGTTCTAATTCCCAATGCTTTGGCAGTTACTTCTCTAACTTGAAAAGGCCCTTGCGTGCTTATCCATATATGAATTCTTGAATCATTATTCCAATGAGCAGTTACATTCATCGGCTCTATATAACCTTGGTGGACTGTAGCTGTATTGAATTCTTTTTCTATTATAATATCTGATTGCTCAAATCCTTTTTGGATATCTCCAATTGAATGCTTAAACTTGCTTGCTATATTGGTTTTTCCATCTTGTTTTTCTCCAAACAAATCTGTTTTTAAATCATTATGTAATTTAGGAGATTCATCAGAAGCACCAAACGGAGCATTCAAAACAGGATCTAGAATTTCATATTCTACATCAATTAAATTAATAGCCTCTTCTGCAATGTGAGGATTAATTGCAGCTACTCCTGCAATCGCATGTCCCACATACAAAACTTTATCTTTTGCTAAACTATTATTTCTTAAATATTTGTCAGATATATCTACAGAATCAGGAAAGTCTTTATTTGTAACTATTGCTATTACGCCAGGTAATTTTTCAGCTTGTTTCAAATTGATTGATTTAATTTTTGCGTGTGCATGAGGACTACGTAAAATCTTGCCATGAATATAATTTGACGGAAATACATCAGCCCCATACCTAGCTATTCCAGTAACTTTATCAGATCCATCAGGTCTTATTGGTCTTGACCCTACAGTGTTAAAACTTTTATTAGATAAAACAATATTACTTTTGTTCATTTAATTTACTCTCTGAATTGTTTTATACTATTTTAAAGTAAATTTCAAAATAAATGAACAAATAAATTGAAATTAGTAAATTATTCAAGTTAAAAAAAATTAATATTTTGTATAATTACTTTATATTAAAAGGAGATATAAATGGCAATACTTAAAGGTAAATCCGCAGTTGTCACAGGAGCTGGAAGAGGAATTGGTAAAGCAATTGCAATAAAACTTGCAGAAGAAGGCGCTAATGTAATAGTTAATGACATAGGCTGTGAAATTGATGGATCAGGATCTTCAAAAGATCCTGCAAATTCAACAGTGGAAGAAATAAAATCGATTAAAGGCAATGCTCATGCTGACTATAGTAATATGAGTGTAATGTCAGAAGCAGAAAGTTGTATAAAAAATTGTATAGACACTTACGGGAAACTAGATATATTAATTAATTCCGCTGGTATAATCAATGATAGATTGATTTTCCAAATGAACGAAGAAGATTTTAATACAATCATTGACAATAATATAAAGTCTGTATTCGCACCAAGTAAATTTGCTGCAATCCTATTTAGACAACAAAGAAGTGGCAGAATAGTAAATATTACATCTGACGCAGGTCTTGGCGATATTGGTAAATCTAATTATGCTGCAGCATCAGAAGGCATTGTAGGCTTAACAAGAACTACAGCTACTGATTTGGGTAAATATGGTGTAACTGCAAATGCAATATCACCTGTAGCCAAAACTAGAATGAATCCAGGAACAGTAAGTACATTCATATCATCTGAACTAATGACTAATAATTCAGATGACAAATCAGGTGTAGGGGTATTTGATCAATCGCTTGAGTGGAATCCAAGCCTACAAGATGGAACTGAAAACGTAGCAAGTCTTGCAGTCTGTTTATCAACAGAATATCTTCCAAATGTAAACGGTTATATTTTCGGGGTTAACGGAGGTAGTATATATGTGTATTCAAATCCCACACCCGATAAAAAAATATATAAAGCTGGAGTTTTTACTATGGATGAAATGGACCAATTAGTACCTAAAACTTTTGGTCTAGGTTACTAAAAAATAAGGAGCATATAATGAGAAGATTAGAAGATAGAGTAGCTATAGTAACAGGAGCTGGAAGAGGAATCGGAAAAGCTGTTGCAGAGTTAATGGCTGAAGAAGGAGCAAAAGTTATTGTTAATGATTTGGGCTCAAATTTAGACGGATCAGGATTATCAAAACAACCCGCAGAAGAAGTAGTAGAGCAAATCAAAGAAAAAGGGGGAGAAGCTGTTTCAAATTCGGATTCGGTTTCTGAGTACAATTCTTCAAAACAAATTATCGATTGTGCTCTCGATAATTATGGAAGACTAGATATTTTAGTAAACTGTGCAGGAATTCTCAGAGACAGGATGATATTTAACATGACAGAAGAAGAATGGGACTCAGTAATACAAGTTCATTTAAAAGGCACATTTAATATGGTTAAACATTCAGTGGAACAAATGGTGCTTAATAGATATGGACGAATTGTATTATGCGCATCATCTTCAGGCCTGGGATCATCAGGCCAAGCAAACTATGCTGCTGCAAAGGAAGGAATTGTGGGATTTTCAAGATCACTGGCTAGTGAACTGTTAGAATACGGTATAAACGTAAATTCTGTTTACCCAGGCGGAGCAACTAGAATGACAGCTTCAATACCGCAAACAACTAGAGATTTAAGAAAAGCCATGGACTCAAAAAAGAAAGGTACCGATGTACAAGAAATGCCATCAAATGAAGAACCACCTGAAGCAAGTGACCCGGAAAACAATGCTCCAAAAATGGTTTATTTGTGCACAGAACCTGCAGGCGAAATCACTGGGCAAGTATTTGGTACTTTTGGCTGGAATATGTCATTATATTCTCCAAGACATGTTACTCACTCAATAAATAAAGTGGGTAACTGGTCTGTTCAAGAATTATCAAGTATTTTACCTATTTCACTTGCAAAAGAACTAACTAATCCTATGCCAAAACAAGAACCAAAAGAAAAAAAATGAATATACTAGATATAATATTAAGCATAGTATTAATATTTTTTTCTTTTATTGGGTTCAAAAAAGGTTTAATTAAAATTACTCTCTTTTTTTTAGCATGTATTTCTGGATGGATCTTAGCAGGAATTTTCGAACCTTCTCTTTCAAAGTTTTTCCCCGAAATTTCTTTAAATCAAAATATAATTTCAGGAATAATCTACTTTGTTTTAATATCTATTACAATTATAATTTCAAACCTACTAGCCAAACCAGTTAAATCACTTTTATCTATATTTACATTCGGATTATCATCAATTATTGATAGACTTGGAGGGTTAGTAATAGGTTTCATCCTATCATTTTTCATCATCAGCATGATATTGTTATCATTGTCTAGAATAACTTACCACTTTGAAATTACTGAAAAGAATAAAATAACAGAATTTGCATCAACAACTCCACTGGTAAAAGATAAAATCAAAAGTGTTGAAGAACAAATTAAAAATTCAGATATATCTAAATTTTCAATTCACACAATAAAATCCTTAAATCTTCATAACTTACCAATTATACCTCATGATTTTTCAAATTCATTCGAAATACTTTACAACAATGTAATAGATTGACGATGACAAATATAATAAATGATGATCTCAAAATACAAAAATCTAATGTATACAGTCCTGTTTTAATTCTTAATATTGATTATACGCCTCTAGGTATATGCATAGCTAAGAGAGCAATAGTTTTACTTTTTTCAAAAAAAGCTGAAACAGTAATCATATCAGACAAACTTATTCACACTGTAAATAGTTCTTACAAAATACCTTCAGTAATTAAAACATTAAAATACATAAAACGCCCATATGAAAAAAAAATTTCGAGATTTGGAATTTTTGCAAGAGATAATTTTAGTTGCCAGTATTGTGGCAATGATCAAAAATCTCTAACATTAGATCATGTAATCCCCAAATCTAAAAATGGCTCTCACTCTTGGGATAACTTAGTTACTGCATGTATGGACTGTAATCATAAAAAAGCAGGCCGTACACCAAAAGAAGCAAATATGAATCTAAAAATTAAACCTCACATCCCAAACCTTAATACTCATATACTAAAATATTCAAATAAATTCCAAAACTCTTGGAATCAATTCCTAATTAAGTAATCTGCTAGGTTTTCTGATGATTTAATAGCAGATTCTATAGAGCTGTTTGATATATATCCCCCACAAAAATATATATTGGAATTGTTATTATTAATCATCTTTTTAACATCTATACCTTGGGGCATAAAACAATCATTAAAATAACTATCAATTTTTATCAATTCTAAGCTGTCGGTAACTGAACCAAAAACTCCTTTCAATTCTCTTTTTACTTGCTGAATTATTTCATTTTGATTTAATTTTGAATTAAACAAGCTTACTGAAAGTAAATTCTGATCTACGGGACTATATTTTTCGCTTATTAAATTTGGCATACAAAAATGATTAATGATGTCATTTTGATTGCCGTTTAGATAAATGCCAGGAAAATCTAAAAATTTCTCGTCAGTTTTGAAATATAAATTTGTAACCTCTCTCTCTACATCTTCAATCCCTAATTTGAAAATATTATTAATCGATTTTAAATCTGTAGCAATAATAATATTATTAGCTACATATTCGTTTCCTTCATTTGTTAATATTTTATTATTTTCAATTAATTTAACTTCTTCGTTAAAAATTACTTTATTTTTATTATCTATTTTTGCATATATTTGTTTGGGAATTTCATGCATTCCGTATTCAGGAATTGTTGCATGGCCTAATGAAAATAATTTCAAATAATATAATGCAATTGATTTATCAATTTTCAAATCTTCATCAAGTAAAACTCCTCTTAAAAATGATTTTGCAAAGAGTTTGAATGAATGCGATGTTTTAAAGTCGTTATCTATCCAATTTTTTGTGGATTTTTCATATTTATTATCAAAAATTGAATTAAAAAAAACAGCAGTAAGAGGGATTATTTCTTGCCAAATATTATTGTTTTTAGCAAACAAATCAAATAATGGATTAGAATATAATTTCAAATTATTGTCATGAATTAGAATCCCTCCAGAATAAAATTTTTTTAAATTTAAATTATTCAAATCTAAAACTTGTTTACTAAATTTATAATTATCTAAATATATTTGAAATCCATAATCTAAGATAAAATCATCACATATCTCGGAATATATCTTTCCTCCAAAATGATCATTTTTTTCAATCAACTTAAAATCAATATTATTTAAAGAAAAACGCCTGGCTAAATTCAAACCAGCTAACCCTGCTCCAATGATAATGAATTCAGATTTAATAATGCGCTCTCCTATAATGAATAAATTAAATTGTCTATAACTAAAGTTCTATTAACATTTTTATAATAATAATTAGACACTTCATCTAAAGTTTTAATTATATCAAGACATTTAGAATCATCTTTATCTGCTAAAGTTTTAGCATAAAAAGTTAATAGGTTGTTATCTGAATGGTTTGTGTTTCTGTATAAAATCAAATCTCTGATAATATATTTTGTAATTTCTGAAACATATAAAAATTTAGAAAAATCATTTTTAAAAACATCCAAATAATAATCAGATAGTTCTATTTTTTTATAAATTGGACAAGAAATGAAATTGAAAAAATTTTTGATTTCACTTTTGTACTCTTCAAATTTATCAGGATCATTTAACATGGATTCAGAAAGCAATATTTCTCCTCTTGTGAAAAACCAAATTTCATTTACAAAATTCAAATCATCAATCTTAAATTTTTTAGTACATATATCAATAAAATTTTCATACGATAAACTTGGGATTGTAAAAATTTCACATCTAGAAAGAATAGTTTTAGGTATTCTATTTATATTATTAGTTCCCAAGATGTAAACATTGCCCGAAAACGGTTCTTCAAATAATTTCAATAAATTATTCATTGCTTGTGATGTCATTGTATGCGCATTTAAAATGGCAAAAACTTTGCCATTATTATTAGTGGAAGTTGTATAAGATTTAGCAATGATACTTTCTTGTATCTCTTCAGATTTTATATTGTTTCCAAGGTCATTATCAATGATATAGAAATCTGGATAGCTTTCACTTTCTATCTGAGAACATACATTGCATTTGCTTAAATAATCGCAAATTTGTTTATTACACAATAAATTTTTTGCGGTTGTTTTTACAACTGCATTAATACTTTCATTGTTAACGCCAGCAATCAAAACAGGTTTAGGAATAGATTTATATTGTATGCTTAACAATATGTCATCTAAAATAATTTTTGCCCCTTCGTTAAATAATTGAAAAGATAAAATATTCAAATTTAAACATCCATTTTAAATAAATCTGCAAACGTTTCTTTTTTTCTTATGACCATATCCAATCCATCTTTGACAGCAATAATTTCCGGCCTAGGATTCATATTATAATTACTAGCCATTGAAGTTGAATATGCCCCACTAACTGGGATAGCTATAAGATCGCCTGATTTGATCTCTGGTAGCTCAATATCTTTCACGAGAATATCTCCAGACTCGCAATATTTTCCTACAATTGTTACTAATTCTTTAGGTCTTTCATCCCATAATCTGTTAACAACAACCGCTTCGTATTTTGACCCGTACAAAGCAGGCCTTATATTATCACCCATGCCTCCGTCAACTGAAATAAATTTCCTAACATTTTCAATATTTTTTATTGCACCCACAGTATATACTGCAATTCCAGCAGGACCTGCTATTGCTCTACCAGGCTCAATAACCAACTTTGGTTTAGGTAAATTATATTCAGATATAACTTCATTCATTGTATTGCATATAACAGAAGCGTAATCACTTACATCCGGAGGAGAATCATCTCTTGTATAAGAAACCGCAAACCCCCCTCCAGGGCTAAATTCTTGTAGCTCAAAATTATCAAAATGAGAAATAAATTCTGCCACTTTCCTGATACCTAATTCATATGGCTTAGTACTAAAAAGAGGGGAGCCTAAATGAAAATGAATTCCAATTAAATTTAAATTTTCATATTCAGATATCATGTTTATAGCGCGTTCCGCGTCTCCATTATCTATTGCAAATCCAAATTTACTATCTAAAATCCCTGTAGTTGTATACTCATGGGTCCTTTCATCTAGTTCAATAGCAGGAGAGAGCCTAATAATAATATCTTGAACAATATTTTTTTTCTTCGACAATGAATTTAAAAGTTCTAATTCATAGAATCCATCTACAACTATTTTTGTAAGTCCAGCTTCTTGTGCTAATTCTAATTCAACTGGAGTTTTGTTATTACCATGAAAATAAATATTGTCAGGATCAATTCCACATTGAACAGCTAATGCTAACTCTCCTCCTGAAACCACATCAACTCCCAATCCTTTATCCAAAATTAATTTAAATATTGACTTGTTAGCAAAAGCCTTAGAACCATACACAACTTGAGTGTTGTCGTAAATTTTATTAAATTCATATTTGTATTCATCACAAACTTTTTCAATATGTGCGGTATCAAAAAGGTAAAATGGAGTTTGATATTTTTTTGCCAAAGACTCAATATCGCATCCTCCAATTTCAAGTTTCCCTTTTGAGTTTATATTTGTTGTAATTGGAAAAACTTTATCTATAACTTGCATAACTTACTCTCATTAATAAATTGATATATTAAAAATTAAATATGTAAATTTATTCTAACAAATTTGAAGATAACCTTCTCAAATAAAATGTTATAATTTATTTACCTTTTTAATATATCAAGATATAGAATTAAATTAATGGAAAAAAACATTTATGGTGAATTGAAAATCTTTGCTGGCACAGCACATCCTGACTTTGGAAATAAAATTTGCAATTACTTAGGAATTGAACTAGGAAAAGCTGAATTGTTTAAATTTAGTAATGATAATACTTTTGTTAGAATACTTGAAAATATTCGAGAAAAAGATGTTTTTATAATACAACCTGCTTCATCACCCGTTAATGACAATTTAATGGAGTTACTTATATTTATCGATGCTGCAAAAAGAGCATCCGCAGGAAGAATTTCTGCTGTTATCCCTTATTTTCCTTATGGCAGAACTGACAAGAAAGACCAACCAAGAGTTCCTATAACTGCAAGATTAGTAGCAGATTTACTAACTGTATCAGGTGCTGACAGAATATTAACTTTAGACTTGCATGCAGGCCAAATACAAGGTTTTTTCAATATCCCTGTGGATGAATTAACCGCAAGTTCTATATTAGCAGAAAAGCTTAAAACTATAATGAAAAAAGATAAAGATTATGTAGTGGTTGCAACAGATCTCGGAGGAGCTAAAATAGCCAGGGAAATTGCAACAATATTAAAAACACCAATTGCAATTATAGACAAAGCAAGAAACGATAATTCAGAAAAAGTAATGTCTCATAACCTTATTGGCGACGTTGCAGGAAGGGACGCATTCATTGTGGACGATGAAATTGGCACAGGAGGCACGATAGTTTCTTCTGTAAATGTATTAAAAGCAAATTTTGCAAAAAATATCTACTGCGCCTCTACTCATGGTATTTTTTCTAATAACGCAATTAAAAAATTATCTGACATAGATGTAAAAAATTATTATGTAACTGACTCAATTCCACAAGATTACACCAACTATAATAAATACGAAGAAGTATCTGTTGCTAAACTATTTGGAGAAGCTATTAGAAGAATACATGAGGGTTCATCTGTTGGAGAATTGTTTAATAATAAAAAGAATACCAAATGAAAAATTTTATAAAAAAACTCTTCCCTGACAATAATTCTAAGTTTATAAGCAAGAACCAGCAAATACTTTCAAAAATAAACGAAAAAGAATCTTTGTTAATTAAATTATCTGATAAAGATTTAATTAACCTATCTATTGATATGAAAAATCAAACTAAGGTAATTGACGATGAAGTAATTATAAAATCTTTTTCCATAGTCAGGGAAGCTTCAAAAAGAATTCTCAATATGCGTCATTTTGATGTCCAAATACTTGGTGGTCTAGCTTTAAATAATGGAAATATTGCAGAAATGAGAACAGGTGAAGGAAAAACTCTTGTTGCAACATTGCCTGCATATTTAAATGCTATAAATAATCAAACAGTTCATGTGGTAACAGTAAATGACTACTTGGCAAAAAGAGATGCAAGTTGGATGGGGAAAATATTTAATTTTTTAGGACTTACAATTGGTTACTTACAAAACAATGATTCATATAAATTAGATTTTGATTCAGATGGCAACGCTATTCCGATAAAAACAGAAAGGCAATCAGTCTACAAATGTGACATAATTTATGGTACAAACAGCGAATTCGGGTTTGATTACCTTCGAGATAATATGATTTATCATGAAAGCCAAAAGGTACAATCAAACTTAGATTTTGCCATTGTTGACGAAGTAGATAATATACTCATAGATGAAGCTAGAACACCACTTATAATCAGCGGTAGTTCATCAGAAAATAATAATAATTACTTAAAATTCGCTTCAATAGCTAACTCTTTAGTTGTTGAAAAAGATTTTGAAATTGATGAAAAAAGTAAATCTGTATATTTGACTGATCAAGGTATTAACAAAGCTGAATCATCGATGCAGATATCCAATTTATATGATACTGAAAATGTTAAAGAATTACATTTTTTAGAAAATGCATTAAAAGCTAAAGTAATATTTTATAAAAATAAAGATTACGTTGTAAAAGATAAACAAGTAATCCTTGTTGATGAATTTACAGGCAGATTAATGCCCGGAAGAAGATATTCAGACGGACTACACCAAGCTATAGAAGCAAAAGAAAAAGTCCCAATTCAAAGTGAAAATATTACCCAAGCTACTATTACTCTTCAGAACTTTTTTAGAATGTACAATAAATTATCAGGAATGACCGGAACAGCAGCTACAGAATCTGAAGAATTAATGAAAATATACGGAATAGATGTCATCACAATTCCCACAAATAAACCAAGCACCCGGTTAGATTTGATTGATTTTGTATTTAAATCAGAACATGCAAAATACAAAGCAGTAATTAATGATGTAATAGAAAAAAATAATCAGGGAAGGCCAATACTAATTGGAACAACCAATATTGATAAATCTGAAACAATCAGTAAATTGTTAAAAAAACATAAAATTCCACACAATATCCTAAATGCGAAAAATCATGAAAAAGAAGCTTCAATAATTGCAGAAGCTGGGAAATATAAAGCTGTAACAGTAGCCACTAATATGGCAGGAAGAGGGACTGATATCATTTTAGGAGGATCGGAGCAACAATCAGACTCAAATTGGGAAGAAAATCACGAGCAAATCGTTAAACTTGGTGGACTGCATGTAATTGGAACAGAAAGACATGAAGCAAGAAGAATTGATAATCAGCTTAGAGGAAGATCAGGCCGACAAGGGGACCCCGGAAGTACAAGATTTTTTGTATCTCTTGAAGACGAACTAATGAATAGATTTGGAGGTGAACGATTAAAAAGTTTTATGGAATGGGCAGGGATAGAAGATGACATTCCAATAGAAAATAAAATGATTACAAAAACAATAGAAAATGCTCAGGTTAAAATAGAATCTTATAATTTCGATATAAGAAAACATCTTGTTAGATTTGATGATGTAACTAATACCCAAAGAGATATTATTTACAATCTTCGAAATAATTTTTTGATTGACACAAAAATTGATGGGAATATAAATCAAATATTAAATAAATCCATAGAAATGTTCATTGATTCATCTATAGATTTCGATAATAAAGAAAATTTACCTAATCATATTTCTGCAGAGTTTAAAAATTACTTCAGTTCTGAATTTGATCAACATGATAAATTCAAAAATTTAACTAAAGATGAAGTTGAAATTAAGTTGAAAGAAAACATCTACGATCAATACCTTAATCTAAGTTCAAAACTTGGTGAAAATAAAACAAGTATTATTTCAAGTCTGTCCGTAAAAATTATTGATTATTATTGGATTAATCATTTAACTAGCATAGAAAACCTAAGACAAGGTATAGGATTGCAATCATATGCCCAAAAAGACCCTTTGATGGCATTTAAACAAGAAAGTCTTAAGCTTTTCGAAGAATTAATTGAAAATATAAATATTAGTATTACAAAAAGTTTACTTAATATTGAATCTTCTAATGATAAAAATACCAATCAAAAAGAACTCAAAAAGACTAATATCATCGATAATGTTACCCAAAGTAAAAATGGGAAAATAAAAAGAAACGACCCATGTCCTTGTGGATGTGGTTTGAAAGTGAAAAAATGCCCAGATGGACAACTAATGCTAAATTAAAACTATGTTGCCAATTATAAAAGATCTACAAACTAAAGTAAGGAAAAGCAAAAATTGGGAAAAATGCATAGTAGATTTTATCGCCTTATGGACTGAAAAAGAAGAATTTTACAGAGGCTATAAATATAATTATTTAATTGATGAAGAAGCTTTGGACTGGCTAACTTTGACAGAAAGACTAGTTTCTTCAATAAAAGCTCAAATACCAAAATCAACTTACTACTACAGTTCATATACGGGACTTCTTCCAAGTATTGAAACCTATCACTATATGAAGCATTCTTTACCAAAATTAAAACTTAGTCAAATGCGAAACTATTATTATGGAGTTATAATCGAAAATTTCATTTATCACTACAAATTACAGGAATACGAAAAAAACTCTTTGTTTTATGCAAATTATGAAAATGAGTTCTATAAAGAAATATATGGAAAATCATTAAGTACGCTGATTACGAAGTTTTATACAGAAGAAAAAATATCTAAAAAAGATAAATTAAATTTTTATGAATTAAAAAAATTTTCATACTGGTTATTCAAATATAGAATAAATAATACTGATAATACTAAGATGGCTCATGAAACAAACATGGCTATAAATAAAGCTAAAAGTACACTAAATGAAAAAATTATATACTTATTCGAATAAATATATATCGGACAAAATATTAGTAAAATCCTGTAAAAATCAGTTAATTTTTAAATTATCTATCAAAAACTTAACAGAAGGGTTGACAGATCTGTTCAGTACACATATTATTTATCTCACATATTGTAATCAACTTTATCTGAGTTTTAGATTTTTATCGAAGTTATAATTAATTTATTTCTACGATTATTCTAAGAATTATGAGGAGGAATAATAATGAAAAAAGAAATTAAAATGATATCAATGCTTACAATGGCATTTTTATTAAGTTTCGGACTATTTGCTTGTCAAGGAGCTACTGGTCCTGCTGGTGAACCTGGTCTTCCTGGTCTCCCTGGACTGCAAGGTCCTGAAGGTGACCCTGGTCTTCCTGGTCTTCCTGGTCTACAAGGTGTTCAAGGTGAACCTGGTCTTCCTGGTGAACCTGGTCTTCCTGGTCTACAAGGAGAAAAAGGAGATACCGGTCCTGCCGGCCCTCCTGGCCCACCAACCTACTTAGTAGCTGACGCTACAACTGCAGGTGGAGCAACATCTATATACGGTGCTGGCTTCAAAGCTAACGGTCAAGTTGCTGTAACAGCAATCGCAGCCAAAGGCGGCCTGGATAAATTCTTAGTCGGTGGTAAAGCTAATGCTAGTGGTGCAGTAGAACTGTCTGTAACACTTGCTGACGATTGGCCAGCTGGAATCTATACTTTAATAGCAGAAGGTGAAGGTGGCGGAAAAGCTGCTGCTGCATTAAAAGTTTCAGAGTCCAAATAAACTTTTGAAAGTATAATTAATACTTAAGAAATAAAAAAAGGAACTAAATTAAGTTCCTTTTTTTATTTCGTTATAATTTGTTTTAAGGAGGTAAAAAAACATGAATAAAACTTATAAATCATTTATATCAACAATTACTATCTTAGTACTTACTGTAGGACTAATTGCTTGCCAAGGTCCTGCTGGTCCTGCTGGTGATCCTGGTCTTCCTGGTCTTCCTGGTCTACAAGGTGTGCAAGGTGATCCTGGTCTTCCTGGTCTTCCTGGTCTACAAGGTGTCCCTGGAGCTGACGGACAAGATGGTGCATCAACTTCAATGACTGCAACATCTGCTGCAGCCGGTGGTGAAACTCACATAATGGTTGCTGGATTTGGATCAAAATCATCAGTTGCTATTACAGCGATAGCTGCAAAAGGTGGAATGGACAAATTCTTAGTTGGTGGTTCAGTTAATGAAAGTGGAGCTGCAAAAATGACTGTAAGCATTGCTGCTGATTGGCCTGCTGGAGTTTATACTCTAGTTGCTGACGGTGAAAATGGTGCTACAGCAGTTGCCGCACTAGAAGTTACTGCTGCTGAATAAAAATAGAATCCTAATAACTAATAAAAAAAGAAGCATTGCTAAATGATTTAGCAATGCTTCTTTTTTATTAAAAAATACGCTAATAATTAACTTAAAACAAATTACAAATACAAAACGAAATGCCTAAAATAGAATTATTATCTAGTAATATAATATTTATATGTTTAAAAGAAAAAATAAATTATCAAAATTTTTAATTCCAATAATAGCATTTTCAATTTTATTTAGTTTGGCTTGTTCAAGTGAAGGACCTCAAGGTCCTGTGGGGCCACAAGGTAAACAAGGTAATATAGGTGAAAAAGGTGATCCGGGAATTCCCGGGATCCAGGGTATCAGTGGTCCTCCAGGTCCTTCTGGTATTCAAGGGCCAGCAGGTGAAAGCGCTCCTCAGCCTCAAGCTACAATTATAACTATAAATAATAAACAATTTACTCCAAATGAATCAATTGAAATTTGGGGATCTGGATTTAATCCAAGAGAAACAGTAACAATTTCAATGCAATTTTCAGATACTTTAAAAGTAATTATTGGAACTATAGTTGCAACTGAGAGTGGTTCTTTCTCTATCAAAACTAAGCCTCTGTCAAATAACTCAAAAATTAAATCACAATTAACTAACAATACGATTTATACTCTTCTCGCTGAAGGCTCTGAGAATAGTAAATCAAGTACTGCTATAAAAATCATTCCAGAACAAATAATACCTCCATATCTTATATCTCCTAATGCAAATCTAATAGTAGCTGCGGCAGTTCCTAATGGATCAACTGTAGCTTACGGTTCAGGATTTATACCAAATGAAAACTTTATTATTGCTGTAGTATTAACAAAAGATACTAATAAAATTCTTGGAGGCGGGTCTGCAAATAATTCTGGTTCCTTTAAATTGGAATCAATTGTGGATTTAAGTCCGGGTATTTATACTGCATTGGCTACGGGAGGAGAAGGATCTTCTGCTAGTGCACCATTATTAATATCATTAGATAAATAAATACAGATTAAATTTTAATTCGGTTTATAACTCGAGCACATGAGAAATAGAAACTCAACCCAATAGTTACTACAGATCCCAATCCACATATTTATTTGTTGCAGGATTTCCGAATACTAGTTGGTTTTTGGAAACATTTTTAGTAACTATTGATCCTGCACCAGTTTTGGCATTTTCTTCGATCTTTATAGGAGCAACAATCATTGTTCCAGAACCAATAAAAACGTTATTCATAATAATTGTTTTCTGCTTTGATTTACCATCAAAATTGCACGTGACAGTTCCTGCGCCAATATTGACATTTTCACCTATTTCAGAATCGCCAATGTAGCTAAAATGCCCTATCTTTGTTCCTGAATTTATATATGAATGTTTAACTTCAACATTTGTACCTATATATACGTTGTTTTGAATATCAGATTTGTCTCGAATATGTGAAAACGGTCCAATATTAACATTTGCTCCAATAGTAGAATTTTGAATGACAGATTTTTTTATATTTGTATTATTGGCAATACAAGACTCTGTTATCTCAACATCAGGACCTATTAAACAATTTTGTTTGATTTTAGAGTTTGATTTAATAATAGTACTAGGCATTATACGTGTACCTTTTTCAATCTCACAATCAAAATCTATATAGGTTGTATTTGGATCTGTAATTATAACTCCATTTAGCATTAAATCCATATTTTTTCTTTTTTGAGCTATGTTTTCAGCTACACTTAATTCATATTTGTTATTTATTCCTAGAGATTCTGATTTTGTTACTGGAAATATAGAGTTTATTTCATAACCATCTTCAACACAAATTTTTATAAGATCAGTAATATACACTTCTTGATTTTGCGTAGCTATTTTATGTATAGCACTTTTTAACCAATTTAAGTTAAAACAATACAAACCAACATTAAATTCTTTGTCTATACAATCAAGCTTTCTGGAATTTTCATTTATTTCTAAGATGCTGCCTTCACTTGAACGTTTAACTAATCCATAATCACCTGGAATATCATCGCTAATTTTATCAACTAAAATTGAAAGATTTGATTGATTATTTATATGAGAATCAACAAATTTCAACATAGTCTCTTCCGTAATTAAAGGGTTATCAGAATTCATCACAATAATATTTTTTGATTTTAAGTTATCTAAAGCTTGTAAAAGAGCATCTCCGGTACCATTAGGTTCTGATTGAAAAACAAACTTAAAAGAAGAATCAAAATTTGACACTGTTTCTTTAATTTTACTTTTATTATCAGGAATAACTACAAATTTATTACTAAAAATTGATAATGGTAAATGGTTGAGTAAATAAGAAATTATTGGGATCCCATTTAATGTATGCAAGGGCTTAGGCAATCCAACAGATTTCATTCTGCTACCTTTTCCTGCAGCTAATATAACTATATCTAATGATTTATTAATATTCATTACTATTATTTATAACACAAATATTAAATAATTATTAAGTATAAACTTATAAGTTAAATAAAAATATGAATAATGTAATATATATCCCAGTATTGGGAATGCCTGAAATAAAAGCTAATGACGATATTGTACAGTTAGTTTTAGACTGTCTACTCAAACAAAATGAAACTATCCTGGAAAATGATATTCTTGTGATTACGCAAAAGATTGTCTCTAAAGCAGAAAATAGAACAGTTGATATTAATTCAATAACTCCAACTATAGAAGCAAATAAATTAGCACTTTCTCTAAATAAAGATCCTAAATTAGTTCAGTTAATATTAAATGAAAGTAAATCTATAGTTAAGTTGGATCATAAAAGAGGAATAATAATAGCCGAAAATAAAATTGGGCATATCAGTGCAAATGCTGGAATAGATTTTTCTAATGTAAAAGGTAAAACAAATGCCACTTTACTACCAGAGAATCCTGACAAATCAGCAAAATTAATACATAAAAATTTGTTAAATAAACTTGATGTAAAAAATATTGGAGTGATTATAAGTGACACTTTTGGCAGGCCATGGAGAATTGGTCAAACAAATATTTCAATTGGTAGTTTCGGTATAGATCCATTTGAAAACTATATAAACAACAAAGACAATTATGGTGAAAAACTTAATTCTACAAATATATGCATTGTTGACGAATTGGCGGGAGGTGCAGAAGTGTTAATGAAAAAAACACTTAATATTCCAATTGTAATAGTAAGAGGATTAAGTTATGAATTTTCAACTAAAGGATCTTCTGAAATTCTACGAGATAAGGACAAAGACCTATTCAGATAAATTATCATAATTGTATTCTGATGACCAAACAGAAGTATCAGTGTAATTAAAAAACTCTTTGGTTTTACCACATTTTTTACACCTTCCAACACTTTTGGAACCTGATGGTTCTTCTATAATCCAATAACATACACAATTACTGGCATTAACATCTGTATTTGTATCCATTTACATATAACCTTGTGAAATATTTAACATGTGAAAATTATAACATACTAGTAATTATTTGAACAATAGATAATTTTATATTTAATGAAAATACAATATAATATGTAAAAATTTGGGTAATTATATGAATTATTGGCTATTTAAATCAGAACCATCAGACTATTCTTTTGACGACTTAATTAATGACAAAGAAACTCCATGGGAAGGAATACGCAATTATCAAGCTAGGAATTTTATTAGAGATAAAGTACAAGTAAATGATAATATTTTGTTTTATCATTCAAATATAAAAACACCTCATGTTGTAGGAATTGCTAAAGTATCATCTGAAGCTTATCCAGATTATTACGCTTTTGATAAAAGTAATAAATATTATGATCCAAAAAGTACAAAAGAAAACCCACGTTGGTTTATGATTGATGTGCAACCTGTAAAAAAACTTAATAAAATTGTTACCTTAGAAGATATAAAAAACAACACAAATTTAAAAGACATGGTTTTAGTAAACAGGTCTAGACTATCAATTCAACCTGTTACTAAACAGCAATGGGAAATGATAATAAATATGTCATCCTAGCAATAAAATCTGATTGTAAATTGCATCACCCATCTCAGAAGTTGAGCAGAATTTACCTGAATCAGTAATATCTTTTGTTCTTAACCCGTCGTTAATTACTTTTTCAACTGAATCAGTAATTATTTTAGAAATTTCTTTTTCATTATATGAGTATTCAAACATCATTGCTGTGCTCAATATCATTCCAATTGGGTTAGCTATCCCGAGTCCTGCTATATCAGGAGCACTTCCATGAATAGGTTCATATAAGCTTTTTTTATTCAAATTAGATTCTCCGGGAATAAAAGATATTGATGCAGAAGGCAGCATTCCTAATGAAGAAGATAGAACTGATGCTTCATCTGTAAGAATATCGCCAAAAGTGTTTTCTGAAACAATAACGTTAAATTGTTTGGGGTTAGTTATTAATTGCATCGCAGCGTTATCAACTAACATATGATTGCATTGAACATCAGGATAATTAACTGATAATTCATCTGCAATTTTTCTCCATAATCTAGAAGTTTCTAATACATTTGCCTTATCAACTGATGTTAATTTCAATTTATTTGATTGAGAAATCTTAAACGCTAATTCTAATATTCTAGTTATTTCACTTTCTTTATAAAACATAGTATCGACAGCCGATCTTTCAGAAGAATCATTATAAGTTGTTTTAGGCTCCCCAAAATATAAGCCGCTAGTTAGTTCTCTGATAATTAATATTTCTACATCTTCTAAAAGTTGATACTTCAATGGAGAACTTTCTTTTAACGAATCAAATATTTTAACTGGTCTTAAATTAGCATATAAATCTAATTTCTTTCTGATTTTTAATATGCCCATCTCTGGTCTGAGTTCAGGATCTAAATTATCCCATTTAGGCCCACCAACAGCGCCAAATAATACAGAATTACAATTTTCAATTAATTCCATGGTTTGAGAAGGAAGTGGGTCTCCATATTTATCATAAGCGCCACCTCCAACATCTCCTTTTCTTATTTCATATTTTTTTCCTGATATTTGCTCGACAGCATTTAAAACTTTTAAAGACTCATTAATTACCTCAGCGCCTATTCCGTCACCTGGTAAAACTGCTATATAACTCAAAACAACTCCTTATTATTTTACAACTAAATTAAGTAATTTATTTTTTACATGTATTTTTTTTATGATTTCTTTATCTTTTATATGTTTATTTAGATTTTGTGATTTTAATGCCAATTCTTCTATTTCTGATTCAGACAAATCTATTTGAATATCTAACGTGTCTCTTATTTTGCCATTTACTTGCAAAATCAATTTAACATTATCAGAAGTTAACAAGGATTCATCATAAGTTGGAATTTCTTGTTGATGAATTGAATAATCATTGCCTGCAATCTGCCATAACTCTTCTGCAATATGTGGAGCCAAAGGAGCTAAATGTAAAAGAAGCCTATCAATAGAGTCTTTCCAAAGTTTTTGAGATATCTGCATTGATTGATAAGCTTTGGAAAGTTCTGATACATATTCCATAAGAGATGCGATAGCTGTATTAAATTTGGATAATTCCATATCAGAGATAACTTTCTTTGTAATTATATTTGACAACCTTATAAGTTCTTTATTTTCGTTAGTTGAGCCATTGTATTGTAATACATTATAGTCTTTGTTGACCAAATCAAATATTTTTACAAACCAACGCCTGATTCCGTTGATTCCTGAATCAGACCAATCGCCTCCTTGATCCCACGGGCCTAAAAACATCAAATAACATCTTAATGTATCAGCTCCAAATTTTTTTACTATAGGGTCAGGAGTTAAGGGGTTAGATCGTTTTGAAATTTTTTTGTGTTCTTTAATCAACATCCCTTGATTAGTAAGTTTTGAATATGGCTCACTAAATTCTAAATAACCAAGATCTCTCAATGCTTTATTAAAAAATCTAGCATACAACAGATGCATAACTGCATGTTCAGCTCCTCCCATGTAATGCGTTACAGGCAACCATGATAATATTTTGTTATTATCAAATGGCTTATCTTGAAGGTTGGTAGATGGGCTTGCAAAACGTAAATGATACCAAGATGAACAAACAAAAGTATCAAGTGTATCTGTTTCCCTACGAGCTTCAATACCGCAATTAGGACAATTAGTATTTATAAACGATTCTAATTTAGTTAATGGAGATTTACCATCTGAATCAAATTTTACATTTTCAGGTAATAAAACCGGTAAATCCGATTCTGGAACAGGTACAGTGCCGCAATCATTACAGTAAATTATTGGAATAGGTGTTCCCCAGTATCTTTGTCTTGAAACTAACCAATCTCTTAAATGATAAGTTACAGATTTATATCCAAAATTATTTTTTTCAATTTTTTCGTTGATTAACTCCTTGGCATCATTATTATTTAAATCATTAAATTCTTCAGAATTAATCTGACAACCATCAGTAACAATAGCTTGGTTTAATTCATCTCCATTCCAATCTTTAGGAGCAATTACAACTTTTATTGGTAAATTATATTTTTTAGCGAAATCAAAATCTCTTGTATCATGTGCGGGAACACCCATCACTGCCCCTGTGCCATAAGTAGACAAAACATAATCACCAACAAATATCGGAATTTTTTCTCCATTCATAGGATTCTTACAAAAAGCTCCAGTGGGAACACCGGTTTTAATCTTCTCGGTTGAAGTTCTTTCTATTTCTGTTTGCCTGCTAGCATTATAAACATATTCTTTTACCTGATCTGCATATTCGGGTTGTACAATTTTATCAACTAAAGAGTGTTCAGGTGACAATACTAAAAATGTAACACCATAAATTGTATCAATTCTTGTTGTGAAAGTTTCTATAAATTCATTTTTGACATAATCATCAATACTAAATGATATCGTAGTACCTTCAGATTTGCCTATCCAATTTTTTTGCATAGTTTTAATTTTTTCTGGCCATTCAATGTTATCCATTTCAAGCAATTCTTCTGCATATTTAGTTATAGCAAAAAACCATTGTGGAAGTGCTTTTTTCGAAACATTTGAATCGCATCTCTCGCATGATCCATCTTTGACCTGTTCATTTGCAAGGGTAGTTTTACATCTAGGGCACCAATTAGCTTGTCCATGTTCTCTGTATGCCAGTCCGTTTTTATAAAATTGTAGAAAAAAATATTGATTCCATTTGTAATAATTAGAATCAGAAGTAATCAGCTCACGATTCCAATCATAAGAAGTTCCCATTTCTCTAAATTGTCTACGAAAATTATTGATATTATCATAAGTCCATTTTTTAGGATCCTCAGCTCGCTCTATAGCTGCATTTTCTGCTGGAAGTCCAAAAGAATCAAATCCTTGCGGATGCATCACATTGTAACCTTCCATCCTTTTAAATCTGGCATGGGCATCTGCAGGAGCAAAAGCATACCAATGTCCCATATGTAAATCACCTGAAGGGTAAGGAAACATTGTCAATGCATAATAATTTTTCTTACCCTCTATTTCGTCATTAGCATTATAAATGCCATCTTTTTCCCATTTAATTTGCCATTTCGATTCAATTTTTGAGTGATTATAAATTTCTTTCAATTAAATTTCCCCAATAAATTAATTTTCCAAATTATATTCTACACCTTTTATGACTTCTTCTGTAGAATTTGTTCCTCCTAAATCTTTAGTTAAAATTTTATCTAAGATTGATTGTTGTACAGATTTTCTTATTAAATTGTTTATTTCTTTATAATCTAAATAATCCGACATCATAGCTGCTGATAGAATGGATGCAAGAGGGTTTGCAATTCCTTGACCAGTTATATCAGGCGCACTTCCATGAACAGGCTCAAACATCGAAGGAACAGCTAAATCAGGATTGATATTTGAGCTAGGTGCTACTCCCATACCTCCCGTAATTCCAGCACCTAAATCACTTAAAATATCTCCAAATAAATTACTCGCAACAATAACGTCAAACGTTTCTGGTCTTCTAACCATATCCATACAAGCAGCATCAACTAACAATGATTCTGTTTCAATATCAGGATAATCCTTAGATACTTCTTTAAAACAATTATCCCACATAACCATGCCATAAGCTTGTGCATTTGATTTAGTAATAGACGTTACTTTTGATTTATTACCTCTTTGTTTAGCATACTCAAAAGCATATTTAATTATTCTTAAACATCCTTGCTTAGTAAATAAAGCTGTTTGAATTGAAGTTGCATAATCATTATCAAGATGAACAAATCCGCCTAAGTTTGCATACTCACCTTCTGAATTTTCTCTGATAATAACAAAATCTAAATCATTATTGTTTTTTAAAACACTATTAGTTCCTTTCCATAAATAACTTGGCCTAACAGATACATACTGATCAAATTTTCGCCTTATCGGTAGCAATAGTCCATTAAGAGTTATATGATCAGGAACTGATGGATGCCCAATTGCTCCAAGTAATATAGAGTCAAACTCAGAAAGCTGATCCAAAGCATCGCCCGGCATCATCTGTCCATTTCTAATATAATATTCTGATCCCCAATCAAAATAGTTGAATTTAAATACATTTTCTTTATACAAAACAACTGAGGCTTTGCTCAAAACACTAACGGCTCCATCTATTACTTCTTTTCCTATACCATCGCCCGGAATAACTGCTATTTTTTTCATTAATTACTCCTCTAAAACTTTAAACGCTTGAATACACAAATCAATTAATTCATCAGTTAATTCTTTGTTAGTTGATAAATTATAACTTTGATCTTGTCGTTTTAGAATATCATTTTTTGTAAACCACACCCAATTATTATTTTTTATCTTACCTCCAACTATTTTACATAAGTAAATAAAATCAATATGCTCATGTATATCATTTGAATTATCTGTAATAGATTCTATAAAAATTGTAAACGGGGGAATTATAGAATAAACATTTTTATAATTTCTTGGATTCATTTTTGAAGAATTGATAACTTCGATTTTCAAACCCGTTTCTTCTAGAACTTCTCTATGTACAGCTTGAACTGGGTCTTCATTTAATTCAACATGACCTCCGGGAGGAAGCCATAGTTTAATCTTTTTATGATAATGCAATAATACTGAATTGTTTTTAATTATTATTGCTGATGATGTGTAATGTCTTTTCATTAGATTAAAAGATTGTGGCGACCCCGACCAGGTTCGAACTGGCGATCTCCGCCTTGACAGGGCGGCGTGTTGACCACTACACCACGGGGCCTAATATGGGCGGTACTGGATTCGAACCAATGACCTCTGCGATGTCAACGCAGCACTCTAACCACTGAGCTAACCGCCCAATGCATTATAAATTAAGCAAATTTTACTCTGATTTATCTGATTCTTCAACATCTGTATTAGGCATTTCATCTGCTGTATCAATCAAATTCAAATCAACATTATCAATTAATTCGTCTAATCCAAGTTTTTTTCTACCTTCTTCAGTTTCATCAAACCTTGCAGGAATTAGTCTTCCAATAATAACATTTTCTTTAAGTCCTTTCAGATCATCTACTTGACCATTTGTTGCTGCTTCTGTGAGGACTCTTGTTGTTTCTTGGAATGACGCTGCTGCCAAAAAGCTATCCATATTTAAAGAAGCTCTTGTAATACCTAGTAAAACTGGAGTAGCAGTGGCAGGCTCTCCTCCTTCAGCCATGATTTCTTCATTTTTATTTTCAAATTCATTAATGACAATTAATTCTCCTGGAATGTAATCCGTATCTCCTTGAGTATCTATTCTGACTTTTCTTAACATCTGGGAAACTATTACTTCGATATGCTTATCATTTATAGATACTCCCTGTGATAGATACACATTTTGGACTTCTTCAATCAAATATTTTTGTACATGATTGATATCCTGAATTGCTAAAATTTGTTGTGGACTTTTTGGACCGGCTGTAAGAGGTGATCCTGCTTCAACGAAATCTCCTCTGTCTACAATTAAGTTAGAAGCAGCAGGTATTAAGTATTCTCTAGTTTCTTCGTTTTCCCAATTAATAACAATTTTTTGTTTGGTAACTTTCAAATCACCAGAAACTTGTGCATAAACAGAGCTAGATTCTAATATCTTATTTGGATTGTTTTTCATTTCTTTAGGAGTTAGAGATTGACCTTTGGGTGAAATTAACTCAGTACCAACAATCACACTATCACCATCTTTGACTTTAACTTCCCATCCTTTTGGGATTTGTATTTCTTGTTGCATTGTTTCTTTATCACTAACTTGAACAACTAATCCGTCTGATGTTTCTAACAAATCAACAACTCCGTCAATATCACTTAAGATGGCCTGGCCTTTAGGAGTTCTTGCTTCAAATAACTCTTCAACTCTAGGTAAACCACTTGTTATGTCAGCAACAGAAGCAATTCCACCGGTGTGGAAAGTTCTCATTGTTAACTGTGTTCCTGGCTCTCCAATGCTCTGAGCAGCAATTATTCCAACCGCTTCTCCAATCATAACCGGATCCCAGTTAGCTAATGATCCGCCATAACATTTAATACACAGTCCTCTTTCTGTAGAACAACTTAATGGGGTGAAAACAGAAACTGTATCAATTTTGTCCTCAGATAAAGTTGATAATACTGTATCATCAATAAATGTATTTTTCTCAACTAAAATTTCACCTGATTCAGAATCAACAATTGGTTTTGCTATATATCGGCCTTTAATTCTAGACAATATTGTTCTTTTAAACTGGTCTTCAGGTTTACTTTTCTCTATCAGTCTAAAATCTTCTGTCCCACAATCATCTTCAACTATTGTCATTTCCTGTGCAACGTCAATCAATCTTCTGGTTAAGTATCCACTGTCTGCAGTCCTTAAAGCTGTGTCAGCTAATCCTTTTCTCGCTCCATGAGTAGAAATAAAATATTCTAACACTGTAAGACCTTCTCTGAAATTTGATTTGATTGGACGATCAATAATTTTTCCTTTTGGATCTGACATCAATCCTCTCATTCCAGCCATTTGTTTAATCTGAGCAATATTACCTTTTGCACCAGAAGAAGCCATAAAATACAAACCTCCATAAATTGACAAGGAATCTTCTATTTCTGCAGTAACTTGCTCATTTGCTTCAGTCCATATATTCACTGCAGATCTATATTTTTCATCTTCTGTGATAAAACCCTGATTAAACTTGTTTTCAAGTGTTTCTATTTGGTTATCGGCTTTTTTAACAATATCATACTTAGAATTTGGAATTTTTATATCATTAATAGCCATTGTAATTCCAGATTTAGTTGCATATTCAAAACCAGCAGATTTAATTGCATCTAATAATCTGGATGTTTCTTCATTTCCTAATTCTTTAAATGATCTAAGAGTTATATCTTTCAAAAGAGCTTTATCGATTGTTTGATTATAAAACTCAAAACTTTCATGTAATAACGAGTTAAATATTATCCGCCCAATAGTTGTAGAAATAACTTCTTTATCAGATGATTTATCATTTCTAACTCTAATATTATCTCTTAATTTAACTAGTTTCAGGTTATATGCCAATAAAGCTTCATCAAAACTAGAATATAATTTTAAATTTTCGGATTCTTCAGACTCTAATCCGGTTAGATAGTAACATCCTAGCACTATATCTAATGTAGGGGCTACAATGGGTTCGCCAGAACTTGGAGTAAGCATATTATTAGAGCTAAGCATTAATCTTCTACTTTCTATAATAGCTGTTTTAGATAAAGGCAAATGAACTGCCATTTGATCACCATCAAAGTCTGCATTAAACGCTGCACAAACCAGAGGATGAACTCTAACGGCACTACCGTTAATTAAGACTGGCTCAAAAGCTTGTATACCTAATCTGTGTAAAGTCGGGGCTCTATTTAGTAATACTGGGCGTTCTTTAACAACTTCTTCAAGTATTTCCCAGACTTCCGGGCTACCTTTGTCAACTAATCTTTTTGCCGTTCTAATATTATGAGCATAACCAAGAATAACCAACTTATGCATAACAAATGGCTTAAACAATTCAATTGCCATTTTTCTTGGTATCCCACATTGATTTAATTTTAGCTCAGGGCCAACTATTATAACTGACCTGGCACTGTAATCTACTCTTTTACCTAAAAGGTTTTGTCTGAATCTTCCTTGCTTACCTCTAAGAAGGTCAGACAAAGATTTTAAAGTATGATTATGACTTCCTAAAACCGGTCTTCCTCGACGTCCATTGTCAATCAAAGCATCAACAGATTCCTGTAACATTCTTTTTTCATTTCTTACAATAATTTCAGGTGCACTTAATTCCAATAGTCTTTTAAGCCTATTGTTTCGATTAATGACTCTGCGATATAGATCATTCAAATCACTCGCAGCAAATCTACCACCATCTAATTGAACCATAGGTCTTAATTCGGGAGGGAGAACAGGTATAACTTCCAAAATCATAGATTCTAATGCATTTCCACTTTTTCTAAAAGCTTCAACAACTCTAAGTCTTTTTACGGCTTTCTTTAATCTTTGACCTGTTGTTTCTCTGATTTCTTTTTGCAACTCATCTCTGAGAGTATCCAAATTAATAGTTTTTAAAACTTTTGTAACGGCTTCAGCTCCCATTTCTGCTGAGAAAACATCTAATCCATGTCTAATCGAGCTATTTCTTAGGCCTTTATACTTTTGATCAGTTAACAATACACCCAAATTTAAAGTTTTAAGATCAGATATAATCATATTAATCTCATCTGTTTTTGCTTTAATTTCTTCTTTTGTTAGCTGTACTTCTTCAGATTGATCATCTTCCAGAGATTCACCTTGCTGAGATTCATCTTGATTTAATTCTGCACTGTCATTTTTATCTTTTTGTTTTTTTACACTTTCATCAGATATCATAGACTTATCTAAATCTTTCAATTCTTCTTCTAGTTTAGACAGTAAAGAATCTTTTGCCTCAACATTAAATCTAGTTACTAAATACTGTGCGAAATATAATATACGTTCAAGATTTCTTGGAGACAAATTTAAAATCATACCTAATCTACTAGGCGAACCTTTTGCAAACCATATATGCGCAACCGGTGCAGCTAATGTGATTGTTCCCATTCTTTCTCTTCTTACTTTAGATCTAGCTACTTCCACACCGCAACGATCACAAATAACTCCTCTATATCTGATTTTTTTATATTTACCGCAGTAACATTCCCAATCTTTAGTAGGACCAAAAATCTTTTCACAAAACAATCCATCTTTTTCTGGTCGAAGAGTACGATAATTTATGGTTTCAGGTTTAGTAACTTCACCATAAGACCATAATTTTATCTTATCAGTTGTTGCTAGCCCTATCTTTAATGAATCAAAACCTGCTGGTGATTGTGTCATCTTATTTCTCCTTATATTTCGGTAAAATTTTATTCTTCATCTGAAGAATCTTCTTCTTGCTGTGAATCTTCTATTTCATTATTACTTTCGTCAATTTCTACGTCTTCTATATCATCTAAGGATAACTCAACACTATCTTCATTTGAAATGTCCTGAACACTCAATTCTGAATTTAATAATGATTCATCCAAAGATTCATTTATGCTTTCAGTCATGTTAGATATATCTTCAATTTGCAAAAGATCATCATCTTCACTTGTAAGTAAATCTACGTCTTCCACTAACCCTGTTAAATCAATATCACCATCATTTGCATAGTTGTTTAGCAAATCAACAGACAATCCTAAACTCTGTAATTCTTTGAGAAGTACATGAAAAGATTCAGGTATTCCAGGCTGAGTAATTGGCTCGCCTTTAACTATTGATTCATAAGTTTTAACTCTTCCAACAACATCATCTGATTTTACTGTCAAAATTTCCTGCAAATTATGCGCAGAACTATAAGCTTCTAATGCCCATACTTCCATTTCTCCAAATCTTTGGCCTCCAAATTGAGCTTTACCTCCTAAAGGTTGTTGAGTGATTAGAGAGTAGGGCCCTGTTGATCTTGCATGTATCTTATCTTCAACCATATGAATTAACTTAAGCATATACATGTATCCCACAGATATAGGTTGTTCAAATGCCTCTCCTGTTCTTCCGTCAAAAAGTTTGACTTTTCCATAATCAGGTGATGAAAATTTGTTTTCTTGATTTAAATTTTCAACTTTACTTTTAAGGTCTTCATAAGAACAATTGGAAATATCTACGTTAGTTTCTTCTTCAAACCATATTCTCAAACACTCTTCTTGGATATTAACTTTTTTAGCTTTAACCTTATCTGTTTTAATAAAGTTGGCAATAAGATCCTCTTTCCCTCTATCTTCTAGCCATTTATATAAAATGCCATAATCAATGTCTTTATATTCTAAATGATCATCAATGCTATCATCTAAAGCACCTGATTTTCTAATAACCCAAGCTTTTAATAAAGATTCTTCTATTTCAGTATCAGTATAACTTTCGAATACAGGTCTATTCGCTGATTTCATACCTAAAGCTTTTGCTGCCCAACCAAGATGTAATTCTAAAACCTGACCAAGATTCATCCTAGAGGGGACACCTATTGGATTTAGAATGATATCTACAGGAGTGCCATCTTCTAAATAAGGCATGTCTTCTTGAGGAAGAATTTTGGCAACCACGCCTTTGTTCCCGTGACGTCCTGCCATCTTGTCACCTTCGGAGATTTTTCTAGTTTGAGCTATCCATACCCTTACTTGTTTGTTAACACCAGGTGATAAATCTTTAACTTCCTTAGCATCAAGTACTTTAACATCAATTACTTTACCTCTTTGTCCATGCGGGACTCTAAGTGACGTATCTTTTACATCTCTAGCTTTTTCTCCGAAAATAGCTCTTAGTAATTTTTCTTCAGCACTAAGCTCAGTCTCTCCTTTTGGTGTTATTTTACCTGCAAGAATATCTCCTGGGCCAACTTCTGCACCAATTCTAACTATACCATTTTCATCAAGATTTTTAAGAGCTTCTTCTCCTATATTTGGGATGTCTGCTGTTATTTCTTCAGGTCCCAATTTTGTATCTCTAGCTTCAACTTCCAGTTTTTCTATGTGAATAGAAGTATAAATATCACATTTTACGAGCCTGTCACTAAGTATAATTGCATCTTCAAAATTATATCCGTCCCAACTCATAAAAGCGCATAATATATTTTGACCTAATGCTAAATTGCCAGATTCTGTTGATGAACTATCACATAAAACCTGATTCTCAGATACAATATCACCTTTCGAAACAATAGGTCGTTGAGAGATTGTAGTACCCTGATTACTTCTAAAATACTTTTTCAATGGATATTTATGTACTTGGTTATCTTTATCAAGTATGGCTATTTCTTCGCCAGTTGAACTTATAACCAAACCATCTGTTTTAGATAATTGAACTTGACCACTATCTCTAGCTACTATTTTTTCCATCCCAGTACCAACTATTGGTGCTTGCGGAGACATTAAAGGTACAGCTTGTCTCTGCATGTTTGAACCCATTAATGCACGGTTAGCATCATCATGTTCTAAAAATGGAATTAATGATGTGGAAACGCTAACTAATTGCATTGGAGAAATGTCTATAAGATCTACTTCTTCTGGAGGTATAACAACAAATTCTTCTCCTTTCCTGATTTCAACGCCAGAGTTTAAAAACTCTCCATTAGCATCTATAGTTGAACTAGCTTGAGCGATGTTGTACTCGGTTTCCATATCTGCCGATAAATATTTAATATCATCATTATTCAATGAAACATATGGATATACATTAATATCTTGTTCTGGCATAGCTTTAATTTCATCAATTACTTTTCTAGTGATTTTTTTATTTTTTTCGACTAAAACTTTTTTCCCAACTTTGATTTCTTCACTGACTGTTCTTCCACTTATTGTATTGTCTTTATTACTGATAGTATTTTTAACCAATCTATATGGAGTTTCAATAAAACCATGTTCATTTGTTCGTGAAAATGTGGCTAGCGATCCTAGCAATCCAATATTTGGGCCTTCGGGTGTTTCAATTGGACATATTCTGCCGTAGTGAGATGAATGCACGTCTCTTACATCAAATCCTGCTCTTTCTCGGGATAGACCTCCAGGGCCTAAAGCTGACAACCTTCTTTTATGAGTTAATTCTGAAAGTGGATTAGTTTGGTCCATAAATTGTGATAATTGAGAGCCACCAAAAAATTCTTTAACAGCTGCAACAACAGGTCTAATGTTAATTAACGCCTGTGGTGCTGTTTCGTTTGGTTCTAAAGCTGTAATCATTCTATCTTTGGCAACTCTTTCCATTCTTAAAAGACCGACTCTCATTTGATTTTGTATCAATTCCCCAACAGCTCTTACTCTTCTGTTTCCCAAATGATCAATATCGTCTGCACTTTCAACACTATTGTTAATTAAAATTATTTTTTTAATAATTTGAATAAAATCATCCTTGTCCAAAGTTTTGATATCTAGATTTTCAATCTTACCAAGCCTATTATTTAATTTATATCTTCCTACATTACCTAAGTTATATCTCTTGTCATTGAAAAACGTGGTGTTAATCAACTCTTCTGCATTAGCCTCATTAGGAGGTTCTCCTGGTCTTACTCTTTTGTAGTATTCAATAAGAGATTCTTTTTTAGTTTTTACATCATCACTGTCATTATCAATAGTAGATTTAATGAATCCTTCTATAGGTGAATCAACATCTGCAAAAATGTTTAGTATTTCATTATCTTCAAATCCTAAAGCTCTTAAAAATATACTTACTGGAATCCTTCTTTTACGGTCAATTTTAACTGATATGATATTCTTGCTACTTGTTTCAAATTCAACCCAAGAACCTCTGGAAGGAATTAATTTCGCATTTGCAAGAGGTCTGCCAGATATTGGCTCATGATTAACGCTAAAGTAAACACCAGGAGATCTTACCAATTGGCTTACAACAACTCTTTCTGCTCCATTTATAATAAATGTCCCATTAGATGTCATAACAGGTAATTTCCCGACGAAAATTTCTTGTTCTTTGTATTCTCCTGCATCTTCATTTTCCGGATCCTTAATTTTTAAAAGTGCTGTAAACCATAATGCTGCATCATAAGTTATTTCACGTTTACGACATTCTTCCTCAGAATTTTCAGGTTCCTTAAATGTATGATTTATAAAAGAAAGCTCAAATCTTGAATCTTCAATGGGAGAAATATCATCTAGTAATTCTTTAATACCTTCTTGCTTAAACCAATCAAAAGAATCAAGTTGAACTTGGATTAAATTTGGAATTATATTTTCTTCTGTAAAATTATATTGACCATTAGTTTTTAAACTCATTAAAATACCTCTCAGGTTTACAAAAATTTAATATATAATTGATGAGCTGCAAGATTTTCTTGCAGTACTTAGTTGTACTCTACAAAAAGAAGCAAAGCACATAAGAAATTTTTTTGAAATTTGAAGTTCAGACAATGAATTATCCATCTACCAAACAAATACATTACATAATTCCTAGCTCACTGTCAACATATTTGCAACCTTTTGTTTATTTGTTTTTCAAAAAAATTAAACATCAATAATATAGCTTATATTTTTTCTTGATGTTAGAATCGTTTTCTCAGCAAAATTAAAAAATATATTTATGAGTATTAAAAATAAAAAAATAACTGTTAATAGCCCTGCAACAATTGCAAATTTAGGACCGGGATTTGATTCTATCGGCGCATCTTTGGATATATGGAATAACTTTGAATTCATATTTGACACATATACAACTGCTATACAAATAGAAGGTGAAGGTAAATCTGTGTTGCCAAATGATAATACAAATTTAGTTTACATATCTTTTTCTTTGCTTTTCGATCATTTAAATATCAATATTCCAAATATAAATTTGAAAATAAATAACTCTATAAAATTAGAACGAGGTTTGGGTAGCAGTTCTTCAGCAATCTCTGCGGGATTAATAGCAGCAAATTACTATCTTGAGAACAAATTCTCAAAACTAGATTTAATCAAAATATCTCAGAAACTAGAACCTCATCTTGACAATATCTCTCCTTGTATAATGGGCGGGATTCAGCTTTGTATTAGAGATAAGGATAACATTTTATTATCTGATTTAGAATTTGATAATGATCTAAAAATAATATTGGTAATACCTTCCAGCACTACAAACACTAAAGAATCAAGAGCTTTGCTTCCTGAATCTGTTAGTATAGAAGATTTTGTGCACAATATGAGTAGGTTTGGACTGCTTATTAAGAACCTTAAATCACCAATACCAGAAGAATCAAGGGAAGCATTTAAGGATGTTTTTCATCAAAATCGGAGGATTCTCAAATATCCTAAATTGAACTATTTATTAAATCATATCAATGATGTTGGAGCATTAGGATCATTTGTTTGTGGATCAGGACCAACAATTGGTGCAATAACTAACTCTGAGCCTATGACAATATTTTATGAAATTGCAGATTATTGCGATAAACAATCTATAGATTGTGATTTTTTAATAACTAAAATTACTAAAAATGGTTCATATATTAAAGATTAACAATGGATTTAATTATTAGAAAATATGGTGGAACTTCTGTAGGTTCGATTGAAAAAATTAAAAAAATAGCTCAAAAAACCAAATATGATATCAAAAATAATAAAAAGATTCTTATCGTAGTATCAGCTATGGGCAATTCAACGGATGAATTGCTTGAAAAAGCAAATCAAATATCAAAATCTCCTAATCAAAGAGAGTTAGATTTATTAATGTCTTCAGGCGAAATAATATCAAGCACCTTATTATCAATGGCTCTTCAAGAAATAGGTATACAATCTAAATCACTGACTGGATTTCAAGCAGGAATAGATACTAATTCAACCTATGGTCAAGCTGAAATTCAATCAATAAATAACGATAGAATAATAAATGAAATTAAAAAAGGTAACACTTTGGTTATTGCAGGGTTTCAAGGATTTAATGAAAATCTTGAAATCACCACACTTGGCAGAGGAGGCTCAGATACAACTGCTGTGGCAATTGCAGCAAGCCTTAAAGCTTCAGTATGTGAAATTTATACAGATGTTAAAGGTATTTATACCGCAGATCCAAGAATTGTTAAAAATGCAAAAAAATTAGACTTCTTGGCCTACGAAGACATGCTTGAGCTAGCAAATTTTGGAGCAAAAATGCACCCAAGATCTATAGAACTAGGAATGTATTACAAAATACCTCTAATAATAAAATCTTCAAACGATCAAGAAGAAGGAACTCTTGTGTGTAATTCAAACGATATTAAAAACCTTATTAATAAAGGGATAATTATGAATAATATAACTGAAAACAGAAATAGAGTATCAGGAGTAACCTCTGAAGGAAATATTTCAAAAATAACTCTTAAAAATATTCCAGACAAACCTGGAATTGCTGCAAAAGTGTTTGAACCATTGAGCGTTAGTGGGATTAACGTGGATGTCATAGTTCAAAATATAAGTAATAAAAACAAAACTGACTTAACTTTTACAATTGATGACAAAGACTTCGACAAAACCATAAAAACTCTTGAAAAAGAATCTTTAAAAATAAAATATGAATCCATTATGTCTGGAAAAGATTATGGGAAAATAAGCATTATTGGATCGGGTATTCAAAATGCTCCCGGATATGCAGCTAAATTTTTTGACACATTATCTAAAATTAATGTAAATATAGAAATGATTACAACTTCTGACATAAGAATTACATGTCTAATAAAAAACGAAGATTTGGATAAAGCATTATTAAAAGTTCATGAAGTTTTTGGATTAGATAAGTAATTTTTGATTAAAAACACTTAAAAACTATTGCAAATCAATATAATTACCACATAGAATCTGATCGGTTATTTTATAAAGAATACATATTAAATGGAATTAAAAACAAGAAACGATTTAGCATTTTTAAAAAAATCAGCAATTAAAGAAGCCTCAAATCAAAATTGGGAAAGAGCCAAACAGATTAATTTGGCAATACTTAATCAGCAAAAAAATAATATCGAAACATTAAATAGACTTGGCATAACATACACAAAATTGTCACAAAAACAAAATGCAATAAAATGCTTTGAAAAAGTGATTCACATTTCACCTAACAACAGAATTGCTCAAAAAAATCTATCTGCATTGCATTCCGCAAAAAACAAAAAAATATCAAATACTATAGACAAAAAATTGCTTGTTAATGATAGCAGTAAATCTATAAATCTAAATTTTGAACATAAATCATCAACTACCTCATTAACACCTGGTGAAAATCTTGAAATCAAATCAAAATCTGATTCAATTCAAATATTCAAGAACAAAAAATTGCTAAGTGAAATCACAAATAACATAGCAAAAAGAATTTCAAAACTAACAAACCTAGGTAATCAATACTCATGCACAGTAATTGGTACCAACGAAAATAATATCAACGTAAATATCAAAGAAATTCACAAATCGGAATCAACAGTTAATATAATATCATTCCCTGAATATATTAAGCCTCATTCCGAAAAATTATCTCTAAACCATCATTCTATTTTCACTCTTCAAACTGAAGATGAAGACACTGAAAAATAATATCTAATTCAAAGAATTACACCTAATTTAGTATCATATTAGATACTATAAATTTAATAGTAAAAATATATATACTAAGATATGGAAACAATATCACACATAAATCAAGATTTAGTATTTAAAAAATATATCGCGAACCCGTTAGAAAATAATATTTGGCTAATTTATTCGCAAAATACACAAGAAGCATTAATTATTGATACACCTCCCGATTTTGAAATTATTGACCAAGTTTTAAAACAAAACAGTTCTTTATACATTAAAAATATTTTCATTACACATAATCATTATGATCATATAGATGGACTAGGATATATTTATAACAAAATAAGTTCGGCTGAAAATGTAAAAATATGGGTAAGTCAAAAAGATCAAAACAAACTACCTGGTCCATTTCAAAACCAGGATATTCTGTATAACTATGAAAATTATTGTGATTTTAAAATTAATGAAACTGCAATAAAATTCATTCATACTCCTGGACATACTGATGGATCCACATGCATATTAATCGGTGATCATATATATACTGGAGATACATTGTTCCCAGGAGGGCCAGGTAGAACTGCTTCTAATGAAAATTTTCAAACTATTTTAAATAGCATAAAAACAAAACTTTTAATTTTGCCAGATTATACTATTGTGCACCCGGGACATGGTAAAGATACAAATATCAAACAATCAATAAACGAGTATAATATTTTCATAAAAAAAAACAAAGATTTAAAAAAATTAAGTGGAAATATAAGTTGGATATAACATTATGACAAATAAATTAGATAAAATATTAACAAAAACAAGTAGCATCTTAACTTTATATTTAACATCAGGTTATCCAAACAAAAAAATATCAAATGAGATTGCTGAAATTTTATTTAAATCAGACATAGACATCTTAGAAATAGGAATCCCATTTAGTGATCCTATTGCTGACGGTCAAACAATACAAAACACCTCATATCAAGCAATACAAGCTATTGATGAACCAATAATTGATTACACATTTAATACAATCAAAAACTTACGACAGAAAAATGAACAAAAGCCCATCATTATAATGAGCTATTTAAATCTGATATACCAATATGGAATTACTAATTTTTCTAAAAAAGCAAAATCTAATGGCGTTGATGCTGTAGTTATACCTGACTTACCATTTGAAGAATCAGAAAATATAAAAACAATCCTAGATAATCAAAATATACATCTAATCTACATGGTTACGCCAACAAGCTCAAAAAAAACAATCGAAAAAATTAGTAAAATTGCATCTGGCTTCATTTACTATGTAAGCTCTACTGGTGTTACCGGATCAAGAGAAAATTTATCCGAAAAAAACTTTCAAAACATTAAAATTATAAAAAACATATCAAAGATTCCTATATTAATTGGATTTGGTATTTCTTCAAAAAAACATATAAAACAAATAAAACCCTGGGCAAATGGAGTTATAGTTGCAAGTGAATTAATCAATAGAATTAATTCTATTCTAAAAAATAAAGGATATAATAAAGAAAAATTAAATAATTTAATTAATGATTTTGTCCAAGAATTAAAAAATTAAGATGATAAAATTTTTAAAAAATCTTTTCAAAAATATATTTAAGTCCTACAATACTGAAAAAATTATTTCAGTAAGAGGGGCCACTACAGTTGCAAATGATTCTATTAAAGAAATCGAAAATAAAACAAAAATTTTATTAACTGAAATACTATCCTCAAATAATATACAAATTAGAGATATACTTTTTGTAATATTTTCTTCGACTTCAGACTTAACATCTCATTATCCAGCCACAGCGGCAAGAACCCAACTTGGCCTTACTGAAACAGCACTTTTCAGCACAATAGAGCCAAATATCGATGGATCTTTAGATAAATGTATAAGAATTTTATTAATATTCAAATCAAAATCAAATTTAGCAAAACCAAAATATATATACCAAGAAGGTGCAAAAAACTTAAGAAATGATTAGTAAAAAATCTTAAACTACACTTAAAAAGTATATTAATAAGATCCTCAAATATAATACAATGTTTCGTATTGTAACAATAGAAAGCATATTTATGAATTTCTATTCAATAATTAAAAATCAAAATACTTGCAATGAATACCTATAATGAAAACATACATAACGTTAATTTAGAGTATATAAATCCTTTATATACACCTGAAAAATTCATGGATATGGTTCCCGTAAAACCTGAACATATTCATACAGTTTTTCAATCTCGTAGTGAAATAAGTAATATAATTGATTCAAAATCGAGTAAATTTCTAATTCTGGTCGGGCCATGCTCAATACATGATGTACAGGCTTGCCTTGAGTACGCAAACAAACTTAAAGATTTATCGAACAAAGTAGAAGATAAAATAATGATCGTCATGAGGACTTATTTTGAAAAACCAAGAACTACAACTGGGTGGAAAGGGTTTATAAATGATCCAAATTTGAATGACTCATTTGATGTTCATCAAGGATTAGAAAAAGCACGAGGTTTTTTAAATCAAATATTGCATATTGGACTTCCCACAGCCACTGAGTTTTTAGATCCATTCATGCCCCAATACTACGGAGATTTAATATCTTGGGGAGCAATAGGGGCTCGAACTGTAGAAAGTCAAACTCATCGACAATTATCTAGTGGATTGAGCATGCCTATAGGATTTAAAAATGGCACAGGGGGTTCAGTCCAAATAGCAATTGACGCAATAATAGCTGCTAAAAATCAACATGTTTTTTTAGGAATAAATGAAAAAGGGCAAACATCAGTTGTAAAAACTAGTGGCAACCAATACGGACATCTAATATTAAGAGGTGGTAAAACAGGAACAAATTACGATGCAAAATCTGTCCAATCAGCAGTGGATGCTTTAAACAATAATAATTTGGAGCCAAAATTAGTAATTGACTGCTCCCATGGTAATTCAGGCAAAGATCATAGAAATCAATCAAAAGTATTTAAATCAATTATTGATCAAAAGTCAAATGGCCAAAATGCAATATTTGGAACTATGCTTGAAAGCCATATTAATCCAGGAAGCCAAAGCATACCTTCAGACCCTAAAGATCTTAAATATGGTGTTTCTATTACTGATGAATGCATCGGATGGGAAGAGACTGAAGATTTGATAAATTGGGCCTATACACAGTTATAAATAATATGAAATCAATTCATTACATCAAAAATGTAGATGATTTAAAAAAAATATCAAACAATAAAAACCATGTTATAACAATTGGAGTTTTTGATGGAGTTCACAAAGGGCATCAATCACTTATTGCTAATTTAGAAAATTCTCTTTTAGAAAGTAACTACAATTCAACATTAATTACTTTTCAAAATTCACCTTTTCATTTTATAAAAAAAATAAACGATAATAATTTTTATATTTCCACAACAGAAGAAAAAATAGAAATCTTAAATCAATTTAAATTAGACCAAATTATTATCATTGAATTTAATACAAACATTAATCAAACTTCTGCAAAAGAATTCCTTGGCATTCTAACCTCAAATTTAAAGATGAAAAAATTATTTGTTGGCCCAGATTTTGCATTTGGTAAAAACAGGGAAGGAAATATTAAATATTTAAATGAAAATCAAAAATCTTTAAAATATGAACTTAATGTAGCTAATGCGTTAAAAAAACACAAACAAATTATTAGTAGCACAAGAATCAAGCAACTTTTATCAAAAGGTGATATTCAATTGGCAAATACATATTTAGGAAGACCCTATAATTTGTCAGGTCATGTGATAAAAGGAGAAGGTAGAGGGAAAAATCTTAATATGCCAACTGCAAATATTGATTATAATTTAAAAAAAATATTACCTATCGACGGAATATATGCTTCTAAAGTAATAATCAATAAAAAAGAATATATGGGTGCTCTTAGTATAGGTAATAACCCTACTTTTGGTCACAATAATAATAAATCAGTAGAAGTGCACTTAATCAATTTTAAAGATGACATATACAACGAATTTATTAATATTAAAATTTACAAACATATGAGAGATCAAATAAAATACAATGACATCGCTACTCTTATGACTCAAATGCAAAAAGATTTAATTAATATAAAAGAATATTTTAAAAATGAGAAAAATAATAAGTAACATAATTAATAGAGGCGTTGAAGAAATAATCCCAAAAGAAGAATTTCTCAAGAGTATAGACTCAAACAATAATTTACGACTGAAAATGGGGTTTGACCCAAGCGCCCCTGATATACATTTAGGACATTCTGTTGGGCTTAGAAAGCTTAGACAACTTCAAGATTTGGGTCATACTGTTGTTTTAATTGTTGCTGATTGGACCGCTCAAATTGGAGATCCTAGTGGAAAATCAGACACAAGACCTATGCTTACTTATGATGAAGTAAAATATAATGCAGAAACTTATCTCAAACAATTTTTCAAAATTGTAGACAAATCAAAAACAGAAATAAGATGGCAGTCAGAATGGTATGGCAAATTTAAATTAGAAAATATAATTAACTTAACAAGTAAATTTACTGTAGCCCAATTTCTAGCAAGAGATGATTTTGCAAAAAGATTCAAATCAAATAACCCCATAACTATAACAGAATTTTTATATCCCATTCTTCAGGCTTACGATTCAGTGGTAATAAAATCTGATGTAGAATTCGGAGGCACTGATCAAAAATTCAATCTACTTGTTGGCAGAGATTTGCAACAAAAAGAAAACCAAAAACCTCAACAATGTTTCTTAGTACAAATCATTCCAGGCACTGATGGAAAAAAGAAAATGAGTAAAAGTTTAAACAATTATATTGGCATCACAGAAAAACCCGAAGAAATATACGGTAAACTAATGTCTATTCCAGACGAATTAATAAAGCTTTACATGCTTTGTCTTACAGATATTGAAAATGATTTAATAAAGGAATTTGAGAATAGCCTGGGTAACTCTAATTCCAATCCTATGGAATACAAAAAAATATTAGCACATGATATTGTTTCTCAATACCACAGCACTAAAAAAGCCGATAAAGCAGCTGAGTATTTCAGACAAGCAGTACAAGAAAAAAATGTTACTTTTGATCAAGTGAAATTTGAAATAAATAATATGCAACCCGATGAAAAGTTAAGCAAATTATTAATTAGCAAAAATTTTGTTTCGAGTAATTCAGAATTCAAAAGATTACTCAAACAAAATGGTGTAAAATTAAATGGTAATTTGATTACAGAAGATATTTTAATATCTAAAATCAAAAATAAAGATAAATTAAGTATCGGAAAGCGAAAAAATATTCAAATAATAATTTAACATATGCAAAAATACCTTTCGGACAAAAACGAAACAAATCTGCGACTTCCTGGACCTGTTCCTGTGCCATTTGACATTTTAAATGAGCAAACAAAGCCTCTAATAAATCATAGAGGTAATGAGTATTCTTACTTATTAAAAAATTGCACAGATAAATTAAAGCAAATTTTTGCTACTGACAATGATCTTTATATAACTACTAGCTCCGGAACTGGTGTGATGGAAGCTTCCGTATCAAACTTTTTATCCGAAGGCGATGAAATTATTGTAGCTTCAGTTGGGTGGTTTGGTGATAGATTTACTGAAATCGCCCAAGCTTATAATGTAAAAGTAATAAATTTATCCTTTTCTCATGGTAGCAATATTAATTGTATAGATCTAGAAGAATGTATTAAAAAAAATCCCAAAGCAAAAGCTGTGTATGTTACTCATAATGAAACCTCAACTGGCGTTCAAAACAATCTGTCTGATATATCTAAAATAGTTACCAAATATTCTTTATTATTTGTTGTAGATGGTATAAGCAGTGTTGCTTCGGTACCATGTGAAACCGATAAATTAAAAATAGATGTACTAATTTCTGCATCACAAAAAGGTTGGGTTACACCTCCTGGTCTGGCTTTTATATCTGTAAGTAAAAAAGCTTGGAATTATCATAAAGTTTCTTCGTTACCTAAATATTACTTTGATATTTCTCAGTATAAAAATTATTTTAAAAAAGGCCAGCCTCCTTTCACTCCAGCTATTGGAGTTATGTACTCACTTGATAAAGCTTTGGATTTACTAATAGAAGAAACAATGCCCAAAGTTTATGAAAGACATAAGAAGGTTGCGTACAAAATCAGAACTAAGCTAATAGAAATCGGATTTGAATTATTTCCTGATGATGAAAATCACGCATCAGACACATTAACTTCAGTCAAGATACCTAAAGGGACAAGTACAAAACAAATAATAGGAAAATTAGAAAACAAATATAATGTAATCATTTCAGCAGGACAAGGTAACCTGAGTGATAAAATCTTAAGAATCGGACATCTTGGATTAGTTTCTGATGCTGAAATTGATTGGTTAATTGAATCTTTAATTAAATCAATGGAAAAAGAAAATGAATAATCTTAAAACTACACAACTACATTCAATACATGTTGAATCAGGAGCAAAAATGGTCCCATTTGCAGGATGGGAGATGCCTATTCAATATTCATCAATTATTCAAGAATGTAATGCGGTAAGAAATAAAGCTGGAATTTTTGACGTTTCACACATGGGAAGATTTGAAATATTTGGAAAAGATGCTTCTTTGGCATTAGATAAAATACTTAGCGTAGACCCAAATACTATCAAAAACTTTCAAGCTAAATATAATTTGATTTGCAATAAAGAAGGCGGGATCATTGATGATTGTATTGTTTACAAAATTAACGAAACTAAATTCTTACTAATCCCAAATGCTGCTAACTCTGATACCGTACTAAAATGGATTCAAGACAACACTCAAGAACTAAATTTTGAAATTAACATTATAACTTCAGAAACTTCAATGATAGCATTGCAAGGACCGAATGCAACAAATATTTTAAATATGACAATTCCTAATCTTTCCGAAATTAAAAGATTTCGTTTCCTCGAACATGATTTTAATTCATCAAAAATGTTGATTACTAGAACAGGATATACTGGAGAAGATGGGTATGAAATCATAGTTGACAATAACTTCTCTGAAGAATTATGGAAGTCTTTTAGAAAAAATGGAGCAGACGAAATAGGATTAGGAGCAAGGGACGTTTTAAGATTAGAAGCCTCTCTGCCTTTACATGGCAATGAAATTACTGAAAATACAAATCCTTTCGCAGCAAAACTTGGTATGTTTGTAAAATTAGATAGAGAAAACTATTTGATTAATTCAAAGCTAACTTCTTTGAAATCTACTGGTCAAGAAAAAGTATTAGTTGGATTTGAAATTCAAGGCAGAAATATTGCTAGATCTCATAACAGTGTATTAGATTCCGAAAATAATATCATTGGAGAAGTAACAAGTGGTTCTTTTTCGCCCACTTTGAATGCCAGCATTGGCTTAGCTTATGTTAAAAACAGTTTTACAGACCTTAATTCTGAAGTTAAAATAAATATAAGATCAAAAAATATAACTGCTAAAATAATAAAAACACCATTCTATAAAAGGAGTTAAAATGTATCCTGAAAATTTAAAATATTCGGAAGAACACGAATGGTTGCTAGAGGATAACGGAATCGCAACTATAGGTATAACAGACTTTGCTGTTGATAGTCTTGGAGATATAGTTTTCATCGAACTCCCTGACAAAGGCGCTCAAATTAAACAGTTCACAACATTCGGAGAAGTAGAATCTGTAAAAGCAGCTTCAGAGATTTATACTCCAATAAGTGGAGAGATAATCGAAGTCAATGAAAAACTAGAAACTGAGCCTGAACTTTTAAACAATTCACCATATGAAGAAGGATGGTTGATAAAAGTTAAAATTTCAGATCTATCTGAAATTGAAAAACTTATGAATTCTAAAGATTATGAAAACTTTGTAAATAACGGAAACTAAAAATAAAATGAATAAAAATTACCAATCAACATACACACCAAATACCCCTGAAATAAAAAAAGAAATGCTTAAAGAAATTGGCGTATCTTCTTATGAAGAATTGTTCGTAGATATACCTGAAAAATACAGATTCCCAACACTTGATCTTCCTGCGCCCACATCTGAATTCGACTTAAAGAATGAAATGAGCAAACTATCCAATAAAAACTCAACTCCTGGAGAATTTAGTTCTTTTATAGGCGCAGGTGCATACAGGCACTTTATTCCAAGTGTTGTAAGGCAAATCACTTCAAGAAGTGAATTCATGACTTCTTATACTCCATACCAACCAGAAGTATCACAGGGTACATTACAGGCACACTTTGAGTTTCAAAGTATGGTTTGTGAGCTTACTGGAATGGAAGCAGCTAACGCAGGAATGTATGATGGTGCCACCAGTGCTGCAGAAGCCGCATTAATGGCATGTAGAATAAATAAAAATCTAACAATAAACATTGTAGACGGAGTTTCTCCATTATATACGGATGTTATCAAAACTTTAACACAAGCATCTGGAATTGAAATAATCCAAAACGATTTGAATTCAGTTCTAAAAGAATCCCATGAACCTCCTGCTTGTTATGTAATTCAACAACCAAATTTTTCAGGTGAAATAGAAGATTTTTCTAAATTATCTGAAATTGCAAAATTAAACAATGCTCTATTGATTGTGATAACAGAACCTATGTTTCTAAGTATGTATAAAACACCAAATCATTATGGAGCTGATATTGTCGTTGCAGAAGGCCAACCATTTGGGGTTTCTCTTGCGTACGGAGGTCCATACGCTGGATTGTTTGCATGTAAAAAACAATACTTAAGACAACTACCTGGACGAATAGTGGGCGAAACTGTGGATACTGATAATGAAAAAGGATATGTTTTAACACTTCAAACTAGGGAGCAACATATAAAAAGAGACAGAGCTACTTCAAATATTTGTACATCTGTAGGCTTAATAGCATTAATGGCTACAGTATATATGGCATTGCAAGGTAAAGTAGGATTAAAATATTTATCTGAACTTTGCTATCACAAAGCACATTATGCTGCAGATAAACTGTCTAAACTAAACGGATTTGAAGTTGTTAATAATAATTTTTTCAAGGAATTCACTTTAAAATGCCCTACTTCAGTTAAGGATATAAATTCCTATCTACATGAAAACAAAGTTATTGGAGGCTATGATTTGTCATCTGAATCCGATAACCATATGTTATTATCATTTACTGAAATGAATTCTAAAGATGAAATTGATAACTTTATAAATTTACTAGCAAAAATAAATTAAAGAAAACTAATTATGAATAAAATATCTAAAAGAAAACTATTATTTGACCAAAGTATTACTGGGAAGGTAGGAACAACTATGCCTTCAATGGATATTCCTGCACAAAAATTGCCTGATTCTTCTCAACTAAGAGAAGAACTTACAATGCCAGAGGTATCTGAAAATGAAATTGTGCGATATTTTTCTTCAATAAGCCAAATGAATTTCTCAATAGATCATAATTTTTATCCGTTGGGAAGTTGCACAATGAAATATAATCCTAAACTCAATGACGATATTGCTGCACTACCAGGATTTAATGATATACATCCTCTTCAAGATACTAGTACAACTCAGGGTGCATTAGAACTAATGCATCATTTACAAATCCTTCTAGCAGAAATCACAGGTATGGCTGGTACTTCCTTAGCCCCTATGGCAGGTGCTGAAGCTGAATTAGCAGGAATGCTAATGATTCGTGCTTACCACCGAAACAGAGAAGACTTCCAAAGAAAAAAAGTAATTATTCCTGATAGTGCTCACGGTACCAATCCTGCCTCAGCTGTAATGGCAGGATTTGAGGTTGTAAGTATCCCTACAGACAAAAATGGGAATACTGACTTAGACGCTCTAAGAAGCGTGGTAGATGACACAACAGCTGGATTAATGCTTACCCAGCCTAGCACAATTGGATTATTTGACACAAATATTGTTGAGATAGTAAATATAATTAATGAAAATGGCGGACTTATATATGGTGATGGTGCAAATTTAAATGCTATCCTTGGAAAAGTTAAACCTGGTGAAATAGGATTTGATGTCATACATTCAAACTTACATAAAACATTTACTCAACCACATGGAGGCGGAGGACCTGGCGCGGGTGCAGTAATGGTTAGTCAAAGACTAGTTGAATTTTTACCAGATCCTATTGTTACAAAAATCAAAGATAACTTTGATTTAACCAAACCTTCAAAATCAATAGGTAAAATGGGAGCATTTCATGGAAATTTTGGTGCGTTAGTAAGAGCATATGCTTATATTAGAACTTTAGGAAAAGAAGGCATAAATAGTATTAGTGAAGATGCTGTAATAAATGCAAATTACCTTAGAACAAAGTTAGAAAATACCTTAGATCTTCCTTACAATAGAATTTGCAGTCATGAAGTGGTTTTTTCAGCTAAAACAATAAAAGAAAAATATGGTGTAAACGCACTGGACATATCCAAAAGATTAATCGATTACAACATTCATCCTCCTACAATGTATTTCCCATTAATCGTTGACGAAGCATTACTAGTTGAGCCAACTGAAACTGAGTCAAAAGAAACTCTTGATGATTTTATATATGTGATCAAACAAATTGTAGATGAAGCTAAAACAGATCCTGAACTGTTACACAATGCTCCACATAATACTCCTAACAAAAGACTTAATGAAGCTTTAGCCGCAAGAAATCCAAAACTCAGCTGGCGAGACACACAAGTATCTAGTTAATCAAAATATCCATTGAATTTATTTTATTTACCAATTGATTTTGATTGATGTTATCTTTTCCCTTAGAAACAGCTAAAACTAAATAATTTCCAAAAATTTCTTCGTCTACCAAATCTTGCATAACTCTCATGTTTTTTGATTTATCTGCTATAGTTCGATTTGAATCAAAATATGCTTTTGCATATTCTTTGATACCTAACTGATTCAGAAAGTCTGCTTGTGATCCAAGATAAATACTTTCAAAACCTGCATTTTTATAAAAAATATTTAACAAATCAAAATTCACAAAACAACTTATATCTGACTTTTCACTAGGATACAAATTACGAATTATTTTATTATTACTAATAACTCTGGAATCAGTATTCAAACTAATATTGGCATTTAATTGATCTGAAGTATATCCATAATCAAAAGAAAGAACGACACCTAAATCCAATCCAGTCCATATTTGATTAATCAAATTTTCATGCAAATCTGAATATGTATATACTTTATTATCTATTGAGTAATTTGTAGCATCGAAGTAAGAAAATGATTCAAAATTAATTCGCTCTAATTCTTCATTCAATCCATCATTTATTTTGAATAAAATTTCATAATACTTGTCATTCTTATAAATAATGCGTTTGAATGGCATTGCATCAAAAAGTTCATTTGATAGCACAAACCCTTTTATATTTTTAAAGCAAAATGTGTCTGCGATAACTAAATTCAAATCGTTATCAATGTCTAAAGTATTATGAAAATTTTTATCAATCACAATAATTTTACATTGCTCTGAAAATTTTTGATCAATCAATCTAAGGGCATTGATTATCTCTTTAATTAAATACAAACCACCTCCACCTATTTCAATTAAATGGAAATCGGAAGGCTTGTTTAAAGTTAACCAAGTTGAATAAATATATCTAGCAATCAAATAAGCAAAAACAGGGTGAATCATTGGAGAAGTAAAATAGTCTGATTCCCATAAATTTTTATTTGATTTAGAGTAATAGCCTTGATGCGAATCGTATAATTTAAAATTCATAAATTGATCATAAGAATTCAAAATGTTCTGACCAAAATGTTTTTTTAAATTGTCATGAATCATATAAATAAATTCAAAATTTGATCATCGTTCATCAATGTCTATATACGGGATATCCAATTCTCCAACATATTCTAGTAAAGGTCTAATAAGAATATTGTTATCTAATTGCTCTGTGACTTGTGCAGTCCATCCGGGTATTCTAGCTAATGCAAAAATTGAAACAAAAATATCGTCTGGGATCTCTAGCAAGTTATATATAGCACCAGTCCAAAAATCAACATTCTCACATATGCCTTTTTTTTCATAAGGTTCCATACATTCTGCAAGTGACTGTAATATAGAAAACCATTTTGGATTTCCTTTTCTTTCACTTAAATTCTTTGCGTCTTTTTTTAATATTAAAGCCCTCGGATCAGCTGTCTTATAAACTCGATGCCCGAATCCCATGATTCTTCCACCACTAGATAATAGATCTTTAACATATTCTTTTGTATTACTTTCGTCTCCAATGTCTTGTGCTTGCTTCATTACTCCTTCAGCTGCCCCTCCATGGGCAGGTCCTTTTAGTGCTGCAACTCCAGCTGTGATAGCAGAATACATATCTGATTGAGTAGAAGCTACTACTCTAGCTGTAAATGAAGAAGCATTTAATCCATGCTCAGCATGTAAAATCAAATCTTTATCAATTAATTTAGCATCTAAATCATCTGGCTCTTGTCCAAATAACATATATAGAAAATTAGCAGAATGTGACAAATTTTTATTTGGAGGAATAATATCATTACCATCTCTTAATCTAACATGCGTTGCCACTATTGTTGGAGCTTTGGCTGTAATAGACAATCCTCTTTCTATATTCGTTTGTATACTTTCATCTTCTAAATCTTTATCATAAGCAGACAATGTAGAAATTGCTGTCCTCAGAACATCCATTGGATGTAAATGTTTTATTGATGAAATCAAATCAATAATTTGGGATGGGATTTCTCTCCTAACTGACATCCATTCAGTTAGTTGAATTAATTCTGATTTTGTTGGTAATTTACCATGAATCAAAAGATAGCTAACTTCTTCAAAAGATGAATTGTTAGCTAATTCATTTATATTAAATCCTCGGTAATATAATTTACCATTCTTACCATCAACATAACTTGACTTAGTTCTATCAAGGTAAACTTCTTTTAAACCTCTATGAATTCTAACTTCATCCATTTTTTTCCTCGTTCTATTTATTCAAAGCCTCAGCTATTCAATTCTACCAAATTTTTACTAGTATTATGATAGCATAATTGATATATAAATGATTTTAGCTGTGTTAATATAACAAAAATTTTTATATATATTAATAAACATGAATAATACTGAACAAGATATTCCCGATATAGTAATTAACAGATTGCCACTTTATGTAAGAACCTTAAATGACCTCAAATCAATGAATCAAACTACAATAAGTTCAGAGCATTTAGGGCATCTATTACAAACCACACCTGCTCAAATTAGAAAAGACTTCAGTCACTTTGGAAAATTTGGCAAACAAGGTAAAGGCTATAATATTGATTATTTACTTGAAGAACTTAGAGAAATACTAAATTTAAATAAATCTTGGAATTCCTGTGTTGTTGGGGTAGGTAAATTAGGTCAAGCTGTAATTAATTACCAGGGGTTTAAAGATGAAGGATATTTAATTAAAGTGGCTTTTGATATATCCATTCCAAAAACAAAAACTATATCTGATATAGAAATTCGATCTATATCAGATATGAATCAATACATTAAAACACTTGATATAAAAATAGGAATAGTAACAGTTCCGGCCATTGATGCCCAAGGAGTAATAGACCGGCTTATTCAATCTGGTGTAAAAGGGATTTTGAACTATGCCCCTATGAAACCAATAATACCGAAAAATGTGTCTTGCATGAATATTGACCCGATACTATCACTTCAGTCTATGTCATATTACTTAGATAAATAATCTAATCTATTAATACGGTTAATTTATTTTCTTTAATCTCGGAAAAACCACCCGTGATTTCAATATTTTTTTCCTTTTGCCCAGAAAAACGAGCGGTAATTGTACCTGCATTCAAAGAAGTTATCAAACTCGCATGACTCCTCAATACCGTTATATAACCATCCTTTGCTGGCAATGTTACTGAATCTACTTCACTTTCGAATTCTAATCCGTTTTTAGATACTATTTTAATTTCAAAAGACATGCTAATCCTATTTTTTCTTTGAATTTTCAACTACTTCATCAATTGTGCCTTGCATATAAAAAGCCTGTTCTGGCAATTCATCATGCTTACCTTCTAAAATTTCAAGGAATCCTCTTACATTTTCTTCGATAGACACATACTTGCCAGGAATACCAGTGAAAACTTCTCCAACGAAAAAGGGTTGTGTTAAAAATCTTTGGATTTTTCTTGCTCTTGAAACAATCACTTGGTCTTCTTCAGATAATTCTTCAATCCCTAGAATAGCTATCACATCTTGTAAATCTTTATATCTTTGCAATATTTGCTTTACACCCTGTGCTGCTCGATAGTGATCTTCTCCAACAACAGAAGGTTCTAATATCCTAGAGTTAGAAGCAAGAGGATCAACGGCAGGGAATAAAGCCTGCTCAGCCAATGATCTTTCTAAAGCTATATTCGCATCTAAATGCCCAAATGTTGTCACAATACCTGGATCTGTATAGTCATCAGCTGGTACATATACAGCTTGAAAAGAAGTAATAGAACCATCATTAGTAGAAGTAATCCTTTCTTCTAAATCGCCTATTTCCGTACTAAGTGTGGGTTGATATCCAACAGCAGAAGGCATTCTTCCTAATAATGCTGAAACTTCCATACCAGCTAAAATATATCTATACACATTGTCAACGAATAATAATACGTCTTGTTTTCTCACATCTCTAAAGTATTCAGCCATTGTTAATCCAGTTAAAGCAATCCTTGCTCTAGTTCCAGGAGGTTCATTCATTTGACCGAATACTAATGCTGTTGAATCTAAAACACCATATTCTTTCATCTCATTCCACAAATCATTTCCTTCTCTAGAACGTTCTCCTACTCCAGCAAATACTGAAACGCCTGAATGCTCTTGAGCAATATTTCTAATCAATTCGGTAATAATAACGGTTTTCCCAACACCAGCACCTCCATATGCTCCTACTTTACCACCTTTTGCAAAAGGAGTCATAAGATCAATAACTTTGATACCAGTTTCAAGTATCTCTGTAGTACTACGTTGTTGATCAAAGGAAGGAGCAGCTCTATGGATTGGCCATCTCTCAACATCTGGTGGAATTTGCTCTCCGTCATCTATAGCTTCTCCTTTTACATTAAACAATCTGCCTAATGAAGGATCACCAACTGGTACTTGAACAGGAGCTCCTGTATCAATAACTTCTTGCCCTCTGGCAAGCCCATCAGTTGATCCAAGCGCTAAACATCTTGCCCAATTATTTCCCACAAGTTGTTCAACTTCTAGAACTAATTTATCGCCTTCTAAATCAGTTTCCAAGGCATTGTAAATATTAGGTAACTTATCTGGTGGAAACTCAACATCCACAACAGTTCCTATCACTTGAACTATATTTCCTTTTGACATAATTAACTCCTGTATATAATAATTTTAATATTTAATTTTCTTCTATAGCAGACATTCCACCTACTAAGTCTAACAACTCTGAAGTTATAGTTTCTTGTCTTGCTTTGTTTAAATCTAATGTTAAATCTTCCACTAATTCGTTAGCATTGTCAGTAGCGTTTTGCATTGCTACCATTCTTGCAGCATGTTCACTTGCTAAAGAATCTAAAATCGCACCAAAAATAATAGTCAAAATAAATTTAGGTGCAAAATCTAAAACTAGATCTATTTGATTAGGTTCAAATATATGACCGCTTAATTGGGTATTTTGAGTCGATTCATCTGATTCTTCCTTGAACGGTAATAAATCAACCACTTGGGCCGTTTGTTTAGCAACACTATTAAAATGTGTGTAAATTAGTTTAACCTGTGAATATTCATTATTCGTAAATTCATTTATAACTAGATCTGATAATTGATCTATTTCAGAAGGGTCAAATTCATCTTTCATATCATAAGATTGAATTAAATTTCGCTTTCTAGAAGATAAATATTTTTCTATTTTTTTACCAACACTAATAAAGCTAGCTTGATCGGTATTTTGAGCCTCAAGAATTTTAACCAGATTCCCAAACAAAGGTCCAGCCAATCCACGATTTGAAGACATAACAATGTAAAGAATGTTCCCGTTCTTATTACTATCTTCATTATTAAATAATGGGCTTATTTCAGAAAGTAAATCAAAATTCACAGATCCCATTAAACTATTTTTAATGTCATCATATCCCTTGGAAAACAAATTAAATTCCTCAGCAGAATTTTGAGCTTTTCTTAATTTGGAAGCTGCAATCATCTGCATAGCTCCAGTTACTTTAGCAGTATTTGAAATAGATTTAATTCTTGTTCTTAGTTCTTTAGTACTTGCCATTTAAATTTAATAACCCATTGATTTTTTGTATTTTAAACTAACATCGCTAACTATCTTCTTATCATCATCTGACAATTCTCCAGAAGTCTTAATATTATCCAATACTTTGTCTAAATTAGATTCAGCGTAATCATACCAACTAAGTTCAAATTCTTTTACTTTTTCTAAAGGAATATCATCAAAGACTCCTTCGTTAACCATATAGAATAAACATACTTGTTGTTGCATAGTAACAGGCGAAGCTTCGTTTTGTTTCAATAATTCTAATATCCTTTGTCCTCTATCAAGTTGTTTTTTCGTAGCATCATCTAAATCAGAAGAACCAAATTGAGCAAAGCTTTCAAGTTCACGGAATTGTGCCATTTCAATTTTCAAACTTGCAGCCACAGATTTCATTGCTTTTGTTTGAGCAGAACTACCTACTCTTGTTACCGATAATCCCAAGTTTACTGCTGGTCTTATACCTGAGTTAAACAAATCAGGTTCTAAGTATATTTGACCGTCTGTAATTGATATTACATTTGTTGGAATATACGCAGACACATCTCCTGCCTGTGTTTCTATAACAGGTAAAGCTGTCATAGATCCTCCCCCGTAATCATCAGATAGATTAACAGCTCTTTCTAGTAATCTTGAGTGCAAATAAAACACATCTCCGGGATATGCTTCTCTTCCTGGTGGCCTTCTTAGTAGAAGAGACATCTGTCTATATGCCCATGCATGTTTTGTAAGATCATCATATACAATCAATACATCTTTACCTTGTGACATGAAATATTCACCCATCGCACACCCTGCATAGGGCGCCAAATATTGTAATGCTGCTGATTCAGAGGCATTAGCAGTAACAACAATTGTATGATCCATAGCTCCGTTAACTTCTAATTGATTTACTATGTTTGCTACTTTAGAAGCTTTTTGTCCAATAGAAACATAAATACAAATTAAATCTCCACCTTTCTGGTTAATAATTGCATCAATACAAACAGCAGTTTTGCCTGTACCTCTATCTCCAATAACCAATTCTCTCTGACCTCTACCAATAGGCACTAACCCGTCAACAACTTTAACTCCAAATTGTACTGGCTGATTGACTGATTCTCTTTCTACAACACCAGGAGCAATCTTTTCGACTTCAATAGTATCTGACGATTTAATATTTCCTTTACCGTCAACTGGTTGACCCAAAGGGTTCAAAACTCTTCCAATCATTTCTTGTCCCACAGGGACTTCTACTATTCTTCCGGTACTTTTAACTTCGTCACCCTCTTTAATTCCCAGATAATCTCCTAGAATAACCACACCTACTGTGTCTTCTTCCAAGTTTAAAGCCAATCCAAAAACATCATTTTCAAATTGAACAATTTCATTAGCTTTTACAGTTGATAATCCTTGCACTCTAGCTACACCATCACCTGCCTCAGTTACCGTACCAGTTTGTTCAACTTTTAAATCATCACCAAATTGTTTGATTTGTTCTTTTATTATTGAGGTTATATCTTCATTTGCCATAACTGTCCTCCGTTAGTTAAACTAATTCTCTTTTTAATTGTTTCAATTTGTTTTTAAAACTTCCATCAATTACAGTGTCACCAATTTTAATTACAATACCACCAATTAGTGTGTCATCAATTTTTTCTTCTATTTGAGGATCCGATCCTGAAATATTTTTCACCAATTCATTGATCTTGTTTCTCAAATTAGAATCAACTTTAAATGGCGATGAAAGTGTAACTTTTACTTTATTATTATGCTTTTCAAATTCGTGCTCAAATTGATTGTAAATTTCATTTATCAACAAAAAAGATTGATTTTTAGCAAGCAATTTAACAAAGTTCAACTGCAAATCACTTAACTTCGAACTTAAAACTTTGTCGACCAAAAAATTTTTGTCTTCAGATGATATCTTAGATGAATCTAAGATCATACTAAATTCATGATTTTTAGCAGATTCACAAACCAATCTTATATTTGTCAACCAAGTATCAATATCTTTACTTTCTAAAGCTAATTCGAATATTGCTTTAGCATATCTTTTTGCTGTTTTTGAATCTTTAGCCATCGGCTCAAAATACCTTTATTTAGTTATTAATTTTTTTTGCTTTATCTAAGAAAGAACTAATAATTTGATCATGATTTTTTTCGTTTACTTCTCGTTCGACAATTTTTTCTGCAGCAGCTATTGCTAGCCCTGAAAACTCTGATCTAATATTATTAATTATTTTTTCTTGCTCTGAATTTATTTCATCAAGAGCTCTCTTTCTTTCGCTATCAATTTGCTCTTTACTTTTTTCCATTTCAGATTCTTTGATTTTCTTGGCTTGTTCCCGAGCTTCAGAAATGAGAGCTTGAGACTCTTCTCTAGCCTTAATCATCAATGATTCATTCACTTCTGTAGTTTTTTCTGCTTCTTGTTTAACTCTCTCTGCAGTTTCTAGACTTGATTTGATTTTTTCAGATCGGTCTTCAAGCATTTTTACTACAGGAGCATACAAAAATTTCTTTAACAAAGTAAAAAGAATAACAAAGCTAATTACCTGAGTTAAGAGACCAGGCCAATTAATGCCTAATGCATCCATATAAAACTCCTAATTTTTATTAATCTAAAAAACAATTATACGAATTTAATCAATATTGCCACTACTAATGCATAAATCGCAATAGCTTCAGCAAACGCAATCGCTAAAATCATATTTGTTTGAATTTGGCCTGCCGCTTCAGGATTTCTCCCAATAGCTTCCATAGCTTTTGCGCCAAGCATACCAATTCCAATAGCAGGGCCAATAGCTCCTACGCCAATAGCAATTCCTGCTCCTATATTTAATATATCTCCTTCCATAATTAGTCTCCTTATTAGAACTTGATTTTAATTAATAATTTATCATAAATTTGATCAATGATCATCTGAATTATGCTCTACAGTAGATATAGAAGCAAAAACTAGAGTTAACATTGAAAATATAAGCCCCTGAATTAATCCAACGAATAATTCTAAGCCTATAAAAGGAATAATTCCAATTAATGGTAATAAAAATGCCATCGCAAATAATAACACTTCTCCTGCGAAAATATTCCCAAATAACCTAAAAGTAAAACTTAATATTTTAGCAAATTCTCCAACCAACTCTAAAATTCCAACAAAAAAGTTTATTGGACCGTTTTTAAAATTGATGAATTTCCCTGCATGCCCTGTTAGTCCCAAATATTTGAATCCCCACCAATGTATGCAAACCATAGCTATCAATGCCAATGCTAAAGTGGTGTTCATATCCGAATTAGTACCTCTGAAAAATGGAACTAAAATTCCAACCTTAAAATTATCATCGAAATTTGCTACTCCCAGTTCTTTAGCCTTGATTTCTTTTGCATGAACAAAATCATGTTCCAACCAATGATGAGAGCATACAATACTTCCTGAGTGCGAATCGTGACCATGCCCTGAATCAGATTTAGAATGTGAATCTTTGCTTTGCACAGAATCTGACTTTGAGTAAGAATCAGAAAAAAGTGATTTGTCTGAAGACTTTATTGAATAATCAGTTTTCCCATACCCAAACATTGTCGAGGCAAGAACTCCATTAGTTTTATAAATATTAAATTTCACATCATGTCCTAAATTGTTTTTTTCTTCTTGGTGGTGACAATATTCTTCAGCTGTCTCAATTCGACCTATGGTACCGGTTCCAGGTAGCACACCAATCCAATTTGATATAACAACAAAGAGAAATATTGTCATTACTAACGGAAAGAAAACTTTTCCTTTGTCATCTCCAGCGATTTTTTTACACGTGTTATACATGGCTTCCAATGCAAATTCAATCAGATTTTGCAAACCACTTGGAACCACTTTCATATTTTTTGTGGCACGCCTTGAAATTAGTGTTAATATCAATATTGATAATAAAGACATGAGCAAAGTATTTGTTAACGCTTTATTCAGAAATTCATATAAGAAGCCTTTGCCTTTAAAGTAATACAAAGTTTCAGCCGGGATGGAAATATATGCAAAAGGAGCGCTAAGAAAACCTAAATCCAAGGCAGTCCCTAATCCTCCTCCAAGAATTGAGACAACAAATAAAACTCCCAAAAATATCGGATTTAAAATAATTTTAGATATCGTTGAATAAATTTTGCTCATTAATTCTTAATCTGATTTCAATAAAATATTAATTAATTTAAATGTCCCCCATCCTGCAGTAAATATTCCAAAAAGCAATCCTACTACTAAAAACACAGGTTCAGATTTTGAGAAGGTAAAAAATCCTGAAATCCATTTTCCTATTAAGGCTCCTCCTATTAAACACACAGCAACAAACCACCCAATTCCTATTAATTGAAAAGCTAATATTAGTTTCCTAGACCCCAAATCACTCTCCTCAAAACTTTTAAATCCTATCATATACATTTGGCACGGTCAAACAAATACATTTTTTAAAAATCGTCTAAATCTAATTCTTCCATAAATTCATCAAAAGCAGATAGTTTTAACTCTTTTTGATCACTTGTTTTTTTATCATTGGTATTTGGAAACTTTTCGGTAGATTTCAGTCCTTCCTCATTTTTATCTAATTCAAGCCCAGCTTTGTCAAGTACCTTATCTTCAGCATAAATAGGAGCATTCGTTCTTACTGCTAATGCTAACGCATCACTAGGTCTTGAGTCTATTTCAATCAAGTCCCCCTTAAAATCTAAGACTAATTTAGCCATAAATGTATCTTCATGGTTCACATCACTCACAACAACATAATCCAGTCTTGCTCCTAAAGATTCAAATGAATTACACAACAAATCATGAGTCATAGGTCGCGGAACTGAAACATCTTCTAATTTCAAAGCTATAGCTTCAGCTTCATTGGTCCCAATCCACATTGGAAGATATCTCTTAGAATGTTTTTCTTTCAAAATAACAACTCTTTGGTAATTCATTAGACTAACTCTAATACTGTCTATTACCATTTCAAACATTAAAAATACCCTATAGAATTAAGTAAAATCTATGGTTTAGTATATTCCATTTTTTTCATCTGAACAATAGAGACTGTAAAAGAATAAAAGCTTAAACAATTTTTTTACAAACTTACCTTACTCAAATGCTATTTTTTTTGTCTTCTCAACAAATTTCAAAGCAGAATTTCTTGCAGATTTAGCGTAATTATCATCAACTGACGCGTAAATTATTGATCTGGAAGAATTAATCAAATAAGGGATTTTTAATTGTTGATCTGAAATCTTGATTTTGCCCAATACACTGACAACTTCTTCCAAGCTTCCTCCCTGGCTACCTACTCCTGGGATTAGATATGTTGGATTGCTTTCAAATTTTTCGCTAATTTTTTTTAAATTTAAAATATCGCCAACATTAGTGGCACCAGCTACCAATCCAACATTATCATTCGTACCATACCATTTATAAATCAAAATGGATAAATATTCATAAAAATATTTAACACCATATGATTGATCTAGTTTTAGCTTTTGCAGTTCTTCAGATAATGGATTAGAAGATCTGCACCAAATAAAAATACCTTTATCAACATAATCAACGAATGGATCAAGGGATTCTTTACCTCCAAATGGATTTAATGTCACGGCATCAAATCCCATTTCATCAAATATGGAAAAAGCATATTTTTTATTTGTATTTCCAATATCTCCTCTTTTAGCATCTGCAATGGTTACAATATTTGAGTTTTTAGATCTTATGTATTCAACAGTTTTATAAAGTGCTTTGGTTCCTTCTAATCCGCTACTCTCATAAAATGCAAAGTTCGGTTTATAGGCACAAACAACATCAATCGTGTTGTCAATTATTGTTTTGTTGAATTCAAAAATATTTGAGACTGGCATTTTTGTAGGATCGGGATCCAAGCCAACAACAAGTATTGAAGAATTTTTTCTCACAATGTTTGAAAGTTTTTTACTAAATTCCATAATATAACAATTTAACTTTTAGATATAACTACACTAATAGATTTAAATATAACACATATTTTATCATTCAATTTCATATTTGATTTTTGATAATATTCTTTTGATATATCTGCAATAATTTCAAAACCAACGTCACATACTAATTTTATATGAGAATCAAATTCAACGATATTTTTTAAAATGCCATCGAAAACATTGTCTGATAACAAAAAATTGTTTTCAATATTTGCGACCATAACAGAAGAAGACGGAATCATAATAGTTAAATGATTATTTTCAACAGGTTCGTTAATTTGTATAGTTTGATTGTTAAGTTTTAAATTTTTTTCATTATCCAAAACTACACTGTATATATTTTGAAAATCAGATTCGTTGGAATTTTCATAAATCAACTCAGTAGGTGATATGTTTTTTGTAATTGAGCCTCTGTTTATTAAAAATACATTGTCACAAATAGCAATCATTTCTGCAATATCATGCGAAACATAGATAATAGGAATTTTATATTCTATGTGAATTTTTTTTAAATAATCTAAAATCATAAGTTTTGAATTTAAATCTAACTCTGATAATGGTTCATCCATTAAAATAACACTAGGATTGCTAGCCAATGCTCTTGCAATTGCAACTTTTTGCGATTGCCCACCTGAAATTTCTCCCGGTAACTTTTCCATTAAATTATTTAGGTTCATAATATCTATTATCCTATTTAATTTGATTTTATTTTGTTTTTTATAACCATAATTAATATTCTCATCAACACTCATAGAAGGAAATAAATTAGCTTTTTGAGTAACATATCCAATATTTCGTTTGTCGGGCGGAATATTAATTTTTTTATTTGAATCAAAAAAACTTTGACTTTGAATTGAAATTTGGCCTAAATCAGGTTTGATAAATCCAGCTAATGCATTTAGTAAAGTTGATTTACCTGAACCGGAAGGTCCAAATATTCCAGTAATACCATTACTTATACTAAAATCACATGTTAAGCCAAAATTATTGTAGTATTTTTTAATATTTATATTTATTAAACTCATTTATTTTTTTTTGAACGTTGAATTAATATATTGTTGATAGAAACTGAAAGTATTCCCAAAATAACTGAGCACAAAATAAGTAATGTCAAATTTTGATCATCACCTGTTTGAATGGATTGAAATATTGCTAATGGAATTGTTCTGGAAACTCCTTCAATATTTCCTGCAAAAATAATCGTAGCTCCAAATTCTCCTAAAGCTCTAGCGAAACCTAAAAGTATACCTCCTGATATTCCAAATTTACTTTCTCTTATTGTTATGGTAAAAAATGTATTTATATTACTAGATCCTAATGATCTTGCTATTTTTTCAAGATCTTTGTTTACGGATTGAATGGAAATAATAAACGCCCTAGACATCAAAGGAAATGAAACTAGGGCACAGGCTAATACAGCAGCAAATTTTGTAAATACTATTTCAAAACCTAACGCATCGAGCATCCCACCAATTAAACCTGAGGGACTAAACGTTATCAAAAGAAAATAACCTAAAACCACAGGAGGTAAAACCAAAGGAAGAGAAACAATTATATCAATCAAAAATTTAGCAGTTTCATTATTAGATCTGGTAGCAATAACAGCGCATAAAAATGAAATTGGGATATTAATAAATGTTGCAATTATAGCTATCTCTAAAGTTAATATAAGCGATTCTATTACCATAATTTATTTAAGGGTTACTAAATCCATATTTGATAAAAATATCTTTTGCTATACTACCATTTAAAAAATATAAAAATTCATTAATATCTTTTGAATTATTCAAAATAATTAAAGGATATTGAACTTTATTATATAATTCTTCAGATATTAATTTTTTATTAAAATTCTGTTGATAATCATTAAAATCTGTATTGTACGCAAAGACACCTTCTGCCAAACCTAATCTCATATAATTAACAGCATCTCTTACATTTTTAGTTTTAATGATTTTATCTTCTATTTTTGTTAATAACTTCATATTATCTAAAACTTGAAAAGAATATTGGCCCGCAGGTGCCAACTCAGGATCAGCAATAGCAATTCTATTGATTTTTGCAGAAGTCAATAATTCTTCAACATTCAAGTTTTCCCAATTGTTTATACTTTGATTTGACACAAAAATTAATTTGTTTGAAATTAAAACATTGTCAGAATAAATTTTAATATCTTTTTCTTTGATAAATTTGTAAGGAGACATTCCTGCAGGTATAAATATATCAGGAGAGGCTCCTCTTGATATTTGAGCAGCTAGCGTTTGTGAGCCTCCAAAGTTTAATATTATTGATATATTATTTTGTTGATAAAATATATCTTTAATTTCCTCTAATGGTTCTGTTAAACTCACAGCAGCAAATATAAAAACTTTTTTATCTTCTTTACTAAAAAAGGAAGATAAAGTTAACAATACGGTAACTATTGCTAAAGTAAGTATAATTAAGGTAAATCTTGTTTTAATCAAAAATATAAAAGTGAATAAAGAAAATAGTAAATTAAATTATAAATTAACACCCAAACAAATACAAAAATATAGCAGGCATATTGTAATGCCGCAAATAGGAAGTATTGGTCAAAGAAAATTATTAAATTCTAAAATTTTGATAATTGGTGCAGGAGGGCTGGGATCTCCTGTTAGTATATATTTAGCACTAGCTGGGATAGGAGAAATTGGAATAATTGATATGGATTCAGTTGAAATATCAAACTTACAAAGACAGTTACTGCATACTGAAAAAGATATAGGTCTTAAAAAAACACAATCCGCTAAAAATACGCTACTTTCCTATAACAGTGATTTGGAAATTAAAACCTATGATTATGCTCTCTCTTCCGAAAATGCATTGGAAGTTTTTGCTGATTACGATGTAATCATAAATGGAGCTGACAATTTCCCTGCAAGATACTTAGCAAACGATGCTGCATATTTCAGTAAAAAACCATTAGTTGATGGAAGTATTTTACTTTTTGAAGGACAATTAAGCACATACCAACCAAATCAAGGATGCTATAGGTGCCTATTTCCGAACCCTCCAAAGCCGGGAGAGGTTCCAAGCTGTGCAGAAGCAGGAGTATTAGGCATGTTACCTGGAATTGTTGGAAGTATTCAAGCAACTGAAACAGTTAAACTAATTCTAAATATTGGAGAAAATTTAACGAATAAACTATTATTGATTGACGCTCTCAATATACAATTTAAAACAATAAAATACAAACAAAATCCTGATTGTGTTCTATGTGGACAAAAACCAAGCGTAAAAGAATTAATTAACTACGAAAATTTTTGCGGACTACAATAAATTATTTCTATCTACAAATTCTCCATTCTTTATTACCTCAGATACAGTTCGTAAATTTTCTATCTGATTTATTGGACTTTCATCTAATACAATCAAATCAGCGAGTTTGCCTGTTTCGATTGACCCAAGACTATCATCTATCCAACAAGATTTTGAAGCTATACTTGTTGCAGATTGAATTGCTTGCATAGGAGTTTGACCACCGATAACATGACCTTCAATATCTAAGAAAAAATTACCCATCTCATAAGCTCCCCAAGCAGAATCAGACCCGGCTGACATAGGTACCCCAGATTCATGCATTTTACTAAAACACTTCATTCTGTATTCATGTTCAAATAAGATTTGATCCATTTCTTCTTGATCAAATTCTGAAAAATTCCCTTGTTGTTTTTTATTTTCCATTACTTGGACTCTCATCATTCCTGGACCTAAAGTAGGATTAACATAAGTATTTTTCTCTAACATCAATTCTGTAATATCTTCCCTATACTTATTTGTTCCATCTGGTTCTTTAAAAACTCCATGAATAATAGTATCAACTCCTGCATTTAAAGATCTGACCATTGCTTCAGAATTATGACAATGTGCAGCAACATGCTTCCCAAATTTGTGCGCTTCTTCAACAATTACATTTAATTCTTGTTGCGAAAAACTTGGTTTAAGGGGAAAAGATGTTTTCGTACTTCCACCGGAAGCTGTAACTTTAATAAAATCAGCTCCTTGTTTAATCAAATATCTCACAGCAGCTCGACATTCATTTACACCCGTTATTTGTTCTCCAAAATAACTTAGATGTCCTCCAATGATTGCTAAAGGTCTGCCACTCAAAACTAGTCTAGGGGTATCAATAATCCCCATCTCCGCAGCAGTTCTTAAATGAAATGCAGTATCATTTTTAGCTCCACAATCTCTAACAGTTGTTACTCCAGAATGTAAATGTTTTTTTGCATTATTTGCCATATTAATCGATAAAACCTCGTCTGGTAATGTTGATAACTCATCACCGCTTCTCCCGTCTCCTATTCCAGTTAAGTGTACATGCGAATCAACTAATCCTGGTAAAATAGTTTTATCTGAATAGTCAATTAATTTATGATCTAAATCAGATGGAATAGAAAGTTCCCCAGTTGGTTTAATATCTACAATTGAATTCCCACTAATTACTATGCTTATATTCTTTTTTGATTCGCTTGATATCCCATCTATCAATTCACCAACCTGAATTACTAACATATCATTATTTATTTTATCCATAATATACTCCTTTAAATTTGAGGTGATTTTTGAATATAAGAATTGTTTGAGTCTTCAGATCCTCTTCTTATACTTTGTCCCATGAAAAACACTTCTGTTACTGAATTCAAATTTTTAATATCTTCTATAGGATTCTTGTCTAATATTGCCAAATCCGCAGATTTTCCAACTTCTATACTTCCAACCTGATTTTCAAGTCCTAATGCTTTTGCTGCGTTTATTGTTACTGATTTCAAACCTTCCATATTAGAATATCCAGCCTCCACTAATAATTCAGTCTCATGCACAGTGTTTCCTAAAGCATAATCACCCCAAGAAGAATCGGATCCCGTAATAACTTTTACTCCCATATCAATCATTTGTCTGCAATGGTCTAATTTGGTTTCCAATCCATATTTAGCCATATCTAATCTAGCATCTAGTATATTTTTCCTATCCTTGGTTATACTTATTGAATTAAGCCTTTTGTTCTCAAATCCTCCTAATGCAGCATCTTTTCCTTCCATCAAACTCCAAACTCTTGCCCTTCCAACATGAAGGGTAGGGTTAACATAAGCATCTTTTTTAACAATTTTTTCGGTCAATTTAGGATCAAATTTCGATTCCCCGTTTGGTAAGTCAAAATTACAATGAATAATCATATCTACACCAGCATCCAAAGAGTAGTCCGTTCCTTCTGTAGACAAACAATGTGTAGCTGTAAGCATATCGTAATTTTTTGCTTCATTTGTAACAGCAAACAATTCACTTTTTGAAAAACTTGGCCTCAAAGGAAATGATGTTGCTGTAGATCCCCCAGTTGCAGTAATTTTGAAGTAATCTGCACCTTCTTTTATAAGTTGTCTTGCCAAAGCTAAGCTTTCATCTTCACCTGTAACTTCTCCTCCAAAATATCCCATGTGTCCACCAATAATTGAAATTGGCCTTCCGCATAAAACCATCCTTGGTGCGATTGTTAATCCACCATTTACTGCATCTCTAAGTCTCATCATAGTCATATTTTTAGGGCCATTTTCTCTAATAGTGGTTACTCCTGAATAAAGACTAGTTTTAGCATTTTTAGCTGATTTAATTGCTAGCACATCATCAGGAATTAATCCTACATCATCACCACTTCTGCCATCTCCAAATCCATTATGATGGGTATGGCAATCAACCATACCAGGGATAATTATTTTATCTTTAAAATCATATATTTTCGCATCGGGTTGAATTTTATTCTTAATTTTTTCATAGTTACCTGAAAAAGTAATAACACCGCTCTGAAAAATAACAGCGCCATCTTCAATAGGTTTATCACTTACCATGTCAAATAACCACTTTGCTTTAACAACCTTCTGTTCAGACATTTGAAACTCCTGTAAAATATATTATTAATCTCAATAGGTTAATAATAATATAAAGGATTAAATTTGAAAATATACACAAAAACAGGCGATGAAGGAAATACTAGTCTTTTATTTGGGGAAAAAGTATCCAAAAGTGATATTAGATGCGAAGCTTACGGGATGCTAGATATTGTAAATTCTCATCTAGGAATGTGCAGAGCGATTACTGATAATCAATTTATTTCGAGTACAATATTAGATATACAAAATGATATTTTTACTATATCTACTGAAGTATCTGTTGCAAACAAAGACCACTATAAAATATCGAAAACTAATTGGGGGATAGAGTTTGTAAATGAAAAATCTGTAATCAAATTAGAAAATTTAATAGATAAAATTGACAAACAAGTCAAATTAAAACCAAAATTTATATTTCCAGGCAGCAATATTCAATCAGCGGCTATAGATCTTGCAAGGGCACAAACAAGATCTGCAGAAAGAACATTGGCAAAATTAAATAATTATGAAAAACTAATAAATGTAAATATAATAAAATATATAAACAGACTGTCAGATTTATTGTTTTATTTAGCAAGAATCCCTGAAAATGAAAAAGAACGAAAATACTTCGAACCAAACAAGTAACTTAAAGAGGTTAAATAATGATTGAAAGTAATGAGTCCATAAATAGCATAGATACGCATAAGATATTGGCTACCATTCCAATAATGCCATATCAAAATATAGCATGTCTTGGAGCTGAGGAGGGATTGTTTCCTATTTTATTTGGTAAATTTGTTTTTGATGGGAAAGTGATTGCTTATGAATCCGATAAAAAACAAATTAACATAACGAAAAATTTGTTAAAAAAAATAAATTTAGGAAACGTCGAATTAAACCAAATGCCTGGTCAAAAAAAATTAGATAACATATTAGTCGATGGAATTTTTATTACCAAATGGGATTCATATAAAAAACTTATTACTGAATTTGAAAACAACTTAAATAAAAACACGTGGGTTTCTATCCTTAGCGAAAAAGATCAATCAAGTGAATTTATTAAAATCTTTAAAAATTTAAAAAAAGATTCAGAAATATATATCAATCAAAAATACAAACTATACAATTACAGAATCAACAAATAATCTTACCGTAAGTTAACTTCATTCATTATGTAATTCTACACATTTTTTTGTAGCAATTATTGCCAATTCTAAGTCGCTATCATCAGGTTTTATAGTGGTAATTTTCTGCAATAAAAACCCCGGTAAATTCAAAATTTTACCAACAATTAAATTATTTGATTTCCATCCAACAAGTAATGTTTCATAAGTTAGAGAAATAACAAATAAAGATATAAATAATCTAATCATAAATAAAAAATTCACATCAAAAACTAATGTATGGAAAATAATATTGGCATAGATAAAAACAAAGGCTAAAAATGCTGTGCCACATCTTGGGTGTTCTTTATGAAATTCTCTAAGATTGTTAATTGTTAACTTTTTTTTATGTTCAAATGCATGAATTGCCATATGCTCGGCAGCATGGTATTTAAACATTTTCTTTCCTATTAAAAAAAATCTATAAAAATATATATAAACAAAAAATAACATAAATCTTATAAGTAACTCTATCCAAGTACTTAAAAATACTTTTATATTCAACAGATTTACTAATCCATTTGAAGCCAACTTAGGTATAAAAATCACTAAACCAATAGTAAATATCATTACGATAATAAACATCAATCCAATGATAATCTTAAAAAAAACCGAATCTGTATTAACTTCTTCGTCAGTTATTTCGGCCATTACAAATATTGATTTCAAAGATAAAGATATGGTTTCAACAATTGTAATTAAACCTCTTAAAAAAGGAATAGTCTTTAATTGGTTTACAACTTTAAATCCCCACTTTATAGATACAGTTTCGATTTCATTTTCGGTTCTGTAGGCAATTACAGTAAATATTGGGCCTTTAATTAATATTCCTTCAGGTAAAGCTTGTCCACCTAATCTTAGAGAATTATTTTCCAACTTATGTTACAAAATCAATTAAATAAATTAACTTAAATTATATCTTCGTTTAAGCCTTTCAACTCTACCTTCTGTATCAACTATTTTTTGTTCTCCAGTATAAAAAGGATGACATGAACCACATAATTCAATTCTCATCTCTTCTTTTGTAGATCCTGTTGTGTAAGTTTTACCACAGGAACAAACAACCTTTGACTCAGAATAATATTTAGGATGTATATCTTGTTTCAATTATTTCTCCTTAAGATGGATAAACGCTAGCTTTCTTTTTATCTTTTGTAAGATTTTCGTATTTTACGTAACCGTCAATCAAAGAAAATAATGTATGATCTTTGCCGATTCCAACACTTACTCCAGGTGCAATTTTAGACCCACGTTGTCTTACTAATATAGATCCTGCTGTAACAAATTCACTATCATAAACTTTAATACCAAGGCGTTTAGAATTACCTCGGTTTGGAGTATTCTTTGTACTTCCTCCACCTTTCTTATGTGCCATATTTCTAACTCCTCTTAATTCTCAGTTTTTTTAGTTTTTGCTTTTGTTGTAGTTTTTGCTTTTGTTGTAGTTTTTGCTTTTGTTGTAGTTTTTGCTTTTGTTGT
>CAJWSY010000003.1 GCA_913045935.1 uncultured Chloroflexota bacterium | reverse complement strand
CGAAACAAAATATTTTAAAAGTAAATTGATTTTACTTTGACATATCAAAATCAGATAATGTATATTATTAAAATAAACCAATCAGGTGTAAAATGAATTCTTATAATTATGACAGCTTTCCTCTAGATTTTGATATGCAAGCATTTATAGATTTTCCTGGTATTGCAAATGCCGGGACAAAAGCACCTGAAGGTAAGATATACAACGTCAAAGAACAAAAATGGGAACAACTTTCAACATATTGGAAAGAAAAAACTACTATCATAGAATTTGGTTCTATAACCTGATCAGAATGTGCTCTGGCGGCGCCAGGATTTGATAATTTAGTGAAAGAATTTGGTGACAAATTTAATTTTGTATTTATATATACCCGAGAAGCTCATCCTGGTGAAAAAATACCACATCTCAGTTCTTTTGAGCAAAAAATCGATCATGCAAAATTAATGACAAAAAAATATATTAAAAGAACAATGCTAGTTGATTCTCTGGAAGGAGATGTTCATAAAGCTTACGGCAGACTTCCCAATATGACATATATAGTAAACAGATATGGAAATATTATCTACAAATCAGATTGGACAGATCCTTCTACAATAAAAATGGCTTTAAATCACTACCAGGAAGAACGAAAAATGATGGAAGATAAAATTAGAGTAACACCGTATTACATTGAGTGGCAACCAATGAGAAAAAATGATACTGAAGAATTTATGACAATTCTTTTGAATGATGCAGGTCCAAAAGCAATAAAAGACTTTATAAATTCTGCAAATCACTACACTGGCCCGGTTCAATCTAATTCAAGTCTTGGCAAATCTATGGGTAAAAAATTACAAGAATGGCTAGATAAGCAGGATTACTAAGTATATGGAAGAAAACAAACTAAATGAAAATGTGAATATTAATTTACAAAACAAAATAAACTCTACATTTAGAAAAATAAGTTTAATAATATCTTTAATACTTAGTAGTTTGTTGTTAATTTATGTTTTACTAATTGTGTTTATAGTGTGATTTTTAATCATTAAATAATGAATATATCATTGCAATTAATGATCCAATAACTATTCCTATAACAAGTACCCAAAAAGAGAAAAATTGTACATTCCACATTATCTTATTAAGTGAAGTGATCAAACTTACATCATATGAACCTAGTAATCTTCTATCAGTTGCTAATCCTATAATCGTAGTAATTACACATATAATCCCGTTGATACCAAATAATACTAAAGTATAGTTAACTATACTTTTTAATTTACCACTTAGATCTTTTATCATCATAACCTGTGTGAACATCAATCAAAACTGTATTCCCATTTTTATTTTCATACATAGCATCTTTTATAGATGATCTCAATTCTTCTATAGACTTAACCACAATTCCTTTTGCTCCCATTCCTTCAGCGATTTGTGCATAATCTCCTTTCATATAAGAAACTCCAAATTTTTCTCGTGCATTTGGAAAGCCACCTGGATAAGTTGCCATACCACCATTGTTTAGCAGAACAGTAGTTATTGGAAGATTAGATCGAACAGATGTTTCTATATCTAAACCTGACATACCAAAAGCTCCATCGCCCATTAAATTCAAACAAAATTTATCAGGATTAGCTTTTTTAGCTCCTATCATCAATGGAATACTAAATCCTAAATGAGTAGTTTTACCCCATCCAATATAACTATGTGGTTTCGTTGCAGTAAAAAAAGGAATAATCTGATCTCTTGGAGCACCTGCATCATGAGTAACTATCGATTCTTCTAAATTAATATTTTTATTTATTTCATTAATAACTCTATACGGATTAATTGGTATTTCATCTGAATTTAAATGAGATTTCCATTCAGAATTCCATTGTTCACGAATTTTATTTATTTTAGATTTAATGTCAACATTTTGGTTAATTTTATCTTTGTGATCAGAAATTTCATTTATAAGTAAATCTAGTGTAATTTTTGTATCACCATTTAATATTACGTCTGCATAATGATCTTTATTTATATCATCGTAGTTATCAGTATTATGAATTAAAAATTTATTAGAAGTATCTATAGACTGTGCATAGGGAGTGTTTGTCATACTAGTTCCTAGAGCTAAAATGACATCAGATTCATCTAGCCACTTCCTAGCCTGTAGAGTTGTAGTTTGAACTCCTGCGCCAAGAGATAATGGATGAGTTTCATTAATTGCAGATTTTCCTGGCATTGTTGTATAGACTGGAACATTAATCATTTCTGCTAATTTCTGTAATTCTTTTGTTGATCTTGAAAAAAGAACTCCCTGCCCTGCTACTATAAGAGGGTTTTTAGCAGTTAATAATTTTTCTACAGCTTTTGAAATATCTGAATTTGAAGGAGCATGGTAACCTTTTGTTGGAGGTTTGTATGAATTAATATCAAATGAAATTTGCGACGAGGAAATATCTGCAGGCACTTCTACAACTACCGGCCCAGGTCGTCCATTTTTAATATTATGAAATGCTCTTCTCATGACATCAATTACCTGATCGGGTTGTGTGATACATTCTGCAGTTTTTACTATTCCCTTGTAATTAGAAGTTGCATTAAAATTTGGCCTTACTGATAATTGATTTAATGGGGGTGCTCCAGGAATAACTAAGACAGGAATATTATCTGCAAATGCCTGACTAATACCTCCCATACTATTTTCAGCACCAGCTTGGCTTTGCATTGAAAAAACTCCTATCTTTTCTCTGTCACTTGTTCGACTATATCCATCGGCAGCCATCATTGCTCCTCTTTCGTGTCGAAACATTATTGGTCTTACACCCACTTTGGATAAATCTTCTATCAGGGGATTATTTGGAAAACATGAGATCCAGTCTATATTTTCTTTAAGTAATATCTGAGCTATTGCTTCTGAAACATTCATATCAAAAAGGAAGATCTCCACTTTCAATTATAATTGATTTAGATGAAGACGCTTCAAGTCTAATTTCCTTAACGGGTTTGTATTCTTCAGAATTTTGCCATTGATCAAGTTTATCTTTCGAAGGAAATTCTAATACTATAATTCTTCCTTTTGGATTCCAATCTATTGAATTAAGAATATTACCACCTCTAACTAAATACTTACCACCATACTTAGCAATTGTATTAGGAACTAATTTCATATACTCATTATATTTTTCCTGATCTTTGACAACAATGTCACTTATTACATAAACTTTCATAATAAAGCAGATAATTTAAAATGGTAATTTATAATGTGTTTCAGATAATATTACGAACAATACAATCAAAGTTATAAAGCCTCCAAATAAAGATAGAATTGTAAGGGGGATTGCCTCTAAACCTAATTCAGATATATCCCACAGGCCAATTTTTTTACCAAATTTTTCCATATATTCAGCTATTTTTTCCATTCATAACTCCGTTAAAATAAAACAAATGGTAGTTTTACTTTAAAAATTCTATACTATTTTCAAAGTCTTTAATAGACAAAAAAAATACAAAGAATTTTTTATTTACGGGAAATGATAGTGAAAAACATATTTCAATTAGTTGAAAATTCGATAGCTGAAGATAGCGAAATCATAATATGGGAATTCATGAAATTAACAGAACAATTTGTTTGGAAATCACATGAAGGGAAATCTTGTTTTAAAGTACACAAAAAATGGAAACACATAGAATGGTCTCAAGGTCTGAAAAAGAAAACAAAAGATATTTATAATAATCCTAATTATTTGACTAAAGATCAATTAGATTTAATTGATTTTCATAAACATTTAGCAGTCGTAATTAATAAAATTGAAATTGAAATAGCACTTTTTTACTCAAGTGGTGGGCACAAATATCAAAAATTGTCAGAATTTAATGAATGGTATATTAAAGAGTATAATATTAATTTCAAAACAATAGCAGAAGATAAAAATATAAAAAACTATGGTATCGAATCACTTATGAATTTATATTAAATGATTTATTTATAGTTCTAAAAATAGAAAAAAGCATTATGAATATATTAGCAGCTATCCATGTATAATATCCAAATTTATATTCAATAGTATTATCTTGAAAAACAAATAATAATAAAGCAGTCGACAATCCCCACAATATGAAACTTAAAATTGCCAATAGTTTATACGACTCTACTCTTAATGGGTGTACAAATTTGATTGGTACAAATGTTAAAACAACACAGCTTATTATCAAAAATAAATTAATTATTTGCGAAGTGTTAATGATATAAAAATCTAGTATCAAAACATTCCATAAAGCTGGAAACCCTTCAAAATAATTATCTTTAGTCTTTTGTTTAGTATTTGCAAATGTGAAACATGAAGCACATAAAATTAAACTTGCAGAAATATACTCAAGGCTTAGTGGTACAAAATCAAACTGAATAATTACTAGAACAGGAACTATTACATAATTAAAAAAATCAACTATAGCATCTAGTATGACTCCATTAATTCTAGAAGCATATTTTAAAACATTGTATTTTCTAGCTAAGTATCCATCTGTTCCATCAATGAATAACGAAATTGCTAAGTACATAAATACAAAATCTAGGTTCTGTTCATATATTTGTCGGACCGCAAGTATCCCCAATACAATTCCCGTAGTTGTATACAAGTGAACCATGTACCCTTTAATCATATTAGAATTTATATTAGAAATAAAAAACATCTACCTATTTAACTATAAATCTATAGATCTTTGATATTGCAATGGCCATGAATCTTTATTTTGCTCTGCATGCAATGCCCAATACGGATTTCTTAAATACTCTCTAGCCATGAATATAGCATCTGCTCCATTCGATTCTAATATTTCTTCTGCTTGAGTTGATTCTGTTATCAACCCAACAGCTCCAGTTAAAATCTCTGCCTGATTACGAATTTCCTTAGAAAATCCAACCTGATATCCAGGTTTTATTTCTATTTTTTGCTCAGAGTAATTTGCACCAGAGGAACAATCTATTAAATCTATACCTATTGATTTTAGTTTCTTTGATAATTTTATTGATGATTCCAAGTCCCAACCTTCACCTGGGTAATATTCTGTGACAGAAAGTCTTGCAAATACAGGGATAGTATTACCAATTGCATCTATAACCTTGCTTGCAATAGTTGTTGCCAGCAAAATCCTATTTTCAAAATTTCCTCCAAATTTGTCTTCTCTGTTGTTAGAAATGGGAGATAAAAATTCGTGTACTAAATAGCCATGAGCAAAATGTAATTCTATTACTTTAAAACCCGCTTCAACAGATCTCTTTGCCGATAAAACAAAATCATCTATAATTTTTTCTATTTCTACTAATTTTAATTCTTTAGGAATCAAAGATTTATTACTATACGGAATATTACTTGGACCTACAGGATCCCATCCTCCTTCATTTTTTGAGACATTACCTCCACCTAACCATGGCCGATTTGTTGAAGCCTTCCTTCCAGCATGAGCTAATTGAATAGCAGGAGTAGATCCACATTCAGAAATAAATTTGGTAATTTTTTTCATAGGCTCAATTTGTTTGTCATTCCATAATCCCATATCCCATGGACTTATACGACCTTCTGGTGAAACTGCTGTTGCTTCCATCATTACTAATCCCGAACCACCCATTGCTCTCGATCCTAAATGTACAAGATGCCAGTCATTTGCCATTCCATCAATCGATGAGTATGTACACATAGGGCTTACCCATGCTCGATTTTTGATGACTTCGTTTTTAATTTTTATAGATTCAAATAATTTTGACATTTTTCATCCTATTTTAAATGGAAATATTTCCGGAGTTTCTTTTTTGTATTTAATGTAGAGTTCATCATCTCCCCATTTTAAATCGGCTCTATTTTCCAAAATACGAACTCCTGATATAAATTTTAACATCACATATACAAACAAAGGAGAAATAATGCCAATCCAACTAAGTCCGGTAAATAAAGGAATTGAAATAATTGTTACACCTGTCCAAAGTAAAATTTCACCAAAATAATTAGGGTGCCTAGAGTATTTCCACAAACCAGTTTTTATAAATTTGTTTTTATTATTGAGATCATTTTTAAATTTTGATTTTTGATTATCTGATATTATCTCAATAGAAATTCCTGCAAACCATAAAATGATACCAATATAATCATAAAAACCTAAATCGGGAGAACTTGTAGAAGTAAATATAACTAAAGAACTTAGTAAAGTAAAAGTAATCCATAATCCTTGCAAATTCCAAACCATAAAAAAAGTTGAAAAATCTTTGAGATCATCGAAACGTCCGTCTGATCCAGCGTTTTTGACTCTTTTAAGTAAAAACAATCCTAGTCTAAGTGCCCAAGTAATTACTAGCAAAGTCAAAATCCCTGATCTGATATTTTTATCATCATTTATAGCAAATGCTAATATTGCAACAGTAACATAAGTTAAAGAACCTGTAATATCAAAATAATGTTCGGTTGATTTTAAATAGGAAGGAATAAATGCAATCCATTGTACCAATAAAATTATTAATGCTAAAAATACTAAAGATGGAATATTAAATATATAACTTCCTTCTCGACCCGTAAGATAGGAAATACCTAAAACAAAAACTATTGTAGATAACGACAAAAAAAAATTTCTAATATATTTAATCATTTTTATTTACTGAAGAATTATGTAGGTTAACGCACCAGAAAGATATCCTATTAAAGCTAAGAAGGTAATATTTTTTATATACCATATAAAATTAATTCTCAATATACCCATAACTGCAACTCCAGCAGCTGATCCTATTACTAACAAACTACCACCAGTTCCAGCACAATAAGCCAAAAATTCCCAAAACATACCATCTACTGCAAAATCACCTGTTGATTGAACTTCATACATTCCCATTGCCCCAGCAACAAGGGGTACATTATCAAGAATGGCAGATAAAAATCCTATAAATATATTTATGTAATATAAGTTCCCATTAAATACATCTTCTAGAATATTTGCTAACGAATTAAGTATTCCTGTAGATTGCAAACTACCCACAGCTAGTAAAATTCCTAAAAAGAAAAATATTGTAGATCCGTCAATTTTAGAAAGTGCACCTGCAACTGAAAGTTTATATTTAGACTCTCCAGTTTTATTTTTATGTATTAATTCAGTTACTGTCCACAAAATTCCTAAACTGAATAGCATGCCCAGATAAGGAGGAAGATGAGTAACAGTTTTGAAAATTGGAACAAATAATAACCCCAACACACCAAGTATAAATAATAAATTTCGTTCAAAAGGATCAACCTCAAAAGAGATTGCTCCATCATTTATATCTGGTCTGTCAATTATTATGCCTCTGTATTTAAATGAAACATAAACTAATGGAACTATCATACAAACTAAACTAGGAATAATGATAGCCTGCACAATATTTATGGTCACCTGACCTCCTACCCACAACATTATAGTTGTTATATCTCCAATCGGAGACCACGCGCCACCTGCATTTGCTGATAAAATCATAACTCCGCCAAAAAACAAAAGCTGATCTCTATTTTTGATCAATTTACCAAGCAATGCAGCCATAACTATAGCCGTAGTCAAATTATCTAAAACTGCAGAGAAGAAAAAAGTAATAATAGATAGTATCCATAATAATTTAACTGCATTCGTAGTAGTTATCTTATCTGTGATTATTCTAAACCCTTGATGCGAATCTACTAATTCCACGATAGTCATTGCGCCAAATAAGAAAAAGACTATTTCACCTATTTCAATAAGGTGATGATGTAGTTCTTCATCAATAAAATGATGATCAGCATAAAAAACAAATATAGACCAAGTCAAAACCCCTGTGATTAAAGCAATTGCAGCTTTATCAATTCTAATATTATGCTCAAGTGCTATAAATAAATAACCAATAGTAAATACAGATATAATTAATATTTCCAATTCTTAATCCTTTTCCAGCATAATAATTAAATAAACATTTTATCAAAAACAAATTATTTTATTAACTAATTTATAACTATTCTTAATTTTTTATTTGAACTAAGCATTATATAAAAAAAGGTTGTAACCATGCACTGAAACCATCTGAACTTGTTATCACAGCCCTAATATACTTTTCATTCCCTTGAATCTTGTATCTGGGTGATAATTCATTTGATTCCATTAATATTGTTCCTTGATCTCCGATAAAAATCGTTTTAAATTCTTGATCTGTAATCTTAGGAGACAAGATATGAATTTGCTTTGGGTCTAAATCTATGTCAAAACTAATTTCGTTTTTGTCAATAAATAAATCTGAGATATATACTCCTGTACTTGAGTAAAAGTTACCATCAGAAAAATTATTCAATATATCATCTTGTGAATCAGAATCCGATTTAACCATAATCCAACCACGACCTGGATTAGAAAATGCTGACCCCCAAGTTTTATAATGATGAGAATCATCAGTAGCTACTCCATAAACTAGTTTATCTGAACTTAAAACTGAGTCCCATAATTGCTCCGTGCTTTTTTTTCCATTTTTCATATCGCCCAAATCATTGTTATGAGTACCACCATTGTAAACTTCAAAAAATTTTAACCGATCAGATTTCATTATCATTTTGTCATCAACTGCCCATTTATAATTAGGATGATTTAATATTGGAATACCATTAGCAGTTTCAATAGCACGGATATTGGCATTGAGTGTATCTAAAGAATCTTTTCCATAAATAGGTTCAACATATGAATCTATTCCAATAGCTCCCATATGTATATTAAAAGGTTCTTTAATTGTAACTTCTTCTCCGGGGATCAGCAGAATTCCTGGGTTTTCCTTACCATAATCTAGAATGGTTACATGATTGTGATCACTTAAAACTAAAAAATCATAGCTATGCTCAACAAAATAATCAACAACAACTTTTGGATCGGAATCACCATCTGACTCATTGGTATGAGTATGTATATTCCCTTTGTACCATTTAGTCATATTTATATTCTTTCAAAGTATCTATTTTTTTCCCAATCAGTTACAGCTTTTTCGTAAAGCGATTTTTCTATATTGAAAAAATGTTGATAATGATCTTTGACACCTTTGCCAAAGACATTTTCAATAAATTTACTTTTTTCAAACAATCGAAGTCCTTTATCTATATTGTCAGGGCAAGATTCCAGTGAGTTATTACTATATGAGTCTCCTGTAGAAATATTTGGAGGATTAATTTTATCCTCAATTCCTTGTATTCCTGCCGCAATACTTGCAGCAAAAGCTAAATATGGATTGGCATCAGCGCCAGGAATTCTACATTCAATTCTCAAACTTGATTCTTCTCCTACAATTCTATAAGTTGAAGTTCGATTATCCATACTCCAACTTATTTTTGTTGGTGCAAATGATTCAGAAACAAATCTTTTGAACGATGTTGGATAAGGAGAATAAAACATAAATATATCTGGGGAATATTTCATCCACCCTCCCAAAAAATATTTAAATTGATCAGAAGTTTTAAATTCAGATTTAGATTTAGGATTGTAAAACAAATTGTTCTTACCATCTTTATCCCATAAACTTAAATGAATATGCATACTTGAACCAGCTGAATTCTCATCCCATTTAGACATAAATGTTATAGACATTTCATTTTTGTAAGCAATTTCTTTGGCAGCTTGCTTAATAATGCTGTGATTATCAGCCATAGTCAAAGGGTCTGTGTATTTAACATTAATTTCTTGTTGCCCTAAACTCCACTCTCCTTTTGTACATTCTACCTGTATACCTGATTTGTCTAAGTGTCTTCTCAATAATGACATATAAGATTCTTCTCTTGTAGTATTTAGTAAATTGTAATCTTCCCTGAATCTATTACTAGGATTCATTTTGATATAAGAATTATTTTTAGCATCTTGATAAGTATTATCAAATACATAGAATTCTAATTCCGATGCTAATTTAATCTCGTATCCTTTAGATTTTGCAATATCAATTTGTTTTTTTAATATTGATCGAGGAGATTCATTAACTAATGAGTGATTTTTTTCTACATCACCTAAAATAATTGCTGTTTTATCTAACCAATCAGCTATTCTTATAGTATTCGGATCTAGTTTTAAATGAAGATCTCCGTAACCTTTTTCCCAGCTAGAAATCTGATACCCTGGGATAGTTTCCATGTCAATATCAGAACCTAATAAATAATCACAAGCATGTGTCCCGTGTTCTAATACATCAGAAATAAAAAATTTACTATCAAATCTTTTGCCGACTAATCTCCCATACATATCCGGGAAAGCCGTTATTACAGTATCAATAGAATCTTGTTTTACTAAATCGATAAGTTTGTTTTTTGTTATATTTGTATTCATTTTATTTTTAATTTTTTCTGTTTTTAAATTCTACCATTGATTCATTATATTTTACTTTGTCTTTTAGCAATGTATAAGCAGTTGCAGACATTCCTTTGATGATTTCAATTCCATTTTGATGAGCAACATCACTTACTGAAGCTTTTTCCATTTCAATTGAATGACCCGGAGTAGGTTTTTTGGATACTGCAAAATTAAACGCATAAGAAGGCATTACATGACTAATATTTCCAAAATCAGTTGATGCTCCACTTCCGTACCGATTTCTAGGTTGATTGTCTAATTTGATTTCCAAGTTATTTAAAAAAGATTTGCCCAATTTAGCAATAGTTGTATTAGGGATTACATGTTTGTACCCAGGTTCATCCTCAACAATTTCCAATTTTGATCCTGTCATCAATGCTGCTCCCTGGGCTATATCATCAATTTGTTTCCTCATATATTCAACATAATCAGAATTTTTCGATCTCATCAAAATATCAGCCTCAGCATATGCAGGTACTATATTAGGTGCTTTACCGCCTTCAGTAATAATCCCATGCACTCTAGCATCATCTTTCAAATGTTGCCTTAAAGCATCAATGCCATTAAATAACATTATTACAGAATTCAAAGCATTAATACCTTCGTCAGGGTTAATTGCTGCATGGGATGCTTTTCCATGATATCGATATCGAGCTTTAGATGTTGCTAGACTCATTCCTTCATCATGTGGCACGTCTTCCCATAATATAGTGGTATTAGAAGATCCATGAGATGATATGGAAACATCAATATCATCAAATATTCCTTCTTCAAGAAGTCTAATCTTACCACCACCACCTTCTTCGGCAGGAGTGCCTATTAATCTTATTTCACCTGGGAATTCTGAATTAAGAGCTAAAAATGATAAAAATGATCCAACATTAGTCATAGCTATCAAATTATGACCACATGCGTGTCCAATTGATGGTAAAGCATCATACTCAGCCAAAAAAGCAATAACAGGTCCTTCCTTGTTTCCTTTGATAGAAGAAACAAAAGCTGTTGGATAATTATTGTTTATAGCTACATCTATTTCATATTTTTCTAATAGAGATTTAATATTTTTCACGGCATCAAATTCTTTCCATTTAATTTCCGGATTACTATGAATATCAATACTTAAATTAATAAGCTCATTTTTTAAATCTTCTGTTTTTAAAAATAATTTGTCTATAGCTGCATTCATGTAGAGTTAATATTTTTTGTATATAATAATTTATCTATACAAGTATAATGATTTATATATAAAATTCAAGAAAAGAAAACAACATGCCCAATAACACAAAACCTACTTATAATTTTACAAATAAAACTGCTTTGATAACTGGAGCTGGGGGAGGAATGGGAGAGCAAATTTGTTTATCTCTTGAATCCTTTGGAGCGAAAGTATACGGTGTAGACCTGAAAAATAAGCCATCTGTATATACAGGCAAAAATATAACTTACTTTCAAGAAGACATTACTGATTATAAAGCTATAGATTCTATATTTGATGAAATATCTAATGAATCTGGCAAGCTAGATTATTTAGGAAATGTTGCTGGTGTATTGCTATTTGAAAAAGATAAATCTTTAGTAGATATAGACATGGATATTTATGACAAAGTTATTGATATCAATCTCAAAGCATCTACATATATGGCACGAAAATCAATTCCCTTAATGCTTAAATCTGATAGTGGTTCAATGGTACATTTTTCATCTGTGCAAGCTTACCGAGGCGATCCTCTTCCGCAAGATGCTTATTCACAATCTAAAGCAGCAATTTTAAATTTGTCTAAATCAGTAGCGATGCAATTTGCTAATAGAAATATACGGTCTAATACTATAGTACCTGGAATGACAATGACACCTTTACAAAAAAGATGGGAAAATGATTCTGAATCTAAAGAAAAAATGGCTAATTTTATTCCTTTAAAAAGATTAGGGACCCCAAATGATATGGCCGATGGTGTTTTGTTTTTATTTTCAGATGCTTCTTCATTTATAACAGGTACAGAATTAATAATTGATGGAGGAATATTACTCCATTAAAATCACTTCATTACTGAAATTTCTGTTGAGTTGAGACGTTTTACTATTGTGGCATCCCGGTCAATCAACTTCTCGACATTTTTAACCATTTCGTTTATCCATTTATCACTTTCATATACTTTTGAATATAATAATTCTCTTTGACTTTCGTTTTCAAATCTTCTAATCCAAACATAAGTTTCATCGTCGTTTTCAACCGTAAAACTACCGTGGATTACCATTCCTTTCGATACTTGAAAAGGTATAATTTCATTTTCCATAAATTTAATCCATTCCTTCATCTTCCCTGGAAAAACTTTATAGGTTCTTAATTCAAAAAATGCACTCATATATAAACTCCTTCATTTACATTGATATAATTATTTATGAATATTGAGAAAAAAATCTACCTCTATTAAAGTTAAATCATGAATAAATATATTTTATCTTTAGATCAAGGAACAACTAGTACTAGAGCATTGTTAATGGACTTTTCAGGAAGTATAGTCGGACTTGTTCAAAAAGAAATAACTCAAATATATCCTAAAAATGGTTGGGTTGAACATGATCCGGTAGAAATCTTAAATTCAGCTTTTTATGTTATAGATGAATTAATAAAAAAACAAAATATCAATCCTGATGATATTAAATCAATTGGAATCACTAATCAGAGAGAAACAACTGTATTATGGGATAAAGAAACTGGAAACCCCATTCATAATGCAATTGTTTGGCAAGATAATCGTACGATTGATATTTGCGACAGATTAATTAAAAACAAATTAAATGATAAGATATCTCAAAAAACTGGTTTGTTAATTGGTACTTATTTCTCTGCTACAAAAATTAAGTGGATATTGGACAATAATCCGCAAATTTATGCAAAAGCTAAATCAGGAAAAATTTTATTTGGCAACATAGATTCATGGCTAGTATGGAATCTTACAAATAGATCAACGCATGCAACAGATTTCTCTAATGCTTCAAGAACAATGTTGTTTAATATTCATACATTGGAGTGGGATGATGACATACTAAAAGAATTAAATATTCCAAAATCAATATTGCCTGAAGTTAAAAATTCAAGTAATAATTTTGGAAGTTTTAATTATAGAGGAACCAATATCCCTATTAATGGAATATTAGGGGACCAACAAGCATCACTTTTTGGTCACAAGTGTTATGAAAAAAAATCAATTAAAAACACATATGGAACTGGATGTTTTTTATTGATGAACACTGGAGATAAAGTAATTAATAGTAAAAACGGATTACTTAGTACAATAGCTTGGGGAATAGAAAATAAAATTTCTTATGCATTAGAAGGAAGTATATTTATAGGAGGGGCTGGGGTACAGTGGTTAAGAGATGAATTAAAAATAATTAACAGCTCAGAAGAATCAGAAATCGAAGCTTTAAAATCTAATAAAGACAATTTATATCTTATACCAGCATTTAATGGATTGGGAGCGCCATATTGGGATATGCGTGCCAGCGGAATGATTATTGGAATATCTAGAGACACCAATAAATCAGATATTATAAAAGCGACTTTAAATTCAATAGCATTTCAAACCAAAGACGTGCTTATAAGTATGGAAAATGACGTGGGAAGTAAAATACAAATGTTAAGTGTAGATGGAGGGGCTTCTCAAAATAATTATTTAATGCAATTTCAATCAAATATTTTGGGAATAAACTTAAAGAGACCTCACAATTCTGAATTAACAGCATTAGGAGCAGGATACATGGCAGGAATGCAAGCAGGGTTATGGGATATAAAAGAATTAAAAAAACTTAATTCAGAACATAAACAGTATTCATATAACTTTAATCCTGAACAAATAAATGAACTATATGGAAATTGGAAGAAAGCTGTAAAACGATCTATGCAGTGGTATTAATTAAATATTTCTATTTCTTTTTCTAGAACTTCAACTTCAAAAGGGCTTTCCCCTATCATTTCGCCATCTATATTCAATTGATCTCTATTTTTTGAAATTAATTTGAGCTTTTTACTTTTAAAACTTTTAACTTCAGGTTCATTAACATGTGTACCATCAAATAATTTAGGTAATACATTTAATAATCTATATCTTGATACATCACCATCCGCAATGATTACATCCATAAAACCATCATCTAATTCAGCTTTAGGTGCCATCACCATTCCTTTGCCTACATGTTTTGAATTGCAAGCTATAGCAAACATAAATCTATTCTGTAAAACAGTGTCATCGATTTCTATTTTTGCGTATCTAGATTTTTTGAAAAGTATTTCTACAATCGCTGCAATTGTGTATCTTGAATAACCCATAAATCTAAATTTTTCAGAAGTTAATCCCACATCTGTAATCATTCCCCAGCCAACTAAATTAATTGAATATTTCAATTCTTTTTCATATTTGATTTTTAATAAATCAATTTTTTTTGTTTTACCTTTAATTATTTTATCTAAAGCGGTAGCTGTATTGGTAATATTTAAATCTAAAAGAAAAGAATTACCAGTGCCTGCTGGGATGATTCCAATAGGTATTCTCTTATCATCATTTCTTTTTAGCATGCCGTTAACAATCTCATGAAAAGACCCATCGCCACCAACAATCAGAATACCTTCATAGTCTGACAAATTTAAAGTTTGAATAATTTGTTGCGCGTGCCCTCGATATTCTGTAATACGAATTTCAAAATTAATTTTAGATTTACCAAGTTTATGTTTAATATCATCTAAAATTCTTAATCCTTGTTTTTTGCCACTTCGAGGATTTACTACAATAATATATTTTTTCATTAATTACAGTATTTGGCTTAAAAATAATTTAGTTCTATCTTCTTTAGGATTATTAAAAAAATGATCTGGAGTTCCTTCTTCAACTATAAGACCTTCATCAAAAAATAAAAATCTATCAGCGACTTCCCTGGCAAAGCCCATTTCATGAGTAACACAAATCATTGTCATTCCTGATTCAGCTAACTCTGTCATAACTTCAAGTACTTCTTTAATCATTTCAGGGTCTAGAGCTGACGTCGGTTCATCAAATAGCATAATTTTAGGTTGCATAGCTAAAGCCCTGGCTATTGCTAATCTTTGCTGTTGCCCACCTGATAATTGGCTAGGAAATTTATCTGCTTGTTCAGGAATTCCAACTCTCTTCAATAAACTCATAGCAATGTCATCAGCTTCAGATCTTTTCATTCCTTTGACTTTTTGAGGGGCTAAAGTAATATTTCTTAAAACTGAAAGGTGAGGAAACAAATTAAATTGCTGAAAAACCATTCCGATATTTGATCTAACATGCTGGAGATTTTTCACATCATCATTTAACTCTACTCCATCGATAATGATTTGACCCGAATCATGTGGTTCTAGTCTGTTAAGAGTACGAATATAAGTTGATTTCCCTGACCCTGACGGACCAAAAACAACTACCACCTCTTTTTCAAATACTTTGGATGTTATTCCTTTTAAAGCTTGAAATTTACCAAAAGATTTTGTTATATCTGTAGTTGAAATAATTTCTTTACCTATCTCTTTTTTTGATGTATTTTTCATAATATAACTCCTATTTATTAATTTTAACGAGTTCCTATACCCATTGATCTTTCAACTCTTGTGCTTAGATTTGATAAAGCCATAGAAACAATCCAAAACAAAAATGCAACTACACTAAGAGCTTCTAATGCTTTTCCAAAAAATTGAGGATCTTGTTCTGGAATAATTCTGCCGACTTGAAGTATATCTGTTAGGGCTAATACAAAAACTAAAGAAGTATCTTTAAATACTGCAATAAATGTACTAATTAGAGCAGGAATCACAACACGAATAGCTTGCGGCAAAATAATTAAGGTTAATTTTGTATATAAATTTAAATTCAAACTATCTGCAGCCTCAATTTGGCCTTTAGGTATCGATTGCAGTCCTCCTCTTATAACTTCTGCAGTATAAGCACTTGTAAAAGCTGACAATATAATCATAGCTCTAATAACTACGCTAGTTTCATTTAAATTCCAGAATTCTGGTAAAAATTTAGGTAGAACAAACCAAGCCAATAATAACCATCCAACTAAAGGGGCACCTCTAATAGTTTCTATATATATTGTACATACAATTTTGACAGCAGGTAATTGACTTGCTCTTCCCAAGGCAAATAATAATCCTAATGGAAATCCAATAGAAATAGCAACACCAGCCAAAATTATATTTAACAAAAAACCTCCCCATAAAGTTGGTTTAGGACCATCTCCAATTATTAGAACTAGAAACATTAATGGAATTATAGATATCCACATAAATACCAGTAATTTTCTAAAAATAGTGATGTAAGGGGTTTGTGAAATATACTTTGCAAATAAATAAGAACCTAATGAAAGAGTTGTAAATATAATCACATTAAATAATGCATCTTGAGTTATGAATATCAGGCATACACTAACAAAGATAACAGAAATAAATATCAATTCTTTTATTGATGGTTTAACAAATATGTTTAATGACGAAAAAATTAAAAATGAAGAGATCCATAATATAGACCATGCTCTCCATTCTTCTCCCTGAGGTAAGCGACCAACAAGAAGTAATCTTTTATTCTCGGTTACAACAGCCCACTCTGAAGTTGATATAAATCCAACAAGATTACTAGCTATAAATCCAAAAATAACTAAAGAAATAAAAGTTATAAAGGTATTATAAAAGGATCCTGAAAATGTATTGTATGCCCATTTTAATTGTTGATTCATAAAATTAAGCACCTATCCTTGTAACTCTTCGATTTATGAAATTCATAAATAAAGAAATAATCAAACTTAAACTCAGGTAAGTAAATAAAATCAAGAAAAACACTGGCAATGCTCTTCCCGAATTATTCATTATAGTTCTAGAAACCATAAAAAGTTCAGGATATGCAATTACTACAGACAAGCTTGAATTCTTAGTCAAATTTAAAAATTGATTTGTTAGCGGTGGGATAATCGACCGTAATGCTTGTGGCAAAATAATTAGCGTCATAGATTGATAATTTGTTAATCCCAACGATTGGGCAGCTTCTGTCTGACCTTTTGAAAGTGATTGTATACTTCCTCTAACGATTTCTGTAATGAAAGTACCTGTATAGATTACTAAAGCAAATAAAATAGCTCCAAATTCTGGTGTAAATTCAAAACCACCTGATTGAAGATAAGTACCTTTCGAATTTTGATACAAAGAAGGTAAGTCTAAAACAAAAGGTTTTTGAAGAATAAAATAGGCTGATACTGAAAGTATTAGAAAAACAAATGTTCCAGCCAACGAACCATTTATATTATAATTTAGTATTTTGAATTTCTTGCCATCAATATCTTCTTTTTTGTTTAAATAATAAGAAAGAACAAATGAAATAATTATGATAAACAAAAGAACAATGACAAAAATATTGGAATTAATGTCTTCAGCTGGCTTGGCATAAGGAAGTAATATCCCTCTATTAGATACCACTACAGTACTACCAAAAGTAAGAGCTTCTGTGATTCTAGGTAATTTTAAAAATATAATTTGCCAAAATATAATTTGTATCAGTAATGGAGTATTTCTTACTAATTCCACATAGAGGTACGCAATTGTTGAAAACAAAACATTCTTTGAAAGCCTTGCAACTCCCATTATCGTTCCAAGTAAAGTAGCAAGAATTATCGCAACTAAACTAACTCTGACAGTATTTATAACTCCTGTAAAATAAGCTGACCATCTACTGTCATTGCTAGTGTAATCTTTGATGAATGTGTGACTAATTCCGAATCCTGATCTACTTTCAAAATGACTTAATGTCAATTCTAATTGCATTGCTTTTGAAACCAAGTAATTCACAAAAAATGCGACAAGAATCAAAAAAACAAGCTGATAAAATAAATTTCGATTTTTCTGGGATCTACTCCAAGTAGATAATTTGGCTATAAAAATACTCATAATTAAAATATACCATAATAAATAAAATGTCGGGCAATTTAACAGCCCGACATTTTATAAGGTTAACTATTTAATAGCTAGACTATCTGAATGGAGGTGCATATATTAATCCACCTTCAGTCCACATAGCATTTAATGAACCCGCTCTGGTTAATCCAAGAGGAGTCAAATGTCTTTCGTAGATTTCTCCGTAGTTACCAACAGCTTTTATAGCATGTTGAATAAACGTTGGATCTACTCCAAATGAAAAGTCAGCAACTTTCCCGTCTCCATAAGGAACTCCAAGTAGTCTTGCCATTCCTGGGTCTTTAGGGTCAGCAGCCATAGCAGCAACATTAGAACTTGTAATACCACTCTCTTCTGCTTGGATTAATCCGAAAACTACCCATTGAACTACATCGTAAAATTCGCTGTCATTATCTCTTGTTAAAGGACCTAGAGGTTCTTTAGAAAGAGTTTCAGCTAATACTACTAATGCTTCAGGTCCTCCTGCTGCTGCAGGAAATTCTGCTCTTTTAGATGCAAGACCAGATTTATCTGTAGTCCATCCGTCACATCTTCTTTCTTCGAAAGCAGCCTGTAGCGGATCATTAGTTTCAAAAGTTAGTGGAGTATAATCCAATCCTGCAGATTTAAATCTGTCATCAAGATTCAATTCTGTGGTTGTACCCTGAAGCACACAAATAGTAGCTCCAGCCATATCTTCAATTGTTTTATAACCACTATCAGCATATACCATCATTCCTTGTCCATCGTAAAAAGTAGTTGCAGTAAAATCATTACCTAGATCTCTGTCCCTACTTGCTGTCCAAGTGGTATTTCTGATTAATAGATCAATTTCTTCAGAGCTAAGAGCTTCGAATCTTGCTGACGCTGTTAATGGAACATACTCCACTTTACTTGCATCACCTAATATTGCAGCTGCTACAGCTTTACAATAATCAATGTCAAAACCTTCAAAAGTCCCTGCAGATGTAACAACACCAAATCCTGTTAGGTTGTCGTTAACACCACATTTTAAGACTCCACGCTCTAGTACTTCTTCTAAAGTTGAATGATCTTTGTGCTCATCGTGATCATGATCATCATCATCATCATGTGAGTCTTTTGTTACTTCTACTTGAGGAGCTGCTTCTTCAACTTCTTCGCTACAAGCGATAATTAAAGTTAAAGACATAACTGCTAAAAGTAGAAAAAATAACTTAGATTTCATAATTATTTCTCCTTAAATATTAATAATTAATTAACTTCTTAAAGTATATTTCTCCGATTTTATCTTTTTATAGTAAAAAAGTCAAATAAAAACGCGCGCCATTCCCTTTATAAAAAGGTGAAAAATCATGTTGTTATGATTGGATAAATTTTAAAACTTCAAAATTAAATATATCAGGTTTTTCAAAATATACTGAATGTCCACAACCTGGAACATAGATATACTTTGAATGTTTTATAAATTTAGAAGCTAATTTAATTATTTTTGGAGGCATCAAAGTATCATACTCTCCCACAATAAATAAAATAGGCATAGTCAAAGCTTTTAATTGATCTCCAGAAGGCCCACCCAACAAGTTTATTTTACTCAAAGACATATCAGGGTTAGTGAGTTCAGGATTACTCAATCCTATTTGAAAATACAAATTTGCCATTTCCGGATTTTGCTTTTCAAATATTTCAGAGATTGCTTCAAATCTTCCTCTTGTCCTAGGATTATTTTCTTTCCACTTTATCATTTCTCTTTCTAATTCAGGTTCTCCCATTCCTCCTGTAGTATCAGCAAAAGTAATACTTAAAACTCTTTCTGGATTATTCACAGCGAATCCTAGTGCAGATACTCCTCCCATTGATTGCGCAACCAAATGTGCTTGTTTGATATTCAGGTTATCCATAACTCCTTTTAGATCATTCGGGAAAGATGACCATCCTGGTCCGTCAGGTAAATCATAAGAATGACCAAAACCTCTTTGAGAATACACAACGCATCGATATTTTTTTGAAAAATATGGAATCTGCTGAAACCATGACAACAAGTTACCTCCTCTTCCATGCATAAAAATTATAGTTTCGTAATTATTTATTTCTGGAATAAATTCCTGATACTCTATATTTATATCTTGTAATTTAATTTGTGGCATAGCATTACCCTTATAAACCTCTTTCTAATTCTTTTTCTTTACGCGATAAAGTTATTAATGGTTCCAATATTATACGTTTAAAATCATTGTGCATATTTATCCAATGATTCCCATATTTTTCAATCATACAAGCAACAATAATTCCGATAGTATCTTGTTCCCAACTGATATTTGATTCATGTAAAAATTGTTTTTCAAAATTATGAAATTCAATGTTTACGAAATTTTTATTATCAAGAAATCTTCTTATGCTGTTATATAATTCATTATCTTCCATTATTAAACCTCATATTTTATTAATTTTAATTTTTGAATTTTAGATAGTTTTTTTATTCTTATCTCTTCTTTCAAAGCCAGGCTGTGTGTTTCAAAAGCACATTTGTAGATCAATTTAAAAGGACCTCTACCTTTTGTATACTTTGCGCCTTTTCCGTTTTCATGTGCTAATATTCGTTTTTTAATATCATTTGTAACTCCTGTATAAAATGTATTGTCCTTACAAAGCAATATATAAACAAACCAACTTTCATTTTTCATATATGAATATTATAAACATAAATATAAACTGTAGTTTTAAAATAAAAGTATAATTTAAAAAATCTTAACCATATAATTTACTTAAAACTTCAGGATTTAATACTCTCGTTGGGTTGTTATTTAAGAAAGAAATAACATTTTCTAATATACCCTCATAGTAAGCTTTATATGCTTCTTTTGTAACATAGCCTATATGTGGCGTCAAAAGAGTATTTGGTGTATGCAATAAAGGATGACTTGGATATAATGGTTCAACATCAAAAGTATCTAGCCCTGCACCTGCAATTTTATTTGAATTTAATGCTTCAATTAAGGCTTGTTCTTTAATTATCGGGCCTCGCGATGTATTTATTAGGTAAGAAGTTGGTTTCATAAAGCTTATTTCTTTTTCTCCGACAAGACCTGTTGTCCTATCACTTAATTTTGTATGGATTGATAAAATATCAGACTTACTAAAAAGCGTTTCTTTATGAACATAAGTAACTCCATATTTTTTAGCAGATATTTGGTCCAAGTTTTCACTCCATGAAATAACGTTCATGCCAAATGCCAATCCCACTTTTGATACTAATTTACCTATATGTCCTAATCCTAATATACCTAATGTTTTACCTGATAAGCTTGGTCCAATAAAATGCCCCCATTTACCTTCTCTAACAAACTTATCTTCGATGTGTATTTTTCTTACCAGTGAAATGATTAATCCCCAAGTTAGATCAACTGGCCCCTCTCCTGATCCGGGAGTTCCAGAAACTACAATATTATTTTTTGTTGATGCATCTAAATCAAAAGAAGCATTCTTAAGACCTGTAGTTATGAGTAAATTTAAATTAGGTAATTTATTTATCACTTTTTCAGGAAACCTAGTTCTTTCTCGTATCCCAACTATTATGTTGTATTTTTTCAAATGATAAACTAAATCTTTCGAATTATTAAAATGATTTTCAAATATAGTTAAATTAATATTTTCAGGTAATCTTTTATCATTCTTCATTTGATGAAAATATTTTTGATAATCATCAAGGATCACCATGTTTAGATTTTTTTTCATAGTACTAATTAATTTAGATATTAATTTAAATTTTAATGAGAAATCCCTGCAATTGGAGGAACTGGAGAACCTGCAGAAATAAAGTTTCCAAATCCCGGTGATTGTTCCAAATTACCATCATTCAACAATACATTTCCTCTCAAAAATGTCATCCACGGATTTCCTTGTATGTCCCAATCCTCATAAGGAGTATAACCAGTGGTACTTTGATGATTCTTTGCAGTTATAGTGGATTTTGAGTCAGGGTCAATAATCAGTAAATCTGCATCTGAACCCGGCTGAATAATTCCTTTTTTAGGGTAAAGTCCAAAAATTCTTGCCGGATTTTCAGAAAGCATTCTAGACATCCACCAAATTGGAAATTGCCTTTTTACGACTCCTTCAGAAAAAATTAAAGGAACTAAAGTCTCTATAGATGGAGCGCCAAAGGGAATTGCATCTCCATTAGGAGCTCTAAAAATATTATCCCAACCTAGTTCTTTTTTATCTGATGGCGCAGGAGAATGATCGCTGCCAATTGTAGATAAATATCCATTTTTCAAACCATTCCATAATGCAGATTGATTTAATCCGTCAGCAGGTCTCAAAGGAGGGCCAATTTTTGCAAAAGGTCCGATTTTTTCCAAAGCTGTTTCATCTAATAACAAGTATTGAGGACATGTTTCTGCCCAAACTTGCTGTCCTGATAATTGTGCTTTAATAATCCTATCTAAACCAATTTTTGTTGTCAGGTGCACAATATACAAAGGACATTCAGTCATTTTAGCTAATAAAATTCCTCTATTTATTGCCTCTTCTTCAGCCCAAGGAGGGCATGTTGCTGGAAAATCTGTGGGTTTTGTTTTGTCTAAAGATATAGATTTATTCATTAAATGCTCTATAACATCTCCGTTTTCAGCATGTAGTTGGACTATACCTCCGTTTTTACCTACAATTTCCATAACATTTGCTATGAATGAATCTGATACTCTATGATCGTATGTCATAAACATCTTATAAGAAGTTACTCCCATTTCCATTGCTTGTTTAAGTCCTTCAACGATATACGGTGTATTACTAAGAATATAGTGAAGGGAATAATCTACAAAAGACTCCTTTCCTGCTTCTAATTTCCATCTTTCTATTGATTCTGGCAGTGTTTCTTTTTGATCTGATTTGTATTCTCCAAATGGAATAATTGTTGTTAACCCAGCTAAGGCAGCTGCTTTAGATGTAATTCCCCAGTCATCTCCAGGTTTTTCTCTAATATGGACATGACTGTCAATAAGTCCAGGAAGAACAAATTTACCTGAAGCGTCGATATATGTTTTAGCTTTTGGCATAGTAGAGTGATCACCTACAGCTACAATTTTTTCGCCTTTGATTGCGATGCTAGATTGAAATGCATTGGAAGAAAAGGCTACTATACCTCCATTGATAACTGTATCTACAAATTCAGACATAAATATTCCTCCTTTTATTTTTCATTATTTCTTGAAGCAAGTTCACTCCAAATTTCTTCGATATTTATCTCTGTTTTTTCTAATAAAACTAACATATGAAAAAGTAGATCTGCAAATTCATATATAACTTCTTTTTTATCATCACCTAAGCTTGCAATGCTTAACTCTCCTGCTTCCTCTACAATTTTTTGAGCTATTTTAGGTATTCCATCATGTAATAAATTTGAAGTATAACTATCCTTTTTAGAATCGGTATTTCTTTGGTTAATTATATTAATTAATTGATATAAAAAATTATGATTTGTATCTAAGCCTTCAAAGCAACTATACGTACCATTATGGCAAGTTGGACCATCTGGGATAGCTTTAACCAATATAGCGTCTTTATCGCAATCGTATACCAATTGTTTTAAATTCAAAAAATTACCAGATGTTTCACCTTTTTGCCATAATTTATTTCTACTTCTACTATAAAACCAAACTTTTTTTGTTTTAAGAGTTAAGTCGATTGACTCTTGATTCATATATCCCAGCATCAACACATTCAGGGTTCGATGATCCTGTATTATTGCAGGTATAAGTTTTAAATTATTATCTTCACTCATCTCTAATATTTATTCCTTTTGATTTTAAATATTCCTTGGTATTTTTAATTGTATATTCCTCAAAATGAAATATACTAGCTGCAAGAACGGCATCTGCGTTACCAATTAAAAAAGCTTCAACCATATGATCAGGAGATCCCGCTCCTCCACTTGCAATAATTGGTATATTTACATTATTTGTTATTTCCATCAAAAGATCTAGATCATAACCAGAAGTTTTCCCATCTTGATCAATGCTTGTGACCAATAATTCCCCTGCGCCTAATAGTTCTAACTCTTTTGCCCAATCAATAGCGTCTATTCCTGTAGATTTCCGACCTCCATGGCTATAAATTTCCCAGGATTCTTGTGTTTTTTTTGCGTCTATAGCACCAACTATTGCCTGAGATCCAAAATAATCTGTGGATTCTGAAATTAAATTCTTATTTAAAATACCAGCAGTGTTAATTGAAACTTTATCAGCACCGCAATTTAATAACTTTTTAATATCCTGAACACTTTGGATTCCTCCACCAACAGTAAGTGGAATAAAAACATGTTTAGAAACTTTTTGAACTATGTCTAGAATAGTCTCTCTTTTTTCAACGCTTGCTGTAATATCTAAAAAAACAATTTCATCTGCACCAGATTCGTAGTATTTTTTTGCCATATCTACAGGATCTCCTGCCTCTACAAGATCAACAAAACTTTTTCCTTTTACAACTTTTCCTTTATCTACATCTAAACAAGGAATAATTCTTTTGGTCAGCATATTTACCTTTTACATTATTTAAATTCTGAAATAACAGATGGGTTCAAATGATTTTCATAGAAAGCTTTACCTATTATGACTCCATCTACATTTAATTTCTCTAAATTTTTTATATCATCAATTGATGATATTCCACCCGCAACAATTAAATTCAAATGATATTCTTTTGTTATAGATTCTATAGTTTCAATTGACACACCTTGAAATGTACCATCTTTTTCAATGTCTGTATAAATAAAATTAGTTACACCTGAACTAATCATATTTGAAATCAATTCTTTAGATGATATTTTAGTAGACCTAATCCATCCATCAGATTTTACAAAACCATTTTCAGAATCAACTGAAATTATAATTCGATCTGAGCCATACTTAGAAACTGCTGTATTTACAAAATCGTTCTTATTTTCTATAGCAACGCTCCCTAAAATAACTCTTTCGACCCCAATTGAAAGATAATATTCAATAGAATCCAAATCTCTTATTCCTCCACCAATTTGAATTTTTACACTAGATTTATTAATCATCTTGGTAATTAATGCCTTAGATATTGGTTTACCTTTTCTGGCGCCATCTAGATCAACTATATGAATCCATTCAGCACCATGTTCAGACCATTTATTAATCATTTTGATTGGGTCTTCTGAATACACAGTAGCTTTTTTATAATCTCCCTTAAAAAGCCTAACACATTTTTCATTCAAAATATCAATAGCTGGAAAAATTTTCATGTCTTACTTTAAACTACAAATTTATTAATAAAATTATCAAAAATTTTCAGTCCTAATTGACCGCTTTTTTCGGGGTGGAATTGAACTCCAACATAATTGTTTTGTGAATAGGCTGAGCAATATTCAATCCCATAATCAGTAAATCCAATAATATTATTTTTCGATTTGGGGTTAACGTAGTAGCTATGAAGAAAATAAAAATAAGAATTATCTGGGATATTATCAAAAATAATATTTGAGTTGTTAATTTTAACCTTATTCCATCCAATTTGTGGAACTTTTACGGAATTAGATATTTTAGGAACTGTTCCCTCAAAAAGTCCTAATCCATTCATTTTGCCTTCATCAGAAGAATCAAACATCAACTGTAAACCTAAACAAATACCTAAAAATGGAATACCTTGCACTACCAGTGATTTGATAGTTTCAACCATATCATATTGATGTAATTTTTTTAGTGCAGACGGAAATGATCCTTGTCCTGGGAAAATTACAGCTTTAGCTTTTCTTAATTCTTTAGGATTATTTGTGGTAGTATGGCTGCATCCAACTTTAGTTAATGCATTTCTAATACTTTCTAAATTCCCCGAATCATAATCTACTATATGTATTTTCAATTTTAACTCAATATTTATTAATTTATTAATGATTCATTATATGTAACATTGACTATTATTATCCATAATGAGAAACTAATTCTTCAATATAAATCAATGAAATTACATAATTATGCTATCAATTGCACTGCCATCAAGTGGGCCGTTATATCAATCAACTATTGAATTTTTTAATAATGCAGGTATTTCTATTGAAAGATCAAATTCTAGGTCTTACACAGGAAAAACACATTTTGACAAAAATATAAAAATAATTTTCCAAAGACAATCAGACATCTCTGATTCTGTTAACAAAAATATCGCTGATATAGGAATCTTAGGTCTTGATAGGTATTTAGAAAATGATAAAGCTTCAAACACTAAAATTATTATTGAAAAAATGGGTTACGGAAATTGTGAACTGGTTGTTGCAGTACCTCAAAAATGGGACGAAGTTAATAATACAAAAGATTTATTAAAACATTCCAAAACTCAAAAACTTAGAATTGCAACAAAGTATCCTGTATTAACTGCAAAATTTTTATCTCAAAATGAGATCGAATCATACGAACTCATTCATACTAGTGGATCAGTAGAAGTTGCTCCTGAAATGGGAATTGCAGATATTATTGTTGATATTAGTGCAACAGGAAATACTATTAGAGCTAATAATTTGAAAATATTAAATGACGGCTACATACTTTTTTCAGAGGCATGCATGATAATGAACAACTCTTCAATTAAAGCTTCTAATGACAAATTTGAATCAGCAAAGAAGATTTTAAGGTTTATAAACGGGTACTTAAATTCCAAAAAATATAATACCATCATATTCAATATAGAATCAAAAGATGAAAATGCACTATTCAATCAATTAAAAGAATACAATTATCTCAGTGGTGTGATTGGACCAACAATAGCAAAAGTATATTCCAATGATCAAAAAAACTGGTATGCTGTAACAATTATTGTTGAAAACACAAATTTAGATCTAGCAATTAACCATCTAGAGGATATTTCTGCTGAAGGCATAACTGTTATCGAAAATAAGTTGGTTTTTAATAAAACTCTTAACGTTGAAAAATTATTAAAAAATTAAATTTAGAAACTATAAAACTATATTGTATACAGTTAAATTAAATGTATAATAACCTTCCTAAAATTAATTTATTTAATAGATATGCCAGATAGAAAAATAAAACATTCAAGAAAAACTAACGAAACAAATATTGAAATATCATTAAATATTGATGGTAATGGTAATTCAAATATCAATACTGGTAATGAAATGTTTGATCACATGCTTTCACAATTGTCCAAGCACGGACTTATAGATTTAGATATTCAACTTGTAAGCGGAGATAGCGGACTTGGGTGGCACCATGTAGTTGAAGACTTAGGGATTATTCTTGGACAATCTTTTTCTAAATGTATAGGTGATGGGAAAGGCATTACAAGGACAAGTCATGCCTATGTTCCTTTGGATGAAACCTTAGTGCGAAATGTAATAGATTTTGGTGGACGAGGTTACTTCAAATTGTCCGGGTATATTGGTGATTCAGATTTAGGAGAATTAAGCGGGTCCCTAATTACACATTTTCTAGAAACATTTAGCAGAGAAGCAAACTGTAATTTGTTTACCACAATATTAGAAGGTGTTAACAATCATCATATTTCTGAAGCAATGTTCAAATCTCTTGGTATTGTTTTAAAAAATGCATTAACTTTAGATCCAAGAAGAAATTCTATCCCTTCAACAAAAGGAACGATTTCTTAGTTATTTTCTTAAACCACAAATTTTCTCCCCAATTATTGAACTAGTTAGGTTGTGACCATTTTTATTCCAATGCCCTCCACCTAAATTATGACCAAAACCATGAAAGTATGCAATTTCTTTACTAAGATCCCAATTCAAATCAGTCATCATACGAGAAATAGCAATAACAGGGATATCATTTTTTTTACCGAAATTTTCTACTCTATCTTCAGGGTAAAATATATTTGAATAATTATTTTTTATAGCCCATTGCTCGACTTCATTTTTACGATTATCAACAACTTCGCCTCTAGATACCACAAGAGTAATAAATTCAATGTTTTTATCATTCAAATCTTCTTTAGTTTTTAAAAGGATTAATTCAAACAAATTCCAAGAATATTCAACAAATTCATTATCTAAATCATTACCCCACGTACCTCTGTCTATTAACTCTAATCTATCAGAATAATTAGATTTGCCTTCAGAATTTGATTCTTTTATTTTTTCTTCACGAGAAAATTCCCAAAATATATTTACTATAGGCTCTCGAATTAACTGGATCATTAAAAAATTATCCCGTAAAAATGTATATACAGATCTCTTAAAACTATTATTTATAGTTGGAAATGACGATTGGATTAATGATCCATTTTCTATTTTGAAATAAGGTCTATTAGAATTTAATTCCAATTCATAAATATTATTTTTCAAATCATTGCCAGGGAAAAAAGCCATAATTACGAAATCTGGATCATATTGAATAATTTCGTTGTTAATTGCTAAATGCATTTGTGTTGTGCCCCAACCAGATGCTCCAAATGATAGTACTTCATATCTAATATCATCCATTTTGTATTTACAGTTCACATCTAGCCATGATTCTAGTTTGGAAGCTACAGAATCTGTTTTAGGAACTTGAAGAGCCTCAATAAATGAATCTCCAACAATTGCCACTCTAACTACATCTTGCGGTTTATTGTATTGTCTTTCAAAATCATTCCAACCTTTAGAATTGATTTCAACTTTAGAGAAACCTTCCTTATTCCAAATACCTCTTGATTCTGGAATTAATTTTGGACCTACTACAGGATCAGTACTTTGATATATTCCATAAGAAGGTAAATATTGATCAGGTAAAACACTAAAAAGAATTCTCACACATAATTCTAATATAATGAATGCGAAAAGAAAGCCAAGAAAAACCAAACTTATTTTTTTTGAATAATTTAATATATTGCTCAATTAATCTGAGATGTGTGATCTAAATAATTATTATATAACTAATCAAATTCTATTAATAGAATATAGTTTAAAACTAGAACATATTGAACTTGATTCAACAAAATAAATATCTCATAATTCACACAATAAAATAAATACTTATATTAGCCAGATTTATAATTAATAGTATTTAAAAAAAGAGAGCTAGAAATGAAAGTAACTAAAATTGAAAAAATAGAAACAATCTTATGGTCTCGCTGGTTAATATTAAAAATTCATTGTGAAGATGGGACAGTAGGCATAGGAGAAGCAGGAGTTCATGGATGGCAAAGACCTACAGAAACAATGATCAAGGTATGTGAGCCATATCTGATAGGGAAAAATCCTGACTTAATTGAACACCATTACCAATTTCTGTATCGTAACTCTCATTTCATGGGCTCTGTAATTAATGGAGCATTATCAGCAATAGATATTGCTCTGTGGGATATTAAAGGGAAACGATTGGGTGTACCCATATATGAATTAATGGGTGGCAAAGTTAGAGATAAAGTAAGATGTTATATACATATTAATGGTGATACCCCCGAATCACTTTATAAGGATGCAAAAAAAGCTGTAAATGAAGGATTTAGTGCTGTCAGATTTAGTGCTTTTGCACCTAATCATTGGTTACACAAATCATATTCTAAATGGTCCAATGAAGCTGTTGAAAGAGTTAAAGCAGTAAGAGAATCGGTAGGGCCAGACATAGACATTTGTGTAGAAATACATAGACAAATGAATCCCACAGAATCCATAGCTTTAGGAAGAAGATTAGAACAATTCAATCCATATTTTTATGAAGATCCCATGCTACCTGACAGTCCTGCTATAATGGCTGATATTAAAAAGTCTATTAATATTCCAATAGCCACTGGAGAAAGATTCTCTACTATTTTTGAATATCAACAACTTCTAGAAAATAAAGGTTGTGATTTTGTTAGACCCGATGTCTGTTTATGTGGAGGTCTTTCTGGATCCAAGAAAGTTGCATCTATAGCTGAATCATTTCATGTTAAAGTAATACCTCACAACCCTCTTAGCCCAATCAGCACAGCTGCTTGTGTACAATTAGATGCATGCATTCCAAATTTTGCATTACAAGAGTATACCGGTGAATCTGAATCGCCTAAAAGTGAATTGTTATTAAATAAACTAAAATTAGAAAATGGGTATTTATTAGTACCTAATGAACCTGGATTAGGGATAACTCTAAATGAAGAAAGTATGTCTAAATATCCTTTTCAAGAAAAAATATTAGATACACCTATTTCAGATGATGGCTCTGTAGCAGATTTTTAATTTAATATTGTTAGGAAAACCTACTACAAAACTAATTATTTAACTATTCAGAAAGAAAATGGAGCGGGAGACCGGATTCGAACCGGCGACCTTCTGCTTGGAAGGCAGATACTCTAGCCGCTGAGTTACTCCCGCATAGTAAGAAAATATTATAACATCATTTAATAATTAAGCTCTACTAAAACCGGATACAGGAATATCTGGGTCTACACCTCTTCCTCTGGCATCATCCAAAAAACCAAATTCATGTAATATTTCTTGACTGTAGGTTACTCTTCCTGATATCTTTTCTTTTTCTAATTCTGCAAGTAAAACTACTGCTTTTGCCATCAATTCTGGATGTTCACCCTTAGGATCATCAAATCCTGAAACCAAATTATGGAATACAGTTCCAGGTGTAGGGACAACCAAGCTTGGAGAAACGCAAGTTACAGAAATTCCAAATTCGTAAACTTCTTCAGCTAAGCCTTGAGTAAATCTCTCTAATGCAGCCTTCTGTGCACCATAACAAGTTCCTCCACCTTTTTTTCTAGGTTTATTTTGGATATCTTCATTTTCTTGATCTTTATAAGGCCCTGAACCTGGGCCAACTGCTGCTGCTGAGGATACATTAACAATACTGCCTTCTTTTTTAGATATCATGTCATCTAAAACAAGATGGCTTAGATAAAATGGAGCATGTAAATTAACTTCCCAAGATTTCAGCCATCTCTTTAAAACGTATTCTCTCACAGGTACAAAATAAGTCAACGCAGCATTGTTTACTAAAATATCGATTGGTCCGTAGATATTTTTTGCCTGATCAATTAGTTGTTCGCATTGTTCAAAATCAGAAATATTAGCTGACAAAGCCGTAGCTTCACCATCTTCAGATCTTATTTTTTCAATAGTTTTAGTTAAAGATCCTTGTAATGGATGCTCTCCGTCAGTCATTGTTCTAGCAACACAAATAACTTTAGAACCTCTCTTTGCGAATTCCTGGGATATATATTGCCCTATACCTCTGCTAGCACCTGTTACCAAAACAACTTTATCTTTCAAATTTTTCATACTTCACTCTCCAACTAATTACGCTTATATAAAGTTCATTATATTACTGAATTAAAAATAAAAAAATATAATGATTAAATTATTAAAGTTCAAAATTAAAGATTAGGTCTAGAATTGACTTTGAAAATAAATCATATTAATATCTTCATAATCAAATGGAGATATTAATATGACAAATCAATCTATACCTGACTTGATAGTTAAAAATGCTAATGTAATCACAATAGATGAAGCATTACCTAGAGCAGAAGCTTTTGCAATATCAAATGGAAAATTTGTTGCAATTGGAAGTAACGCAGATATTCAAAACATAGCATCGCCAAATACAAAAATTTATGACGCCGAAGGTAGAACAATAATCCCTGGTCTTATTGATGCGCATATTCATGTATTAAGTAGTGGTATAAGACACGTTATGGCTGCAGACTGTACTGTAAAAGATATAGAAGAAGTTTCAGGGCTTTTAAAGAAACAAGCTAGTAATACGCCGAAAGGAGAATGGGTTCAAGGATTTAAATATGACGATACTAAAATAAAAGAAAATAGAGATCTTTACCGACAAGATTTAGATTCAATTTCATTAGACCACCCAATAATGGTATCTCACAGAGCTGGTCATGTATATTATATGAATTCAAAAGCTTTAGAACTTTCTGGGTATCATCATGAATCTGAAGACCCTCATGGTGGAAAATTAGGAAGAGACAAAAATACTGGTGAATTAAATGGAGTGGTTTACGAGAGAGCAATAGAGCCAACTCGAGAATTGCTACCCAGAATATCTGATAAAGAAAGAACTGAGGGATTAAAACAAATTAGCTCCATGTTAAATTCATCAGGATTAACAAGTGTTCACGATGCTCGAGTCAGCCAAGATGAATTTCTTACGTATCAAGATGGTGAAAAAAATGATTATTTGGGGCTAAGGGTATATATGCTAATGGCTCAAGATTTATTTCCAAGTTTAAGAGATGCAGGTGTTAAAACAGGCTTTGGAAGTGAAATGCTAAAAGTTGGTGGAATTAAAATGACATCTGACGGAGCTATTGCTGCAAGAACTGCATGGCTTTCTCAACCTTATATTGGATCAGATCACGATTGTGGGATCCAAGCCATGAGTCAAGAAGAATTAGACGACCAGGTTATTCAAATGCATAATGCAGGTTTCCAGGTAGCAGTACATGCTAATGGCGATTCTGCTATTTCAATGGTTTTAAATTCATATGAAAAAGCATTAGATCTTAATCCTTTAAAAGATACTAGGCACAGAATAGAACATTGCACCTTGGTAAATCCTGAAATATTAACACGAATGGCAAAAAATGATGTGCAAGCAACACCATTTTGCACTTACGTTTTTTACCATGGAGAAAAAATGCAATTTTATGGAGAAGAACGTTTAGAATGGATGTTTGCTCAAAAATCATTTATAGAATACGGTGTAAATTCTACTGGAGCAACTGATTATCCTCCCGGACCATACCCTCCACTAATGGGAATACAGAGTTGTATAACAAGAACTGATTCAAATGGTAAGCTTTGGGGTCCAAGCCAAAAGATAAATATCGATCAAGCTTTAAAAATATATACACTGAATGGTGCCCGGGCTGCTTTCGAAGAAAATATTAAAGGTTCGATATCATTAAACAAACTTGCCGACTTTGTTGTTCTTGATGAAGATATCACGCAAGTTGATCCTTTTGCAATAAAAGATATCAAAGTTGTCAAAACTGTTATTGGTGGAAAAACTGTTTATGAAGGATAATTAGTATTCCTTATTATCCATTATGTATTGAGTTAATGGACTTGGAGATGGATTAGTTTTAATATTTAAAATCCCAGGACCTTTATGAGCTAAAAATTTTGATAGCTTTGAATTTAATTCGGATTTTTTTTCAATCAAATCTCCATATGCTCCTGTTGCTTTTGCTATATTTTCATAATTAACAAAGTTTAAGTTGGTAGCCACAGGGTTGTCAAAAAATTGGACTTGTTGGTGATAATCTATACCCCAAACAGAATCGCATCCAATAATAATTTTTACATTCACATTATTCCTTACAGCTGTGTCAATTTCCATTAAATTAAAACCAGAAGCACCATCCCCTGTAAAAACAATTACTTCTTCGTCAGGTAATGCCACTTTAGCTCCAATTCCAAAAGGGACTCCCCATCCTATCATACCTAAAACACCATTAACGAACCATCTATCTCTTTCATTTGCAGGATAATAAGAAGCTCCGTAAAAAGCAAAATCACTCCCTTCAAATACCATGCATGATTTTTCATCCAACATTTTATTTAATGCAAAATGAATATCCATTGAGTGAATCGATTCAATATCATTCCTATATTTCTCCAAGCTAGAATGATGGTTTTGAGACTCTATTTCTAAAGATTTTAAAATATCTGGTGATTTTTTATAGTCTTTATAATAATTCAAATTCCGAACTATTTGTGAAACAAAGTTTCCAACTGATGATAATATTGAAAGATCCGCTCTCTTAGATCGGCTCAATATTTGTTCATCTGGATCAACTTGTATAATATAAGATGATTTGGAAATAACAGGATGGTTACCAAAGTCTAAAGTAAAATCTAATTCTTTACCAAGTAATATAACCAAATCTGATTCAGAAATTACTCTTGCAATTGGATTTGCTCTTTGATCTGACAATCCAAAACATAAATAATGACTGTCTGGAATAATTCCTCTTGCACTCATTTCAGTTAATATTGGAATATTTAAAGTTTCAACCAAATTAATTATTTCATCAGATAAAACATCATGTGCTCCATTTCCTAAAATGATAATCGGATTACTTGATTTTTTTAAATATTCAATGATTTTTTGATGTGAAAAATCAGGATTGATAACAGAAGATCCATTTATTCTAGATTGAAAAGACATATCATTTTTATCATATGATTGCGATTGCAAATTTGTAGGAATCGTTAAATGAGTAGGTCCTCTTCTTCCAGACAAACTTATTTGATAACTAGCTTCTAAATTAGATACAATTTGATTCCCGTTAAGAATAATTTCAGATCTTTTTGTAACAGGTTTCGCCATGCCAACTTGATCTATTTCCTGAGCAGCGCCCATACCAAGTAGCTTACTATCAGCACAACCTGTTATATTTATTATAGGACTAAGTTGTTGATGTGCTAAAGTAAGTCCAGGAATAGCGTTGGCATGTCCTGGTGTGGTAAACATAGTAATACCAGGTTTTTGTTTTATTCTTCCCCACGCATTTGCCATATCAACGGCAGCTTGTTCGTGTCTTGTATCAATAAATTTAAATCCTCTTTTAGATAAAATATCCATAATATGTAATATATGGTCACCAGCTACCGTGAAAATTGTATCTATATTTTTTGATTCAAGAAAATCTGCTATATATTCAGAACCTGTTTGTTTCATTATTTATTTAAAGAATTGTAATGCTTCAGAAGGGTTTTTATATAATATTGATTCAATCATTGAATCTGTATATCCCTTGTCTTTCATTCTTGGAACAATAAATGAAGGGATATAACTATAACCCCATCCTCCATATTCTTCTAATTGATGTTTTGCACATATATCATGAGCAATCAGTATTTTGGATTCATATCCTTGTTCAATTAACCATAAAATATCATACATTCTTTTAGCATCAGAAGGCATATCTATGTTTTCATTAGCGCTGTAATAATGATTTTCCTGTCCAAATAAATCCCACTCTAAATAACATCCAGATTCAGCAATTTGTAATAATGTTTCTTTTTCAAACACTGTTCTGTCTAAATGACCCATAATTGTTTTAGATAGGTTTGCTCCAGATTTTTTTAGTATATCTATAGCAACAATTGGGGCTTTTTCATCTCTACCAGGGTGTATCAAAATTGGTGCACCAGTTTCTTGTTGTGCTACAGCTGAAGCAATTAGGACCTTTTCTTCATCTTTATGTAGAGGATGAGATAATCCGACTTCTCCAATAATCCCTGATTTTATTAGTTGTTTACCCACTCCAATATTAACGTCATTTATTATAACAGCAGCTAAATCCTCAATACTCATTTCAGAAACTTCCGGAGGATGAGCTAAATAAACATAATATGCAGCCCCCATTATAACGTTAATATCAGTTAAATTTGAAACTTTCAATAATCCTTCAGGATCTCTAGAAAGTCCTATACTTGTAGCATCAACAATTGCACCACCACCCACAGCCTTGTATTTTAAAATTTCTTTAACTGAAATATCAAAATCTAAAATACTTCTATCATCTAAATTTTTCCAACCTTGGTGATAAATTAATCCTCTGTTTTGAAGATTAATTGGCTCATAAAAAACTTGTTTTTTATGAGACTCATCAGGAGGAACAGCCATAGTCGGAGGAAATTCTATAAATATATGTTCATGAGTCATAGTCATGCCTAATTCGCTTGGATCGATGACACCTTTAACTGTTTGAATCTTTCCTTTTCGTGACATATATACACCCTTTATGAACTATTTTTCGAAAATTTACCATATAATTACAAATAAATAAACAATAATACAAAGATTTAAAAAAATTATGAAAGATAAAACAATTATTCTAGGTATTACAGGTTCAATTGCGACTGGTAAATCTACGTATATTCAAAAATTAATCACAGAATTTGCTCCTGAATACTGTGATGCAGACAAATTAGTACACACTTTATACGAACCAGGAAAACCAGCTTATTCAAGAATTTTAGATGTATTTGGAAAAGATATTTTAGACGAAAAAACAAAATACATTGATCGTAAAAAATTAGGTGCTATAGTATTTAAAAATAAAGATTTAATGAAAAATTTAACTGACGCCATTGGAGACATTGGTAGCGAAGTTAAAAAAATTGTTGATAATTGGATAATCAAAAATAAAAAAATAGGCATAGTCGAAGCAGTAAATTTAATTGAGGCAAATTATATAGAATGGTGCGATAAGGTATGGTTATTTAAAGTTGATAGTAATATCGCACTCAATAGATTAATCAAAAGAAATAATTTAAGTGACACAGAAGCAAATAAAAGAATTAATAGCCAAACTCCATGGAAAAAAAGAGCTCAATATTCAGATTTAATCATTGATACTAACGATGAAATTGAAAATATCTACAAAAATTTAAAAACAAATTATTTAAAATTAATCAATTCTCAGTGAAAATTATTTTATCCTTATATAATAAATCTATCTGATCCGAAGAGTAACCTAAATTATTAAGATATAAATTATTGTGTTCCCCTAAATTAGGGTAATTTGAAATAGGAATTTCTTTAAGTCCAAAATCGTATAAATTATGACCCATTTCAAGTGATATTAATGAAGGATGCTCTAATTCAGTAACTAAATCCCATGTGATAGGATTTTTTAAAAAATCATATTCGTCTTCTCTTGGATTTGTTACAGTGCAAATAAATATATCAGAAGAATTTATGTTTTTTATAAAAATTGAAGAATTATGAGTGATAAAAAAGGATTCAAGATCTGATATTTTAGTATTAAATTTTTCATTTACAATTTCGATCAAATTTTGCTTACTTAAATTTTTTGAATAAACATATACCCAACCATCTTTAGTTTCATATGCTCTGTTAATTTCACTTATTCCATTTTGATGTTCATTTACAAATTTGGGGATATATTTTCGATCTATATAATCTTTTATTCTTCGAGCATTTAATAACATTCCTCCAGATAGCAAATTAGTGCTAACAATACTACCAGAATTATTTTTTATCCGATTATAAAGGCCTACAATAGTTCCAAGTGCAGCCATTCCTCCTGCAGTAAAATCAGTAGGTGCCAACATTCCTAAAAACACAGGAGGTCCTCCTCCTCCTTGAATGGTTTGCAATCCTGTAATTGATTGCGCAATTGGGTCTAGTCCTGGTCTATTTACATACGGTCCGTCATGACCATAAGCTGATATATGTGTTTGTGTTATATAGGGATTTAATTCATTTAAATCTTTTTGCCCAAGACCAACTCTTTCTGCAGCGCCTGGTCTCATGTTTTCAAGAAATATATCAACTTCTTTAATAAGATCTTGCGCAATTTTTTTCCCTTTTGTAGTCTTGGTATTGATAGAAATACCTTTTTTATTTCGATTCAGATTTTGAAAGTATCCAACTCCCAATGGTCTGGATATCTCACCTGAAGGAGGCTCCATTTTAATAACTTCAACTCCCAAGTTTGACAATATTCTGCCTGCAACAGGTCCTGCTATCACATTTGTGATTTCAAGAGATTTAAATCCTTCTAAAGGTAAAGAAAATGATTCTCGATTGAAATTATTATTGGAATTTTCTTTAACTTCTGTTGATTGGATTGAAACAAATTCACCTATTTGTTTTATATTATTTTCTTCAAAAATTAATTTGTTATGAATAATCTGAGGATCATTAATTGCTTCTTCTAAATTATTAATTTTGTTATACGGTACATCTGCATCCTCAAATATTTGACTCCATTCCTCACAAGTTTTTGTTTTCATAGTAACAGCAATTAAATCATATAATTTGGTAGCAACATTAATGAAATTATCCCTGTCTCTACCCGTTGGTCTAAAAATTGGTTCAAATTCTGGGTCAAATAATATTTCTGGCATATCAATTGCAATAGCAGCTTTTTCAGAAAATCCGGAATGAATACAAGCTAGCTGGATAAATCCATCCTTACATTCGTAACTACTATAAAAAGGGACACCTCCATATGGTTTGGCAAAATCTCTCCATTTATCACCCTGATACGGGTTTGAAGCATATAACAATAATCCACCAATTAATGTAGAATTAATATTATTAATTTGTTTTTTTGAAATAGAGTTAGAAACCATAGCTGATACTATAGCTGTAGCAGAATTGATTCCACATCCAACACTTGTAATTGGATGCATTAAATATTTGGGGCTAGCTTTACCGTGACCTGGTAATATTCTCATTTCTCCAGCCCTAGCTATTACTAATTCATCAATCATTAATTCATTTTTTAATCTAGATTTCGTGGGAAATGCTGATATGTGACATATGATCTTATCATTGATATTTAAATCATAAATTTTTTGATTTAAATTTTTATATTCAGATGAATCAATTTGAAAATCGTGAATTATAATGGTACATAAATTAAATATTGAATTATCTATATCGTCCAAGTCAGAATATAATAAAAATTCTTTATTTCGGTTCCAAAAAGCATTTTTATCCTTAATAGATGTATTTTTATTTACTAATTTAATAACCTCAGCACCAAAATCAGATAAAAACATGGATGTTATGTCACCTGAATAATGATTTGTGAAATCTAAGATCTTGATTTCATTTAATAATTTAGTAAAACTAGTATTCATAACAAAATTTTACAATCTTACCATATAAGTTCAATACAAAAATTAATTTTAAATTTATCATATGATTAAAATTAAAGGAAAATAGCTATAATGAAAAATCATCAAATAATAAAGCAAATAGATAACGGCAACTGTGTGTTTGGAACTATGCTAACAAATTCTATTTCGCCAAGATGGGCTTCCCATTTTGAAAATATCGGATTAGATTATGTTGTGATTGATACAGAGCATTCTCCTTATAGTAGATCAGAAGTAGCCAACTTAGTAAATTCATTCAATTTATGTAGCGTAGCACCTATAGTCAGAATACCTATTCCATCTTCTCATTATGCAACTATGAACCTTGACGCTGGTGCAGCTGGAATATTAGCTCCTTATTGTGAATCAAAATCCGAAGTAGAAGAAATTGTAGGAGCAGTTAAATGGAAACCTCTAAAAGGTAAATTATTAGATGATATTGTAAAAAAGAATATCTTTCCAAGTGAAAAATCAAAAATATATCTTGAAAATTTAAATAAAAACAATATTTGCATCATTGGTATAGAAAGTGTTCCTGCAATAGAAAATTTAGAAAACATGTTAGATACAAAAGGAATAGACGCAATATTTGTTGGACCAAACGATTTAAGTGTTTCTCTAGGAATTCCTAATGAATACGAAAACAAATTATACGAAGATGCCCTTAAAGAAATAATTCAAAAGTGCGAGTCAGCAAATACCCCGGTAATGATCCATCATCAAACAACTGATCTCACAAGTAAATGGATCAAAAATGGGGCGAATTTTGTATTGTACACTTCTGATAAAAGAACATCTCAAAACGGATTTATTGAAGAATTTAAACATATTAAAGATACTGCAATAAATCTTGGTAAATACAAAAGTATAAATAAAAACATTGAAGAAGAAATTGTATAAAATGGCTTAAAAGTCCAATATACTGTAACAATGAATAATGACAAACATTCAATAGTTATATTAATTGAACATAAAGCAAGAGAATTTGCAGTCGCATGTATAATAAAAATGCTTTTGGAAACAAGATACAATTATTCAGTTTATATTAAATCTACAAGAGACCGCTCAAATATTAATTCCATACGACCCCGGATTGTATTAACTCCTTTTTTCAGAACGTTAAATTCTATTGTGTTTCCTTTTATTTATACCTGGAGTGATGCAAAAATAATAAATTTAAATTACGAACAAATATTTAGACCTCACCAACTAACTTTCCGCAAACCAACCAGTGAATTTGTAAAAAATGAAGTTACACATTTAACTTGGAGTGAAAACTACAAACAATTTTTGATTGATAATGGTGTAAATGACAAAAATATATTTGTGAATGGCAATTTGCAATATCAGTTATACAAACCTCCATATAATAATTTATTTTTAGATAAAAATTATTTATCAAAAAAATATGATATTAACAAAAACAAACCATGGGTATTCTTCCCTGAAAATTATGGGGCTATATTCGGAGGAGACAAATCTGTATTTAAACCGGTTAAACAAGATAAAGATATATCTTTAGAAGTTCAATTATTTGTAAAAAATTCTTATGAAGAAACAATGAAATGGATACATCATATTATTTCTAATTTTGACATAAACTTAATTATCAGGCCTAGACCCATGACTCCAACTACAGATTTTGTAAAATATTATAAAAAAATCAATAAAGAATTACATCCCAACTTATATTTCATCAAAGAAGGGAATGCAAGAGACTGGATATTATCAAGTGATTTAATCATTTCAAATTATAGTACAACTTTAATCGAATCCGCTTTATCTGAAAAACCTACATATATGTTGCAACCTTTTACTTTACCCAAATATATGATCAGTGAGTGGTTTGAATTCTTACCAAAAATCAAATCTCTTGATAATTTTGAACAATTAATTCAGAACCAAAGCTTTAACAATAATAAAGATCTCAAATTAAAAAAATGGGCTAATAAGAACATATCACCGGAATATGATGTTATAGAAAAATTAGTTGATTTTATACATCAAGAATCTACTACACACAAGCCTATAGAAAGAGATATAAATAAATACTATAAAAATGAAAATATAATAATCCCCAAACCAATAGGATTAAATTATCATTTAAGAAATTTTATTGTACAAATTCTAAGAAAATCTCAACTAGATAGATACATAAAAAGAAAACATACTATCCATCCTGACAATCAAAAATTTAATTATATTAATGACAAAGATATTTACGATGAAGTAGAAAAGTGGAAATCTTTAATAAATTAATGTTTATTTTGAAACAATTTTGATTTTCTATTAGTGTTTTCTGTAATTAATTTAAAATTATTATTTGTTAGAAAGGTCGTTACTTCATAGTCTGTACTTTTCTGATCTATACCTCTTTCGGGGCCCACATCAACAGAAATATATTCAATTATACCTAAAAGATTTTTCGTACCTTCTAAAATTTCAGGTTCCGCTCCTTCTGCATCAATTTTCAATAATTTTATAGATTTATATTTTTCTTTATCTATGATGCTATCAAGTCTATCTACTTTAATAGTGACTATCTCTTTATAATCATCAATTTCAAACACCGAAGAATCAGCTGTTTCAGATTTAATGTAAAAATTTAATTTACTTTTTTTGTTCCATAATCCTAAATTTAAAATTTCAGAATGTGGATTATTTAATTTGCATGCTGAAAATTCTTTACTGGATGGCTCTAATCCAATATAGTTTACTAAAAAATTTTGTTCAGAAAAAAACAAACCTAATTCTCCTATATTAGCTCCGCAGTCAATAATCACATCATTATCTTTAAAATCTATGTTTTCAAGGCAATAACTATAAATTAAATTACTAATCATTTCGTTGTAAGGAGAATGAATTCTAACAGCTCTTTTTTTATCAGAATAATATACATACTTTTTATTCTTATATGTTTTCTTATACATATTTTCAGATTTAACAAAACTTAATTTATAGTCTCTATTCAAAAGTAAACTAATTACATTTCTTAATTTACAGTAATTTGAGTGTTCAAATTTATCAATAATTATAATTAATAGTTTCAGAATTGTTTTCATAATATTCTCATTTCACACTAGACATTAAATCTTATTTTTTATTCTACCCTTAGATTCAATCCATTTAGATTTTTGTTCTTGTTGAACTTTTTGGTTTGGAACTTTATATTTAGATAAAAATTCATTTACAAATTCAGAAAAATCAGAATTTTTGATATGCTGTCGAATTTCATTCATTAAATTATACAAGAAAGCTAAATTATGTATTGAAGCAATTCTATAACCCAATAATTCTTTTGCTTTAAATAAATGATGAATATATGCAACGCTGTAATTATGACAAGAATAACACTCACAATTTAATACTATTGGTTTATCTAAATTTTTATATTTGGAATTAAAGATATTTATTCTGCCGTTATTTGTAAATAATGATCCATTTCTAGCTATTCTGGTTGGCAAAACACAATCAAACATATCAAATCCGTTATAAATAGATCGGACTAAATCTTCAGGAGAACCAATACCCATTAAATATCTTGGTTTATCTTCCGGTAATAATCTATTTGCTGAAATTTGTGTTTGGATCATTAAGTCTTTATCTTCACCTACAGAAAGGCCTCCATATGCAAAGCCATCAAAATCAAGTTGGGTCATTTTTTTCGCTGAGATTTCTCTTAATTGCAAATTATTTCCTCCTTGGATTATGCCAAAAAGCTTGGAAGATGACGAAGTACGAGCAGAAATACTTTCTTTTCCCCATTTGTATGTTGTTTCTAATGCTTCCATTAATTTATTTTCATTGGACCCTTTTGGTAAACAAATATCTAAAGGCATCATAATATTAGAGCCTATATTTTCTTGATATTCAATAACTTCCTTAGGTTTAAAATATATTTCCTTGCCATCTAAATGGCTTTTAAAAATAATCCCATCGTTTCGGATTTTAACTCTATGGGCTAAGCTATATCCTTGAAATCCACCGCTGTCAGTTAAAATTAAGCCATCCCAATTCATAAATTTATGGATACCTCCAAATTTATGTAAATAGTTTATTCCCGGTCTAACTGCCATGTGATAAATATTTGATAAAATTAATTTATATCCTATTTCTTTGAGTTCAAATGAATCTAATGATTTCACAGATGCTTGGGTTGCTACAGGCATAAAACAAGGTGTATTAATATTTATACCCTTAAGATGGATAACTCCAGTCCTGCTAGCATTATCAACATTTATTATTTTAAAAAAAGGTTCCATATTTAAGTATTTTGAATAATTAACAATAATCCCATACTTAATAAAACAAGAGCTAATATTCTTATAATCCATTGACCATTTAAAAACCTACTTACTTGCGCGCCTATTTGAGCTCCAAATAACGCTCCTGTTGCTGCAGGAAAAAACAAATTAAGATCATAAAAACCTTGCCACCAATACACAATAGTACCAGCTAAAGATGTAAATAGTAGGCTAAATACAGATGTGGCAGTAGCAATCTTTACTGGAAATCTTGAAATATAAATCAATAAAGGTGTTCGAATTATTCCTCCCCCAATACCAAAAAAAGTAGCTACGAAACCCAAGAATATATTATAAAAAGCAGCGACTCCCATACTAAATGTGTATTTATAGATTTGAGAATCTTTTGTAACAATTTCTCTATTTTCTGAGAAAAATTTATTGTTCAATTTTATAATACTGTTTGATTCTCCTATAATTTCATTTTTCATAGATTGATATATCATAAATATCGTTATTAATATCAATGTGACACCAAACATAATTTTAAAGTTAGTTGTATCAATTTCTATGAGTGCTAGGGCTGCAAGTATGCTAAAAGGAATTCCAATAACACTAAAAATCAAACCACTTTTGATATCTACAGTTCCTATTTTCAAATACCGATATGAACCTGACACACTATTTGCTACTACACATGCCAAAGAAGTACCTATTATGTTTTTTGCTCCAATTGATGTGCCCATAGAAGTTTCTGTAATCAGAAGCAAAGGTCCCAATATTGCACTACCTCCTGCTCCAATCAATGTACCTAAAGTTGAAGATATTAAACTAGCTAAAAAATAATATAAAATTAAAACCACTACATACTCTCAAAAACTTTATATATTGTCTCTTTATTTATATCATTTTTCAAAATAGATTTACCTAGTGACTCTAATAAAATCCAATTAATTTGACCGTTTATTACTTTTTTATCATTTAACATTAACTCGTAACATTTATCCCAATCTATATTATTTGTCTTTATAGGTAGATCAAATTTTTGTAAAATTTTATTATGGAAATCTAGCTCATCATGACTTAGCATATTTAAATGATGACTTAATTTTGCAGCAAAAGTCATTCCAATACTAACGGCTTCTCCATGCGTATATTGCTCTAAATTTGTAGAACTTTCTATTGCATGTCCCAAAGTGTGTCCGTAATTAAGCATAATTCGTGATCCATATTTTTCATTTTCATCAACCGTAACTATGTCACCTTTAATCTGGATACTTCTTTTTATGATTTCACTAATGTTTTGATCAATATCTTTATAATTTGAAATATCCATCATTTCACGTAATAATATTTTATCTTTTATAAATCCATGTTTAATTAATTCAGCCCATCCAGAACTTATTTGTCTTTGGGGCAACGTATTTAATGAACGCAAATCTGAATATACTAGTGAAGGATTATAAAACGAACCCACCAAATTTTTTATATTATTTACATCTACAGCAGTTTTGCCACCTATTGATGAATCAGACATAGAAAGAAGTGTTGTAGGAAGTAAAACAAATTTTATCCCTCGCATGTATGTGGAAGCAACAAAACCTGTAATGTCTCCAACCACTCCTCCCCCAATCCCAATTAACATATCACCTCTATCAGCATGTTCGATTGATAACCACTCATAAATTTTTGAGGATATTTCTAATGATTTACTAGACTCACCTTGAGGAATAACAAAAGTAGTAGTATTTTTGCCCGCTAATTCAAATATGTTTTGTATATCTCTCATATAAGATTTAGATCCATCATCTGCAAGTAAATAAAATTTATCTCTATTGGTTAAATTTGATATTACCTGAGGTAAGTTTTTATATATATCCAAACCAACAAATACTCCATATTGATCATTTTTAGATTTTACATTTGTACAAAAAGAATCAATTTTAGATAACGAATTACCAATTAAGTCTGATATATATTTTTCAGTTTCATAAACTATATTATTTGCAACTTCTTCCACAGTTTTGTTATTTGTATTAATAATATAATTTGAACTAGAATATGCATCCGACCTGTCAGATTTAAGTTTTTTTATTTTTTCAGGGGTAAAATTTGATAATTTAGGCCTGATTGTCTTTTCATTTTCACCGTCAACATTATTTTGATCTAATCTTTTTATAATAGTACTAATTGAAGCATCTAAAGATATCACATATCCTGTTTGATTCATTTTTTTTATATTATCTTTTGAAATTGGAACTCCTCCCCCTGTAGAAATAATACAATTACTTTCTTTTGATAGTCTGATTAATAATTCAGATTCTTTTTTCCTGAACCAAGATTCCCCATTACTATCAAAAATTTCATTTATTGATTTCCCTGATTCGTACTCTATAATTTTGTCCATATCATAATATTTCCATCCTAATGATTTGGCTGCAAGTTCTGATGAGACTGATTTGCCAGTCCCAGAAAATCCAACAATATACACAATAGTCTTCATATTTTTATTTTAATAATTCTAAACATTTATTTTTCATAATATCAAAAGATGGAGTGATATCAGTCCATATTTCTATACTTCTTATCGCTTGGTAAACCAACATATCTATCCCTTCTATGATTTCTGCATTTTTGTTATGGGCAATTTCTATAAGTTTCGTAATTCTTGGATTATATACTAAATCAAACACAATATTTTTATTGTTGATAGATTTAATGTCTAACGGTGAAGATCCTTCCATCATTGAACCTTTCATTCCAATAGTTGTTGTATTAACAATTAAATTTGATTCAATACATTTTTGATTGATTTTTTCTTTATCGTCAAAATCTAAATACTCACTGTTAAATTTGAATTTCTTAAAATTATCCAACATTTGATTTGTATTTAATTTCGTTCTATTTATTATTGAAACATTTTTTAATCCTCTTTGTAATAATGCATACATCACAGCTTTAGCCGCCCCACCCGATCCCAATAAAACTACGTTATCTATGTCATTGTCAGCAAATTTTTTATTTAAACATTCTTTAATTCCATATATATCTGTATTAAATCCTAACAATTTTCCGTTTTGCTTCAATATTGTGTTAACTGCACCAGTGATTTTTGAATCATTATCTAGTTCATCTAAAAACGGGATAATTTTTTCTTTATATGGAACTGTAACATTAGCACCAATAAAATTTTCATTTGTGATTCTTGTAAATTCGTTTTTTAAATCTAATTCGCTAACTTCCCATTTGTTATATAGAGCATTTATAGCTAAAGATTTATATATATAATTATGCATATCAGGAGACAAAGAATGTCCAAGAGGATAACCTATAATGCCTATGTTTTTTAATTGTGAATTATTCATAATCTTACACATTCCTCATTATCAAAATATCTTTTCAATATAATTGAAGCAGATAGAGAATCTAAGCTTTTTTTTCTTTTTTTTCTTGAAACATCTATATCAATTAATAATTTTTCTGAGTCAATCGAACTAAATCTTTCGTCAACTCCAAGGACAACTAAATTTAATTCTGTTTTAATAATATTTGCAAAATCTCTTACTTTTAGAGACTGTAAACTGTCTCCTCCATCTTCATTAAAAGGAATCCCAATAATAATTTGCTCAATTTCATATTGGATAATTAAAGATTTGATTTGAGATATTACAAAATCCAAAGATGAATTAGTAATTTGGGTTAAAGGAGTTGAGATTTTTCTTATTGAATTACCAATTGCAAAACCAATACGCTTATCTCCGTGATCTATACTAAGAATATTCATTTTAATCTTTAATAAGGTACGCTAAATCAATATTTTCTATGTTAATTAATTTAGTATTATCATCACCCCCAGCTTGTGCCATCTCAGGTTTTCCTCCGCCACGACCATTAATTATTTCAGAAATCATTTTTACAATTTCTCTAGCATCGTAGCCGAGCATTAAGGCTTTCTTTGTTGATTTAACAATTACTACTGGACCTTTCGTTGTAGGTGTTCCTAAAATAATTAAAGAATCTGGAATATAATCTTGAATTTTGTCGGATAATTCTTTTAGCATAGCTGGTTCCAAATTAACAACATTTGAAACTATTTTAATTTCGTTTTGGTCAACTGATTTGTCAGAAATTTCTTTTGCCATCATGTTAATGATTTTAGTTTTTGAATAATCTATTTTTTCAGAATATAAATCTAAATTTTTAGATAAAAATTCAATTTTTTCTTTTATATCTTCTGGTTTACAATTCAATTGTTTAGATAAATTATTCAAAGACTCTATTTTTGAATCAAGAAATTCTTTTGCTCTTCGTCCTGAATATGCTTCAATACGCCTTAAACCTGCACCAATACTTGATTCAGACACAATAATAAACTGTCCTAATTCACCTGTAGACTTAACATGGGTTCCTCCGCATACTTCAAAGCTAAAAGTTGACTCATCACCTATTTCAATCAATCTAACTGTTTGATCGTATCTGTCACCAAAAAAAGCTAGTGCACCTCTTTTAATTGCATCATTATATTTATCCTCGGATTTTCTTATAGAAGAATCTAAGTTTATTTGATTGGAAACAAGGCTTTGTACGTCTGAAATTTCTGCTTTTGATAAAGCTTTTGGATGACTAAAATCAAATCTTAATCGATCAGGTTCAACTAACGAACCAGCTTGTCTAACATGATTACCCAATCTTTTTCTTAAGGCTGAATGCAGCAAATGGGTTGCTGTATGATTTCTACCTGAATCTTTTCTGTTCTGTTCATCTACATTATTAAATACTTTATCACCTATAGATATGCTTCCTGATTTCAACACACCTATATGCGTGATTATTCCTTTTATAACTTCTTGAGTGTCTTGGACTTCAAATTTAAAATTATCATTAAATATTAATCCTGAATCTCCTATCTGGCCGCCGCCTTCAGGATAGAAAGTTGTAGAGTCAGTAATAATTTCAAGGTTTTTACCATTTTGGGTAGTGTTGTTCACAAATTTATCATTTTCAATAATACCAACTACAGTACTCTTTTTATTTAGAAGATCATATCCTACAAAATTAATTTGAGAAATTTTTATTTTTTTATATTCATCGATTTTTGATGTAGAGGTTTCAAATCTAGAAGATTCTCTGGATCTTTTTTTTTGTGTATCCATTAAAGAGTTAAAACCATTTAAATCTATATCAACACCATTTTCAGTTGCAATCTCAGATGTCAATTCTACAGGAAAACCAAAAGTGTCCCATAATTTAAATAGTAATTTTGCATTTATGTCTTCGCCTTCATTATTATCAAAAAAACTTTGTAATTCGTTTAAGCCTCTTTGAAACACTAAAGAAAATTTTTCTTGCTCTTGCTGTATGACAGAATAAATAAATTCTTCATTAACTTTCAATTCTGGGTACCACTTATTCATGTTTTCAATAATATATTTCGAAATATCCAACAATGTATTTGAGTCAATATTTAATTTGTCTGAATATCTTATAGCCCTTCTTAAAATTCTGCGTAAAACATATGATCTACCTTCGTTTCCTGGAATAACACCATCACCAATCAAGAATGTAGAACTTCTCATATGCTCTGATACTATTCGAAATGCAACATCATCAGATTCATTATTTTTATATTTTTTTTCGCTTTGTTGCTCAATTAATTTGATAATGGGCATAAATAAATCAGTATCATATATGCTTCTTACTTTTTGCATAATGACTGCTAATCTTTCAAACCCCATACCTGTATCAACACTTGGAGCAGGTAGTAATTTTCTATTACCTGATTGATCTTGATAAAATTGCATAAATACTAAATTCCATAATTCAATAACTCTCTCACATGTATCTCCATTTTTATTTATCACAACATCACAATTGGGCCCACATGAATCTAAACCGCATTGTGGCACATCATCCCCAAAATCATAGTGCAACTCTGAGCATGGGCCACATGGTCCTTCAGATCCTGCAGGTCCCCACCAATTATCCTCAGATCCAAATTTATATATTCTTTCATCAGGGATCCCTACTTCATTCCAAAATACTGAAGATTCATCATCTGAATCGTGAATGGTTATATATAATCGTTTGATATCTAATTTTAAGATATTGGTAAGATAATCTATAGAATACTTAATTGCATCTTGTTTAAAATATTTTCCAATACTAAAATTTCCTAACATTTCAAAAAATGTAAGATGAGTTGAATCACCAACTTCATCAATATCAACTGTTCTAAAACATTTTTGTGAAGTTGTAAGAATATCTGACGGAGGTTTTTCGTCTCCTGAAAAATATGATTTAAATTGAACCATTCCAGCGTTAGTTAGTAGCAAAGTAGGATCACCTACAGGAATCAAAGAAGAACTTGGGTACCTCAAATGATTTTTAGACTCAAAATAATTTAAAAAACTTTCTCTAATCTCTTCGCTATTCAATTATTATATACCTCACGTATAAAAATGATTTTAAATAATACTAATTGGTTATATTGTAAAATGCACTTAATATATATGCTATTATTCTAAAATATATTTTTCTAATTGGAATTATACTAAATTCAATCTTAGTACAAAATTAATTTATGCCTGAAATAATCTCTTTTATCACAACCACAAATAATTTCACAGTATGGGAATTTCTAATACTTTGTTTAAGTAGTTACATCACATCAACTATTACAGCTTCATTTGGACTCGGAGGAGGAGCGCTTTTAATTCTAATTATGGTAAATATTTTAAATCCACTAGCTATTGTTCCCGTTCATGCTGTAATACAAATAAGTTCTAATTCCACAAGAGCGGTAATGCTCCGTGAACATATTGATTTGAAATACTTTACTCCATTTATATTTGGTTCGTTAATTGGAGTTTCTATTGCTGGAATTATATTAATTGATTTACCTAAGCACATTATTCAATCCTTAATTGGAATATTTATTTTATATTCAATATACGTACCTCAATCTAGAAACATCAAAATATCTAATAAAAGCATTGGTCTAGTTGGTTTGATATCATCATTTCTAACAATGTTCATTGGTGCATCAGGCCCAATTATGGCACCATTTATCAAATCATTTACCAAGAACAGACAATCAACTGTAGCTACACAAGCAGCATTTATGACTTGGAAGCATGGAATAAAAATAATTGTTTTTATTTTCCTTGGGTTTTCTTTTTCAGAATATATATATCTGATCATCACAATGATTATATTTGGAATATTTGGGACTTGGACAGGCAAAAAAATATTAACAAATATAAATGAAAAAATATTTGGAAGAGTTTTTTATTTTATATTGACAATTCTTGCAATGAGATTGATATATGAAGGATTAATCCAGTTTATTAATTTTATTTAGCCTTCTTACATACTTGGGTTCTTCAATAAAATTTGCATTCAAGAAACTTTTTACAATTTGCTTAGCTGAGTCAATGTCAATAACTCTCCCACCCATGCACAAAACATTCATATTATTATGCTCTACACCTTGAGCAGCACTATAAACATCATGACAAACGGCTGCTCTAATTCCTGGGTTTTTATTAGCCACAATTGATGCTCCCACGCCTGACCCACATATTGCAATCCCGCGCATTGCATCACCTTTATGTATTACGTCAGTTAGATTTTTAGTCATATCAGGAAAATCATCTTCAGAGTCATACTGATAAGCACCAGCATCGATAATTGTCATTTCTGGATAATTTTCAGATATAAAAAGCTTTAGTTCTTCTTTTAAATCATAACCACCATGATCAGCTGATATAACAATTGAATTATTTATGTTCTGATTATTGTTCATTTAATAATTCCTTCCACAAGTCAAATTCGTAATCTGACATATTTCCTGAGTAAATCAAATTAGAATTTTGATTTAAAATTCGTTTGGAACCTCTCATGCTAATTTCAAAAAATAAAATCATTTCTTTATTATATGGAAGCATATCTAATTCACTAAGGTTATTTTTATCTCTAAATTTCTGAAATTCACTTTCTTTCATTGAAGGATCAATAGATATTGCTACAAATTTTGTATTAGATAATTCGTCAGATTTTGAAACTATTTTCTGCAACTCAGAAATACAATGACCTCAGGTGGGGGTGAAAAAATACAGGAAATGAGACATCCCTGAATCTTTAATTGTCTTATCAGATAGTTCACGTCCTGAATCGAAAACAAAAGAAAAAGCAGAAGAAATTACTTCGGGTTCACTTGTTTGATTATTTTGTGTCGATGTAGTTATTTCTTGTGAAGAACAAGCAATCAAGCAAATAAATAGTGTTAAAAATATAAAAAAAGATTTCATGATTCTGATAATAATTAATGATTGTTATTGTACAATCTAACAGAAAATAATTCTAATAAAAAAACAATTAAATTTCTTTTAAAAGTTTTTATTTTAAAATCAAGTTATAATGGATATAATTATAAAAACAGTTTAAGTACATGTTGAAATCAAATATTACCTTTTTGTTTATTTGGGTTATATTATTTACTTCAGTCTTACTATTAGGTTCATGGAGTTTAGCACAAGCTGCTTCCAAATCTATGGAAAATCAAAATCTTACTGAAGAACAATTATCTTTTGTACAAAAATCTGCAATTTTTATTTGCCCTTTACATTAAAATGAGTTTCGAAAATAAATTAGCAATAGTAACTGGTTCATATCAAGGATTAGGAAAAGGAATTGCAAAAGAATTTGCAAAAAACGGATCCAATCTTATTCTTGTTGATATAGATGAAAAAGTTAAAACCACCCAAGAAGAATTGAAAGAATATGGAAACACCGTTGAAATTATAATAGGAGATGTATCTCAAGAAAGCACAGCAAAAAGTGTTATGAACATTGTTGAAACAAAATTTACAGGTTTAGATATTTTAGTCAATAATGCAGGGATCGGTGGAATAAATAAAACTTTATGGGAATTACCATCTGAAGAATTTGATCGGGTATATTCAATAAATCTAAAAAGTGTGTTTTTGTTTTGCAAATACGCAGTCCCGTTAATGTTAAAAAACAATTACGGAAGGATTGTTAATATTGCTTCAATAGCCGGAAAGGAGGGGAATCCTAATGCATCAGCGTATTCGGCAACAAAAGCTGGAGTTATAGGATTAACTAAATCTTTAGGAAAAGAATTATCAAAAACAGAAATACGAGTAAATTGCATTACTCCTGCAGTAGTAAATACCTCAATTCTTGATGAATTTACAGAAGAACATATAAATTATATGATTGAAAAAATCCCTATTGGGCGTACGGGGGAAATAGAAGAAGTGGCCAATATGGTATCATGGCTAAGTTCGGAAAAATGCTCATTTTCAACAGGCGCTGTGTTTGACATTAGTGGAGGACGAGCTACTTACTAATAGTTAATTTTTTTACCATTCCCGCTTTAATGATTTGATTATCATTTTTTGTTTTTAAAACTAGATCTCCGTTATTATCTACGCATAACACTTTACCTTTTAGTTCTGTGCCATCTAATAAGAGAACTTGAGCTTCCTTTGAAATAGTATCAATTTCTTTTTTCCATAAGTTTGAAATTTGATTATCAGAGAGTTTTGACAAATAAAATTTAGAAAACAAACTTGAAATTTTATTTCCTGATTTTTTTTCATCAATAACATTAGAAGTTATTAATTTCACAGATGTATGAGGGACATCTATATTTAACTTTTGATCCATGTTTAAATTTAAGCCAATTCCTAAGATTGAATACTGAATAGATTGATTTTTATAAACATTTTCTTGCAAAATTCCTGAAATTTTCTCTCCGTTAATCATAATATCATTTGGCCATTTAATAGTAGATTTTAATTTGTTTATATTTAAAAACTCTATCACAGACAATGCTGCAATCATGTGAAGAGTATGAACTTGCCTCTTTCGTGGAAATAATAAAAAAGACAGATACAAATTACCTTTGGGAGATTCCCAAACTCGGTTTTTTGTCCCTCTGCCCGATAATTGCCTTGAAGATCCTATCAATAAATCTTTATCATAAAAACTGGCAAATCTATGGCAAATATCCATAGTTGAATCACAATTTTCAAACCATAACATACATTTAATCAATTTAAATTTAAACATTTACTATAATAATCGACTATAGCTTAAAATTATGTAAGAATATCAATAAATAATTTTGTTTTCATGGAGTATCAAATGATATCAAATAATAATCGACCAAGGAGTAAAGATCTTGGATTAGAAATGGGAATATTACCCAAGGGTAAATTAAACTCAATCACTGATGTGCCTGGTGTTAAAGTTGGACATTCAACAATAATTGAAGGTAGCGGAGATCTGAAAATAGGCAAAGGACCAATAAGAACTGGTGTTACAGCGATTCTTCCTCATGATGAAAATATATTTAAATATAAAGTGAAAGCTTCTTCTCATGTAATCAATGGTTTTGGGAAAACAGTTGGAATTCCTCAAATCAAAGAGTTAGGGCGGATTGAATCGCCAATAATTCTGACAAGCACATTAAGTACATGGAAAGTAACAAATTATTTAATAGATTATTTATCTGAAAAAAACCCTGAAATCAGATCATTTAACCCTGTTGTTGGAGAATGCAATGATGGATTTTTAAATGACATCGTTGGTAGACACATACAAAAATCTCATGTAATTAATGCTATAGATCATGCAAGTGAAAACGAATTTTCAGAAGGTGTAGTAGGAGCCGGGGTAGGAATGACAGGGTTTGGTTGGAAAGGAGGTATAGGAACATCTTCAAGAATCACAAATACACCTGAAGGTGAATATACAATTGGATGTTTAACTTTAACAAATACAGGAGATCCAAGAGACTTAAGGTTAGACGGAATACCTGTTGGTAGACACATATTACCACCTAATTTTGAAACTGATGAATATAACCCAAATCAGAGTAAATCTGATGAACCTCCAGGGTCTATAATGATAATAATTGCTACTGATGCGCCTTTATCGAGCAGACAACTTAACCGATTAGCAAAAAGAGTGGGATTAGGATTAGGACTTTCAGGTGGAATTGCTAGCCATGGAAGTGGAGATTTTGTAATAGCATTTTCAAATGCTGAATATAATAAAAGTAAAAATAAAAATTCAAAATATGATCATATTCAATTAACTGAGGATAATCTGAATAATCTTTTTAGAGGTGTTATAGAAACTACGAATGAATCAATAATAAATTCAATATTAAAAGCAGAAACAGTTACGGGCATAAATGGTAACACAAGATATGCAATCCCAATTGATAAACTGATTCCAATTTTAGAGCAATCAAGAGCAACAAAAAATAAAGATAAATAATCTAATTCTTAAGGAGAAATCATGGCTAAAACTAATAGAAATATAATAATAACAGGTGGTGGTAGTGGAATAGGAATGGAAACTGCCATAAAATTTGCTAACAATGGAGATAATATCATTATTACTGGAAGAACTGAATCTAAATTAATAGAGGTATCAAAAAATATCAAACAAAACAATGGTAATTGTACTTACTATGTAGGGGATGTCGCAGACCCTGTTTTTGTAGAAAAAACAGTTGAGGATGTTATCAAAAAACATCGAAAAATAGACATCCTAATGAACAATGCAGGGCATAGTTCTAAAAATCGGAATACTCAAAATACTGAGTTAGAAGATATTGTAAATGTATTTAATTCCAATCTTGTTGGTACAGTCTTGTTTACCCAGGCTGTCTTAAAAAATATGAAATCACACAATAATGGCTTAATAATAAATATATCTTCAGTAGCAGGATTATCAGGGAGCCCAATTGCAGGATTATCATATGGAGCAGCAAAAGCTGCTGTTATTAATTTTACAGAATACTTAAATATCGAACTAAAAAATACTATGGTTAAAGCAACTGCAATTATGCCAGGTGAAGTAGATACTCCAATTATGGATCAAAGACCTGTAGTTCCTTCTGAGGAGGGACGAAAATCAATGGCAAAAAGCGTAGACGTAGCTGAAACAATTTTTTCTCTAGCATCTTTATCCGAGAGTACTTCAATTCATTCTATGGTAATAATGCCAAATAAAATGAGAAATGTAAATTCAGAAATAATAATGCCTGAATAATTAAAAATAGAATATCAGTTACCAAAAGCATATCCGTCACGCCTTGGGTCGGCTCCACCTTGATAAGATCCTGTTTCTTTGTCAAATTTTATTCCATGCCCTCCACCAACACTAGGTGACCAATCAGGTAGATTTACTATTTCATGACCTCTTGCTTTCAAATTTTCAATTAATGAAACAGGAAATCTTGATTCCATTTCTACTCTATTACCTCCAATAGCTTTAAATCTTGGTGAATCAATAACTTGTTGCATATTCATTTCAAAATCCAATAAATTAATTAACATTTGAGATGTTGTTTGCAAAATCCCCCAACTTCCGGGTGTTCCAACGCTTGCATAAAATTCTCCATTTTTAAATGTTTGTGTTGGGCTTAGGCACATATCCTGCTTTCTGTTTGGTCCAATTTGATTTCGACTTCCATCGTGTAAATCAAACCAATCTCCCATATTATTAAGAAATATTCCTGTGCCTTCAGGGGCAAGGGCTGATCCAAATCCACCCCCAAGTGTTTGAGTAATCGATACTACATTTCCATCTTTATCTGCAACTGAAAAATGTGTGGTCATTCCACCATCATATGCATCAAGGTCTACGGCTGTCAAAGAACCTTGAGGAGCATCGGGATTAAAAACTTCTCCAGCTAACAAATTAGCTTTATCTAGTGAAATTCTACTAGATTGATAATTTGCGTAATCTGATGATAACAATTTATCTGTTGGAGTTAAGCCAAGTGATTGATCTCCCCCATATGCAATTCTGTCAGTGGCAGCCAATTTTGCAGTTTCTATAAAAGTATGAACAAAATCAGAATCCTGGAACTTGATTTTTTCAGGTGGTAGGGTTTCTAAAATTTTAAGAGTTTCAAGAATTTGAAATCCACTACTATTTGGGGGTACTGTAGAAACTTCAAAATCTTTATATTTGACTGTCAAAGGATCAGTCCATTCGGCTTTTACAGCATCTAAATCTTCTTCGTTAATTAAACCTCCATATAATTTCATTGAGTCAACTATTTTTTTTGCTATACTTCCTCTGTAAAACTCATCGGCACCTTTATTTGCAACCAACTGTAATGAATTTGCTAATTCAGGCATTTTTATCCTAGATCCAGGAGGAGAAACTTTTCCTGAATTTAATATTATTTCACCAGAAGGAAATTTATTTAGTCTATCAACAGAATTACCAAACATTGTGTAATGAAAATGTGTCATTGGAAATCCATTCTTAGCATAATTTATAGCTTCTTCAAATACTTCTTTTCTTTCTAGATTTCCTAACGTTTCTTGAATTTCTAACCATCCTGCAACATTTCCAGGTACCAATGGTGCCCAAGGCCCTATATTTTTAGCTTCTTCAGTATATTTTTCTGGATCAGCTAATTTAGGCGCTGATCCAGAAAAATTAAGTGAACGTAATTTCTTTTCTTTAGAATTGTAAACTAATGCAACGCCAACTCCTCCCATACCAGACATGAAAGGTTCTACAACGTTTAACGTTGATGCTATTGCAACTATTGCATCAAATGCATTCCCACCTTTTTTTAAAATATTGATTCCTGCCATACTAGCATAAGGATGTGCAGATGCAGCCATACCATTAAAACCCATTGCAGTTGGCCTAGTAGATGGTGGATAATTAGTATATTTCATTTTTTAATCCTTTAGTTTAATTAAAATTTAACATGATAAATTCTAATGATATAAATAAAGCTCTTAGAGTAATTGGTAGTAATATACACAGAACACCTATATCTACGTCAAGCTTTTTATCAGAAAAATACAACTCAAATATATATTTTAAACAAGAACTATTTCAAAAAACAGGCTCCTTTAAAATAAGAGGTGTTTTAAATAAAATCAGTAATCTAAATATTAAAGATCTTAAAAAAAATGGAATTGTGAGTATGTCTTCAGGAAATCATGCTCAAGCTGTTGCTTACGGCGCAAAAATAAACCAAATTTCTAGTACGGTAGTTATGCCTAAATATTCCACAAAATCAAAAATAGAAGCAACGAAAAATTATGGTGCAAATGTAATAGTAACAGATGACAATTTACTTGAAAAAGTTAAAGAAATTCAAGAAAAAACAAATGCTTATTTTATACATCCTTTTGATGATGATTTTGTCATTGCAGGACAAGGGACATTAGGAATGGAAATAACAAAAGATTTACCACAAGTTGACCATGTATTCACAGGTATCGGAGGAGGGGGCTTAATATCAGGAATTTGTGTTGCACTCAAAGAATTCAATCCGAAAATTAAAATTATTGGAGTTGAACCAAAAGGCGCAAATGGTATGGAACAAAGTTTAAAAAAAGGTAAAGCAATTACCTTGAAATCTATAAATACTATAGCAGACGGACTGTCTGCACCTTTTATAGGTGAAAGAAATTATCAGATAGTTAATAAATATTTAGATGAATTAATCACAGTATCTGACAAAGAAATAATTGAAACTATGTGGTTAATATTTGAAAGAACAAAATTATTTATAGAACCGTCATCTGCAGCATCACTTGCTCCTATAATTTTTAACAAATTCAAATTACCAAAAAATTCAAACCCTATATTCATATTGTGCGGCGGAAATATAGACAAAAATAAATTATTAGAAATTTCAAAATAAAATTCAGTCTTTCAAAACAACTCCGTAAATGTAAGTCATTCCTAAAAATTTAACTAAAATTGATTTCTTAATATAGATCTTTGATTTGCCCCAAAGTATTGATTTGATTAGTTTGTGATTGTCACTATTGTAATCACAGCCACCTGTTAAAAATTTCCATATAAAAATAATATATGTTTTCATGTGATATATAAATTTATTTTTAGATATAGAATGTTCCCAAAAAAAATATTTTCCTGCAGGTTTTAAAACTCGATTCATTTCTCTAATAGTTTTTTGTTTGTCAATGACTGAACACAAAACAAGAGATGAAACTATATTATCAAATATAGTTTCTTTAAATGGTAGGTGACTTGAATCCGCCAAAATAACATTATGATTACACAAGAGTTGTGTCTTTTTTAATAAATGAATATTTTTATCTAAAAGAATTAATTTTTTATATTTCTTATAGTAATTTATATTAGCTCCATTTCCAGAACCGATCTCTAAAATTACTCCATGGGTGTTTTTTGTTATGTAATCTCTAAAAAATTGGTTTTTATACGAAGATATGTCATCAATAAAAGGATAAATTATTGAAAATAATTTCAGTCGCAATTTATAAATCAAATTTGCCATATAACTTTTTGAATTAATTATCAGTTTAAATTTTACATAAATATAAGTAACATATAAAAGATTTTAATAATTATAGTAATACAATAAATGGATAATTCAATAGATAAACAAATCGACAAGCAACTAACTATCATTGGTTCTGGACCCGCAGGTCTTACCGCAGCATTGTACGCTGCAAGAGGTAATCTAAATCCTATGGTAATTGAAGGTTTCCCTCCTGGAGGTCAATTGACTCTTACAACAGATGTAGAAAATTTCCCCGGATTTCCTGATGGAGTTATGGGACCTGATTTAATGAATAAATTTAGAGAACAATCTGAAAAATTCGGTGCCGAAATCATTACAGGAGAAGTGAAAGAAGTTGATTTCAGTACAAAAAACTTCAAATTATTTTTAGATAATAATACCATTATTAATTCAAAATCCGTAATTATCTCAACAGGAGCATCAGCAAAAATGCTAGGATTGAAAGAAGAATCCCTTTTAATCGGTAAAGGGGTGTCAACCTGTGCAACATGTGATGGTTTTTTCTTTAGGGATCAGGATGTTATTGTTGTTGGAGGCGGAGATTCTGCGATGGAAGAAGCTCTATTTTTAACAAAATTTGCTAAAAAAGTATATATTATCCACAGAAGAGAAGAATTCAGAGCGTCACAAATTATGTTAGACAGGGCAAAATCAAATGAAAAAATTGAATTTATATTAAATTGCGAAGTGATAAAGATCAATAATCCCAATGAAAATAAAGTAACAGATGTAGTTCTTAAAAATAATAAAACAGATAAAACGAATAATATGAATATAGACGCTGTGTTTATTGCTATCGGACATATCCCAAATACGTCTCTTTTTAAAAATTATCTTAATTTAAATGAAAACGGATATATTTTAACTGAAGAAGGAACTAAAACTAACATCCCGGGAGTTTTTGCTTGCGGAGATGTCCAAGACTGGGAATACAGACAAGCAATTACAGCAGCAGGAAGCGGTTGCATGGCTGCAATAGACACAGAAAGATATTTAGCAAATCTATAAATTTATGATTAACATTTTTGAAGACGAAAAATTCATACTTGGATATGACTTAATAAAAGAACAAGAATTCAATTCATTGAAATATAATTCCGATGATTATGTAATAATCACGACTAAAAGGATTATCAAAAGAATTCAATCTAATTTTAAATGGGAATATCAAATCCTATTAATAGATGACATAAAAAATATAAAAATAAGTAAAGGATTTAACACCTCTAAATTAATTCTTTCTATTTTAGGGTTTATATCTTATTTTCCTTTAATGAATCTATTAGAAAATGAAATTATAAATACTATATTAGCTCTTTCTTCTTTTGTTTTTGGGTTGATTATATTAATAAATCAATTATTTTTTATAGATAATATAAGTTTATCTATAAATTCAAGCGACAAAATAAAACTAAATTTTTCTAAAAATAATTTGTTTTACAATAAACTAATTGAAAAAATTTCTGAGTGAAATATATCAATCTACTAATCTAAGAGATGGAAATACATCTAAATCTAACTCTGATTTATTAGAAACAAGCCCTTCATGAAAGGCTGCTGCTGCAATCATTGCGCCATTATCCGTACATAATTTGGGTGTAGGTATTATTACAGGAATTGGAAATTCTTCTATTATTCTACTTCGTAAATGCGAATTAGCGGCTACACCGCCACAAACAATTATATTATTAGGTTTATATAAATTTACAGCTAATTCTAATTTAAGAATTAATTGTTGAACAACTGTGTCTTGAAAGTTATAACAAACATCATTAATCAGATCCTCCGAAAGTTTTCCATTTTCTTCAATTAATCTTGATATATATTTTATTGCTGAAGTCTTAATTCCACTAAAGCTAAAATCCAGACTATCTTTAATGTTAGTAACTGGAAGGTTTCTGGATTTTAATTTTGATAATTTAGCTCTATTATCTATTTCAGGACCACCAGGGAAACCTAAATCCATATATCTTGCAACTTTGTCAAATACTTCTCCTGCGGCATCATCTCTAGTTTGTCCCAATAAAATTTTCTCAGTGTTTGATTTCATTAATACCAACTCAGTATGGCCACCTGATACCAATAAAGCTATGACAGGAAATTTGATTTCATTTTGATGATCAATCCAAGCAGCGTATATATGGCCAGATAAATGATTAACACCAATAACAGGGACATCTAATGAATATGCTAAAGATTTAGCATAATTCACACCTACTAATAATGATCCTGCAAGTCCAGGACCTTTTGTGACAGCAACATAATCAATATTGTCTAGTAAATTATTATTCTTAATTTCTTGAATTAAATTGCCAAAAGAAATAATATGTTGTCGTGCTGCAACTTCTGGAACAATTCCACCAAAACTCGCGTGTATTTCAGTTTGTGAATGAATTTTATTGTGTATTAGATTATTGCCATTTTCGAGTACTGCAACTCCACTATCATCACAAGAGGATTCGATGCCTAAAATAATCAATATTTCACCCTATAAACTATTAAGTAACGATTTCATATTATATTCTACACTTTCATTATTGAAAACTGATGTACCTGCAACTGCTATATCAGCTCCGGATTTAATTACCGATTGAATATTTTCTTTTTTCACTCCACCATCTATTTGTATTAAATAATTCAAGTTTAATTTCGTTCTGATTTCCACAAGTTTTTCTACTTTTAACAAGCAAGATTGAATAAGTTTTTGCCCCCCCTTACCTGGTACTACTGTCATAACAGTTACTTCATCTAAATCAGGTAAATATTTTTGGATTTCATCAACTTCTGTGTCTGGATTAATAGCTAATCCTACTCTACAATTTAAATTTTTAATTTCTGTAATTGTTTTTTCAATAGAATCATTTACAGATTCGTAATGAAAAGTTAAAACATCTGCTCCAGCTTGATTAAAGGAATTTATTTTTGATTCAGGATTATTTACCATTAAATGAACTTCAATATCAATATCTAAAATTTTTTTGAGTTGAGAAACAAGGTTTGGTCCGAAGGTAATATCTGGTACAAAATTACCATCCATTACATCAACCGATATTCTGTAAGCTCCAAATTTTTGTGCTTGTATAACTTCTTTTTCTAAATTCAAAAGATCTGCTGCAAGTATAGACGGTGCTATTTTAAATGATTTGTTTTTCAATCAACTTAATCCTAGATTTGATGTTAGCAATGTTATTTTTAATTTGATTTTCAGATGTGCCACCATAAGTATCTCTTTTATTGACAGAATATAAAGGGGTAATATCAAATATATCTTTGTCAAATTTTTCGGAAAAGGATTTGTAATCTTTTAATTCTAATTCAGAAAAATATTTTTTTTCTTTTATACAAAAATCAGTCATTTCTGAAACAATTTTATGAGCCTGTCTAAAAGGAACAGATTTTGAAACAAGATAATCAGCAATGTCTGTTGCAAGGACATAGCTATTTTCAACCGCTTTTAGCATTTTAGATTTATTAAATGTTAATGATCCAATCATATCTGAAAAGATTTCAAGTGTTAAATTTAAAGTGTCAGCTATGTCAAAAAATCCTTCTTTATCTTCTTGCATGTCTCTGTTGTAAGCTAATGGCAAGCCTTTTAATATTGTAAATAATCTGAATAAATCTCCATAAACTCTTCCAGTTTTACCTCTTGCTAATTCTGCAAAATCTGGATTTCTTTTTTGTGGCATTATGCTGCTCCATGTCGTAAATTGTTTCCCCAAATTAGTAAAACCAAATTCTTCAGATGACCATATTATTATTTCTTCAGAAAATCTTGAAATATGCATCATTGTTGTAGATGATGCATAGCTATAATCCAAAATAAAATCTCTATCAGACACTGTATCAATACTGTTATTAGATAGTGAACTAAATCCTAATTCTTTGGCAACAAATTCTCTATCTAGATCGTAAGGTAACCCAGCAAGAGCACCGCTCCCTAATGGCATAACGTCAGCTCTTTTATAAGAATCTAAATATCTGTCTATATCTCTCAAAAACATTTCTGCATAAGCTAGAAGATGATGAGATAACAAAATTGGTTGCGCTCTTTGTAAATGTGTGTAGCCTGGCATAATAATATCTGAATTTTCTTCTGATACTTCAACTAATTTGTTAATCAATAAAATCAGTTTATTAATAGCTAGTATATTTAAATCTTTAATATACATTCTCATGTCTAAAGAAATCTGATCATTTCTTGATCTTGCGGTATGTAATTTAGATCCAACTTCGCCTATTAATTCTGTAAGTCTAAATTCAATATTCATATGAATATCCTCTAATTCGGGTTTCCATATGAATTGTTGATTATCAATTTCACTTAGAACAGTTAAAAGGCCTTTTTGTATTATTGCAAATTCTTTTTCAGTAATTATATTTTGTTTCGACAACATCTTAGAATGGGCAATAGACCCCTCTATGTCATATTTAGCAAGTCTTTGCTCATAATTATATGATATCGTATATTTACTATAATCTTTGGACATTCTTTTAATTAATTTTCTTTGGAATATAAATATTTCTTATTAAGGTTAATATTTTTTGGTCGTTTTGATTGTAACCCAATGTCTGAACTTTAACTATACCTGCATTTGGATTAGATTTACTTTCTCTCATATCTATCACTTCTGATAAAGCATGAATTGTATCACCTTCAAAAACAGGACCTTCATGTTTCACTTTTTCATAACCTAAATTAGCAATTGCTTTCCCAGACAACTCTTGAACAGTCATTCCTACTATTAAACTTAATGTTAATAATCCAACAACAAGTGGTTTTTTGTGTTGATGATTTTTCATATATTCAACATCAATATGTAATGGATTATGATTCATGGTAAGCATACAAAAATTATGATTGTCCGATTGAGTTATTGTCTTACCAGGCCAATGTTTAAATTTCATACCCACACTGAATTCTTCATAAAATCTGCCATAAGATTCATATACATCTATTTCCATTATATTTCCTTTAATAATGATTTTCGTAAACTCTTTTTGCTATGAGCAATTTCATAATTTCATTTGTTCCTTCTCCAATTATCATAAGAGGTGCATCTCTGTAAAATCTTTCTATAGGCAAGTCTTTGGTGTATCCATATCCGCCATGTATTCTCATGGCATCCATGCATATTTCTTGACAAACTTCGCTAGAATAAAGTTTTGCCATTCCAGATTCCAAATCAACTCTCAATCCTTGATCCTTTAAATTAGCAGCTTTTTTAACCAAAAGATCTGCTGCTTCAATTTTCGTTGCCATTGTTGCAATGATTGATTGAATCATTTGATGTTCTTGAATTTTTTTTCCAAAAGTTTCTCTTTGTTTAGTATATTCTACAGATAAATTAAAAGCCTCTTTAGCAACTCCTACTGATCTGGCTGCAACATTAATTCTGCCTGTTTCCAATCCGTCCATTACTTGACGAAATCCTGCACCTTCTTCTCCTCCTAATAATCTATTTAATGGGATTTCACAATCTTCTAATATTAATTCACAGGTATCAACACCTCTGTAACCAAGCTTGTCCAATTTTTTACCTACCGAAAAACCTTGATCGGAATCTTCAAGAAGAAAACATGAAATACCTTTGTACTTAGGATTAATTTCTAAGTTAGTCTTTGCTACAAGAATAAATAAATTACCCTTTGAACCGTTAGTGATAAACATTTTTGAGCCATTAATTTGGTAACCTTCAGATTTTTTTTTAGCAAAAGTTTTTATACCTTGCACATCACTTCCAGAATGAGATTCAGTTAATCCCAAGCCAGCCCTTATTTCTCCTGTAGATAGCTTTGGTAAATATTGTTGTTTTTGAAATTCTGTTCCATAATTTTCAATCATATAACAAGCTAATGTATGGGTACCTAATATTCCTGCTAGACTCATCCAACCTCTACTAAGTTCAGTAAAAATTTCTGCTAGATTTTTGTAAGATAAACCCAACCCACCGTATTTTTGTGAAATATTAATACCGAAAAGGCCTAATTCAGCCATTTTATTTGCTAAATCTTCAGGGTAAATATCATTTTCTTCCAAATTTTTAACTACAGGATGTACATCTTGTTTTACAAAATTTTTTACTGTACTAATAATTTGTTTTGAAATTTCATCATTCATAAAAATTTAATCAATCTGTGATATTATTTGAGTTATGTTTAATGCCAAGATTTTTAGCATTAAGACCTAAAATATTTAAAAACCCTTGTGAATCTTCATGATTAAATTCACCTAAATTTTCCATTGACGAATCATCAGTATATAAAGATTTATCAACATTACTTAAATCATCTATTTTTTCAAAATAAACTTTTCCTCTAAATAATCGAAGAACTACCGTCCCAGAAATCATATTTGAAATTTTAGACAAACTACTCAGTGCTATATTGGTAGTTGTATCAAACCAAAAACCTTCATATATTTGTCTAGATATCGTAGAAGACAATTCATCAAAATAATTTCTCATTCTTCTGTCTAAAACTAATTGCAATAAAAATTCATAACACTCTCCTAACAATTCCATAGATGGAGATTCATATATCCCTCTTGACTTTATTCCTAAAAATCTATTTTCAACAGCATGAATACCTATTCCTATACCATGATTCCCACCTATTTCATTTAACATTTTAAAAATATTAACCAATGAATATGATTCTCCGTTGATATGAGTTGGAGTACCATTTTCCCAGGTAATAGAAATAATTTCTTGTTTGAGTTTTGTATCCCAAGGCCATTTGCCCATGCCAGGTTCTACAAAATCATAAGGAGATTGTTCAATATCTTCTAAATCACCTGCTTCATGAGTTAGTCCTAAAAGATTAGCATCAGTTGAATATCTTGACTCGGATTTTGGTTTGATTGGTAATTTTTTCAATTCACAATAATCAATCATTTCCGCTCTACCTGGAAAGTCTGATAAAAAATAATGATCTCTCCATGGGGCATAAACATTTATATCAGGATTTAACATTTTGGTTGCCAATTCAAATCTTACTTGATCATTGCCACGTCCGGTCGCTCCATGAAATAAATAAGACGAATCAAATGACTTGAAATGATCTAGCATACAAGCAACTGTGACTGGTCTTGCAATCCCAGTTGTATTCCAATATCCACCCTCGTATTTAGCTTGAGATTGAATAACTTTCAATCCAAATTGTGCTAGCTTATCTAGTCCATTTACTATCAAAGCTTCAGTAGCACCACATGCTTTCATTCTATCAGCAACAGCTTCAATATTTTCTTCATCTGGTTGACCTAAATCAACAGTTAAACATTTTAAGTTAAATCCTTTTTCTTTTAGCCAAGAAGTTATTGTGCAACTATCTAAACCTCCAGAAACAGCCCCTACCAAATTTGTTTTTTTACTATTTAAAAGCTCTTTATAATTCATTATTTTCTTAAAACAGATTCTATTGCTGATGTAAACTTAACCATTGCCTCAGATATTTCCTCTTCAGATACTGTAAGTGGAGGCATAAATCTTATTGCATTAGGTCTTACTGCATTAACTAACAATCCATTTCTATTACATTCATTAATCAAATCTGCAGCTATATCTGAGCTAAATTCAATTGCAATTAATAACCCCATACCTCTGATTTCAGATATTATTTCAAACTTACTAGTTAATTCGTTTAATTTGCTCAAAAAATACGATCCCAATTGATTAACATTATTAGGAATATCATTTTCTAAAATAAATTTACTCGAAGCATATGCTGCTGCAGATGTTAAAGCATTTCCACCAAAAGTTGATCCATGATCGCCTGGTACAAAAACAGAATATTCAGTTTTTGCTAGTATAGCCCCAATAGGAACACCTGCTCCTAGTCCTTTTGCTAGAGTTATAACGTCTGGTTCAACTCCAAATTTTTCATATCCATAAAATGAGCCTAATCTTCCTATACCTGTTTGAACTTCATCTATAATCATTATTATGTTTTTATCATCACAGATTTTTCGAACATTTTGGACAAATTCTTGAGAACAAATGTTAACGCCACCTTCTCCTTGAACAACTTCTATCATTATACCTACCGTATTATCATCAATTTTAGATTTCAATGAATCAATATTATTTAATTCAAAATAATCAAATCCTTCTGTTACTGGCATAAAAGTTTCATGATATTTTGGTTGCCCTGTGGCGGCAAGTGTAGAAATAGTTCTTCCGTGAAAAGAATCAAAAGCAGTTAAAATTTTATTAGCTCCATTTTTATTTTGCCTCCCCCATTTTCTAGCTAATTTAATTGCACCTTCATTTGCCTCAGCACCACTATTACAAATAAAAATTTTATCCAAAACACTGTTTTCAATTAATATTTCTGCTAGTCTAAGTTGAGGTATGGTGTAGAAAACATTTGATGTCTGAAGTAAAGTCTTTGATTGTTTTTCGATAGCATCTGCGACAACTGAATTAGAATGACCTATATTATTAACTGCCCACCCAGAAGTAAAATCTAAATATTCATTACCATTTACATCCCATAATTTAGTACCCTCTCCTCTTTCAATTACCATTGGGTATCTATTTGCCGCATGCATATAATATTTTGATTCCATATCTTTCCAATTTTGCTCATCCATAACTATTCCTTTTAATTAATTATTTGTTTGCTTTTCTTACTTCATTTAAAATATTTTGAATTTCTTCAAGTAATTTTTCTATTTTCTCATCCAAATCATCATCAATACTTTCTTGTTTAGTTTCTTTGTCTTCTAAAACTTTATCATTTTGATTATAAATACCAGCTTGTTTTTCAAGTAATATCGATACTCCCTCTTTTACTGAATCGGCCATTATCACATGATCAGCAGAAGCTAATACAACTTTTTTTAATTCCGGTAAATCTACACCTTCAGCTTGCAAGTAAATAGGCTCGGCATACAATATAGTATCACCTATTGGTACAACTAAAAGATTCCCTCTTATACAAAAAGATCCTTCTTGACATCTTAATGTAAACCATTCGGAAATAATAGGATCATTATCCATTCTAGCTTCTATTTGTTCGGTACCGTAAATAGTAAGATCCTTAGGAAAATTATAAGCAATTAATTTACCATATTGATCTCCATCACTCCTTCCTGCTAGCCAGCCAATCAAGTTTTTTCTTTGATTAGGAGTAAATGGCCTGATAAGTACAAACTCAGAATCGTCATTTCCTGGTAAATTCATAACAATATAGTAAGGCTCCACATTTTGTAACTCGCCTGATTGTCCAAATTTTTCTCTTGGAATATTCCATAGGTCCTCATTGTTATAAAATATTTGGGAATCTTGCATATGATATTCTAAATACTTTTCTGATTGCACTTTAAACAAATCAATTGGATATCTTATATGATCTTTAAGATCAGAAGGCATATCACTTATTGGTTTGAATACATTAGGAAATATTTTAGAGTAGGTATCAATCAAAGGGTCTGAGTTATCTGATATGTAAAATTCAACAGTGCCATCATAAGCGTCTATAACAGCTTTAACACTATTTCTCCAATAATTATAGCCGTTATTTGATGGCTCAGAGTAAGGGTAATTCGCAGATACTGTATATGCATCTTGTATCCATTTTAATTTTCCATCAGTTATAACTACATAAGGGTCAGAATCCAATTCTAAGTACGGAACTAATTTTTTAACTCTCTCTAATATATTTCTTTGATATTGAATTTTGCTTTCACTAGTAATTTCTCCACTAATGAATATATTTATGTCTCTAAATTTCCAAGCATAAAAAATTCTTTTTATCACGCTATCAAGAGTAACACCACCCGACCCAGCATAATTATGTCTTCTGAGTACTCCTTCTTTTCCATCTTTGCCTTTTTCTTGGTAATCAACCTCCATGGTTTTAGTGTTTACTATCACGTAAGGAGATGATGATTCACCGTAATATATTCTTGGATTTTCAACAGACAAATCTTTTTGTATATTACCATCCATAGACTTAACATTTATTATTCCATCCGAAGGTATATCTTTTGAGAAAAAATACGGTTTCCCTTGAGAGTCAAATGAATTAACAGGGCTCATAGTTAAACCATAACCGTGAGTATATTGTAAAAATGTATTTACCCAAGTTTGTTTGTTTTCGTCCAATTTTTCAGGTGCGACTTCTCTTAAAGCCAACATAACTTGTCTGTACTCTCCATCTATAGTATATCTATCTACATCCACATCTTTAAAATCGTAATAAGGCCTAATCAGCTGCGTTTGAGTATAAACATCTTTTAGTGGCTTGTAGTCCCATAATCTTATATTATTTAAAGTCTGATTATTTTGAGTCAAAATAGATTCTGGTATTTTAGAGCTTGCGGGGAAATAACTTTCTTCAATTAAATCTAATTTGTATGCTTTTCTTGTTAAATCAATATTATTAGAAATATATTGTTTTTCTTTAACATATTCATTTGGAGTTACAGATAATCTTTGTGTTACAGAAGGCCAAATAACTACTGATATAATATATAAAACCACCCAAGCTACAGTAGGTATATACACAAATCTGGTTAAAGAATATTTAAGAGAAAACAACACTAATACAGATAAAATAAATCCTAGAAATGACATGAAAAACAAAGTATTCATTTTAATATTTGCATCAGTGTAGCCAGCTCCATATACAACTCCTGTTTCAGAAAAAAGAATATTCCATCTCGAAAAAAGAATACCTATACTAAACAATAATAAAATGATAGAAAAATTTATTATCATTTGTTTTTTCATTATCGTATTTTCACTAAATTCTAATCCAGCAAAAACAGAATTTATAAATATAATTGCCAAACTATATATCATTGATAAAATCGAGATAATTAATAATCCTTTTTGAATAAAAGTGAAAATTGGAAAATCAAAAATATAAAATGATATATCTCGATTAAAAATAGGGTCATTTATTGCAAAAGTAGAAGAATTAAAAAATCTTAAAAATAGTTCCCAATTATAAGAAGTAGTTAATCCAAGAACAACACTCGTTAATATAACGAGTAACACTATTATTGATTTATATAATTTTGGTCCAAGTAAATTAAAAGGTTCAGGTAAATCAAATTGAACACCTTTCCAAGAATTCTTGAATGCAAAATATGTGCTAACAGATAAAAATAATAACGAAACAAAGAACGCACCTAGAAATAAATAGATTTTTGTTCTTAAAATTTTAAAATAAATATCCTCATAACTAAGATGAGTAAACCACAAATATTCGGTATAAATGTTTTTAAATATATTTGCTACAAATATCAAACCAACAAGAGATAAAATTATTATCAATATATACTTGATTGAAAAATTTTTCATTGCATCGGGTATTTGTAAATTTTCAGTATTATTATTCACTTCATCTCCTATTTAACTATTATTGTTCCTTTATTAAATCCCTTTTTTGTTACTACAGAAAACAATGCTCCTGATTTTCTTCCATCTATAATATGGGCTTCCTTAACATTAGTTACAGAATTTAAACATGCTTCTAATTTAGGAATCATGCCTCCTGAGATGAAAGAGTTTTTTACCAATTTTTTAACCTGTGTGGAAACTAGTTTAGGCATTACTCTTCTAGAAATATCCAAAACTCCAGGAACATCAGTAATAAATATTAGTTTATTTGCTTTAATTGATCTAGCAATCTCCCCTGCAACACTATCGGCATTTACATTTAATATTTGATCGTCCGACTGAGGTTTGGAATTTAAACACAAAGGTGCAATTACTGGAATATATCCTAATTTTACCAACTCAAAAATAGATTTACTTTTAACTTTGTCGACTTCACCAACATATCCCCAATTAGGATTCTGCATTTTAGCAGTAACTAATCCATCGTCAACACCACTTAAACCAATTGCTTTGCCTCCTAATATGTTTATTTGATTAACCATTTCTGTATTTACTTTTCCAGCCAAAACAGAAATTACTATATTTAACGTTTCTTTATCCGTGACTCTTCTTCCATCCATAAATTTTGGTCTTTTGCCAATTTTTTTCATCCAATCTGATATGTCTGCTCCACCGCCATGTACAATCACAGGGAAATATCCTTGTGATTTAAGTCTGACAACATCACTCAAAGTAGTATCCTCAAAACTCAATGTACTGCCCCCAACTTTTACCACTATAGTTTTTTCTAAAAGATATGAATCTAATGGGTTATTATCTTTTTTAGATATCAGTTTTTCTTTATCAATCTTATTAGATTGGATATCATTTAAATCTTGGTTTGAAGGTTTATCATTTAACATAACATCACGTACTATATGCTGAATTAAATATGACATACTCTTCTGTTAAATCGCATCCCCATGCAATTCCTGTATGATTTCCTAAATTTAGTTCTATTTTAATTTTGATTTCTTTTTCATTCATAGATGTAATTACAGATTCTTTTGAAAAAGGGATAGCTTTACCTTCATGAGCAATATGGATATCATTTATATAAATATCAATTTTATTTTCTTCAAGTTTTATTTCACTTTTACCCAAAGCCATCATAACCCTACCCCAATTTGGGTCTCTCCCGTGAACCATAGCTTTTATCAGAGATGAGCTAACTACATTTCTTGAAGCCATTTTTGCTTCTTCATTACTTAATGCTCCACTAATTTCACATTCAATAACATGATTTGAGCCCTCACCATCAGAAACAAGTTCTTTTGCTAAATACTCACATACATACTCAAATGCTTCCATAAAATTAGCATGATCATCTGAAGAAATATCAGTAATATTCGTATTCGAAGCGCCGCTAGCAAAAAATAACACTGTATCATTTGTTGACTGATCTCCATCTACACTTATTTGATTGAAAGTATTATTCACAACATTTTTTAGTAAATCATCTTGAAGTTTTTGATCTATTGATACATCGGTTGTAATAAAGGCTAGCATGGTTGCCATATTTGGATGAATCATCCCAACTCCTTTAGCACATCCTCCTATTAAAATTTGCTCACCATTTAAATTTACACTTACTGCAATTTCTTTGGTTTTTGTATCTGTAGTAAGTATAGATTTAGCAAAATCGTTTCCGCCTGTTTGAGATAAATTTAATTTAGATATATTTTTTCTTATCAAAGCCATTGGTAATTCTTCACCAATAATTCCAGTACTACATATTGCCAAATTTTCTGGATTAGAATTTAAAAAATCTGATGATAATTTCATGACATCTATAGCGTCAATCAATCCTTGTTCTCCTACAGAACAATTTGCACATCCACTATTTGCAACAACACCTCTAATTTTCTTTTTGGATAAATTAGTTTTAGATGCTGTAACAGAGGGAGAAACAACAGAATTACTTGTAAATACACCAGAGCATGTTGTGTCTGGTAATTCAGACCATAAAATTCCTAAATCTAATTCCTCAACATCTGTTTTTATACCAACATTTGTCCCACCAGCTATAAAGCCTTTGGGAGTAGTTACATTTCCATTTTCTATAATTTCGAACATTGTATGAAAAAAAATTCATTAATCAAACTTCAGATAAGGGTAGAAGTATATCATATTACCTTCAAAAAAGAATATATTTATAACATAAAAAAATTATTTTTTTTTAAGCTTTAAATTTTTCTTGTCTATACATAGACCTTAACAATTTCAGATATGCATCTTTTGTTAATAATGGTTCAAATTTATCTACAATTTCTTTACCTTTTTCTGCGTTACCATGTAATAAATCTACTACAGTTAAAGCCATAGCTTTGGCAGCTGTAATTACAGCTGAATTATAATCTTCCACAACATAATCAATTCCATGACCATCTCCTGATGCTGAATGAACATAAGGATGAATAGTAGGCATTAATTGTGATATATCACCCATGTCAGTTGATCCACCTGAATGTCCAGCTTGGCCTACTTTATCCTCTCCAATTAGATCGGACGCATTTATTTTATACATTTCAGTAAGATTTTTATCATTATTAATGGGTAGGTATCCTGGAAGCGTTGTTATTTCCACTTCAGCTCCTATGGCCATTGCTCCACCTCTAAGTGCTCGATCCACTTTTTCACTTGCATCTAAAAAACCTTCAATTGTACTTCCTCTTACGTAAGTTTCCATCCTTACATCAGCAGGAACTGAGCTTACTGCAGCTCCACCTTGAGTGATAATCGGATGAATTCTTATGCTATCTTTTTCTTGGAAAGTTTCTCTTTGAAAATGTATCCCTGCCATAGCAAGATTCGCTGCATTTAATGCATTTATCCCATTATGGGGAGCTCCTCCAGCGTGCGATGCTTTTCCTATGAATTTTATACTCTTTGATACTGTCCCATTATTGGTTCCACCTGCACCAAGAATTTTTTCTCCGTCAAAATTAGAAGTATGAGTCATCATAGCTATGTCAACTCCATCTAATGCACCAAGTTTTACAAATTCTTGTTTCCCCAACAAAAATTCTATCTTACCTTCCTCTCTTAAAGTTTTCCTGTATTCAACTTCAATATTTTCTTCAGCTGGAACAGCAACAAGTACTATCTTACCTGATAATCCTTGTAGTACTTCAGGGTCATTCAAGCTTTGTCCAACCGCTATCATTTGAGCAATTTGACAATGGTGCCCACATGCATGAGCTGCATTTGTTTCTTCATCAGCATGCGGGTGACCTAAAACAACTAAGGAATCAAGTTCTCCCATCACACATACAGTAGGACCAGCCCTTCCTGTATCGATAACAGCTTTCAAACCAGTCATTGATACTTTTTCAATATTTGAAAATCCATATTTGTTAAATTGTTTTTCTGTATACTTTGAAGTTTTAAATTCTCTATATCCAGGCTCTGGCATATCAAGTATATCTTTTGCAATTCCAATCAAATCTTCAGCGTTACTATCTATATTAGATTCTACTTTTTTCTTAATATCTTCTATACTCATTTTTTATCCTCCTACAAATAAAACTATATATACAATACCATACCATCTCTACCTGGATCAGCCCCTCCATCCCAAATACCATTTTTTATCCTGATTCCATGAACTCCTGCAAAACCATAACTAAATGGATTTCGAATTACTTCATAACCTTTATTTTCTAATTCTTTAGTTACGAATCTAGGAATACGGTTTGTAACATCAATAGCATTACTGTTTGCAGTAAAACGTGGAGCAGAAACAGCTTCTTGCATATTCATATCAAACTCAACAACATTTAGTATTGATTGCAACACTCCCATAGTTATATATGTACCACCCGGAGCTCCAACTACCACATGGGGTTTGTCATCCTTGAAAATTATTGTTGGACTCATTCCGGTAAATCTTCTTTTACCCGGCTTTATCGATCCTGTTCTGCCTGACCTGGGATCAAATACGCTCATACATCCGTTATACATAAAACCTAATTCATTTGTAATTACACCTGAAGGCATTCCTAAAGAATGTGTCATTGAAGCAGTATTCCCTAATTCATCCATTACAGCTATATGTGTAGTATCTTCAGACTCTTTTGAATCACCATACCTAATCACATCTGCTCTAACACCATTTTTAATTAAATCTGCAATTTCTCGTGCATATAGAGGGTCTGTTAACTGTGTAATTGGAACATCTAGATAATCAGGGTCTCCAACTTTTGCGTCTTTATCGATTGTTGCATATTTCATTGCTTCAGAAACAGTAGCAATATATTCAGGGCTATTATGTCCCATGGATCGTAAATCAAAGTTATTTAAAATATTAAGCATTTGGATAACCATAATTCCTCCACCTGGAGGTTGATTAGTTGCAACTTTCATATCTTTGTACTCACCCCAAAGTGGTTCATTTCGAATTGTTTTATAATCTTCTAAATCCTTTAAAGATAAAAATCCTTTGTGTACTTTCATATCCTTAACTATCTTGTTTGCTATTTCACCTGAGTAAAAAGATTCGATACCTTGATCTCTGATCTTTTCTAATGTATTCAACATATCTAGATTCTTAATACGAGTTCCGATAGGGTAAGTATTCCCATTTTCATCTAAATATATACGCCTAGCATTTTGGTTTAATCTAAGTTTCTCATCCATAGAAATTCTTCCATGACCAGCAGATCTATCCCAAAATTCATCAATAGCAGGACTAATCGAAAATCCTTCCGAAGCAAAATCTATTGCTGGTTGAATAATTTTGTCCCAAGGCATAGTTCCGTACTCTTTTATTGCTTCATAAAATCCTTTCAAAGTACCTGGTGTCATTATTGATTCATAACCAACTTCATTTGCTCTGTTTTTTAAAATAAAACCAAATCCATCTCTAGCTTCATGTGAAATTTGGTTTTCCCACATACTTTCACTCACAGAAGAAGGCGCTGTTGTATGAAAATCTATAAATCCATGAAAATTTTTATCTGGTAAATATAATTGCAACGAACCAAATCCTGCAATTCCGCACATCATAGGATCTACTACAGTTTGAACAAGCGCACTAGAAATAGCAGCATCAACTGCATTTCCTCCAGCTTGTAATACTAGAGCTCCAGTTTCAACTGCTTCTGGTTGTGGTGCTGTGATTATTCCATGAGTCATTTTGTTTATTTAACATAGTATACTATTTAAAAAAAAATCTGTAGTATAAATATAATTTTATATATAATTAGTTCAAGCTAACAGATTATGAATATCTTAATTTCCCCGCAAGCTTTTAAAGGTAGTATTTCAGCTATAGATGTTGCTAATTATATTGAAAAAGGAATAAATAAAGCCAACCCAAATATAACAACTACAAAAATGCCTGTTGCTGATGGCGGTGATGATACATTAGAAACATTAGTAAGTATCACAAATGGACACATCTATAAAACTAAAGCCACAGGGCCAGATGGAACAAAAATCATGACTTCTTGGGGTGCGCTAGGTGATAATAAAACAGCAGTTATTGAAATGGCAAAAATTTCAGGATTAGCTTTACTCAGCGGCAATATAAAAGATCCAAAAAATTATACAACTTACGGATTGGGTGAAATTATCAAAGAATGTTTAGATTTAAATTATAATAAATTTATAATCGGTATTGGAGGATCTGCCACAAATGATGGAGGAGCAGGAATGGCTCAAGCCTTAGGAGCAAATCTTTTTGACAATAAAAAAAAAGAAATCAAACGAGGCGCAATTGGATTAAAAAATTTAAAATCCATTAACTTAGCCAATTTAGATCAAAGAATAAAAAATTGTGAATTTCTTGTTGCGTGTGATGTTAACAACCCTCTACACGGACCAAACGGAGCCACTTTTACTTTTGGACCCCAAAAAGGATTTAATGAAAGGGAATTATGTAAAATTGACAAATATATGAAAAATTATGGAGATTTAATCGACATGAATTCAGGCAATAAAATTTCAAAAGTACCAGGCAGTGGTGCTGCTGGAGGATTAGGAGCTGGTTTTATGTTTTTTGTAAATGGAAAACTTAAATCCGGATCTCAAATAATTTTAGACTATATAAACTTCGAATCACAATGTAAAAATGCAGATATTATAATTACTGGTGAGGGTCAAATTGATTTTCAAACAATTAATAATAAAGCTCCCATAGCAGTTGCAAGAATAGCAAAAAAACATAATATTCCAACTTTTGCAATATGCGGAGTTCTTGGAAAAGACTTTGAAAAAGTTTATTCAGAGGGAATAGAAAAAGTTTACCCTATTTGTAAAAACGAATCTGAAAAAGAATATGCAATTTCTAATGCAAGTAAATTAATTGAAAAAACAGCCTACGATTTAATAAATCAGAATTTTATCTAAATCTAATATTATCTCTTTTCAAGTCAGATATTTTAGTGCACCCCATTAATTTCATATCTCTAATCATTTCGTTTCTTAAATTAGAAAGTGCTTTTTCCACTCCTTTTTGCCCTCCTGCAGCTAGTGCATATAAATACATTCTGCCACCACTACAAGCTTTAGCTCCTAAACTTAAAGCTTTAAGTACATGTGTACCTCTTGTAATCCCACCTTCGCATATAATATCTATTTTATCTCCAACAGCATCAACAATTTCAGATAATTGATCAAAAGGAGATCTGCTACCATCTAGTTGTCTTCCGCCATGATTAGATAAAATTATACCTGTAGCACCTATATCAACTGCTCTTTTCGCATCTTCTACGCTCATTATTCCTTTTAGGCAAAACTGTTTACCCCATTTTTTTCTCAATTCTTCAGCATCTTTCCAATTCATAGATTGATCGAGCATTTTAGAAAAATAATCTGATAAAGAAATAGCAAAATTTGCTTCGGGTATATGATCTTTTAAAATTGGTAAATCAAATTTTTCTCTTAATAAAAAATTTATACCCCACATGGGATGTGTAATGAAACTTAAAATACTTTCTAATGACAATCTTAAAGGCATAGAAAATCCTGTTCTTAAATCTCTTTCCCTGTTACCTGTCACTATGGTATCTACAGTCAAAGCTAAAACGTCAAAGTTCGATTCATGACATCTTTCAAGCATACTTTCAGTAAGTCCTCTATCTTTATGATAATACATTTGAAACATTTTGGGAGTTGAAATTGATTTTCCAATTTCTTCCAAACTAACTGTACTTAAAGAAGAAACACCAAACATGGTTCCAAATTTTTGTGCTGCTTTGGAAACTGCTCGTTCTCCATCGTAGTGAAATAATCTTTGGACTGCAGTAGGTGAGCAAAATAATGGCATATCTATTTTTTGACCCATTACTGTTGTGGAAATATCTACCTCTTCTACTCCCTTTAGGACATTAGGAACAAGATCGCAAGTTTCATAAGAATCTCTATTTCTTTTGAGAGTTATTTCGTCGTCAGCTCCTCCGTCAATATAATGAAAAACTGGAGAAGGTAATTTTGATTTAGCTAGATTCCTAAAATCATCGGTATTATTACAATTTTTTATATTCCCAAACATAAACTAAGTACTTAAATTACAGAATTGATCATAATTCCAATAATCCAAAATAACAGGCAGTTAACGGACGCTAGAAATTTTATAGAATTATTCCCAAATTCAATGTTTGAATATTGTTCTTCAGTGCGGACATAAAATATACCAAATATTAATAAGATTGTAATTAACAAAACAGATATAAAATCTACGCCTAATAACAATCCTGTTAACAACCCTGAAAGTGTAAATATTGACAAAATGATCTTAGAAAGATCAGATGATTTAGATTTTTTATTTGCTGCCATATATATTCTAATAACCATTCAATTATAAAATTATTCAATTATAATATTATTAATATAATTTAATTAACATCTAATTTTCACGAATTAAAAATGATTTATCTCGATAATGCAGCTTCAACACAAATAAGACAAGAAGTTTTAGAAATAATAAATAATGAATTAATTAATTCATTTGCAAATCCTTCAAGTCCTTATTCTCCTGCTAGAAACTCAAGACTAGCTGTTGATCAATCAAGAAAAATTTTTGCGGACACTTTAAATTGCAAGGAAAGCGAAATAATATTTACCAGTGGAGGAACAGAATCGGATAACACTGCCATAAAAGGGCCTGCACATGCTCTTAAAAACTTAGGTAACCATATTATAACAACATCCACTGAGCATCATGCAGTATTACACACGTGCAATAATCTTGAAAAACAAGGTTATGATATAACATATCTAACAACTGATGAATTTGGAATGGTTTCAAAAGATGATGTGATATCTGCTATCAAACCAAACACTATTTTAATATCTGTAATCTATGCAAATAATGAACTTGGGTCAATTAATCCAATAAAAGAAATAGGAGAAGCTATAAAAAAACTCAAAGGCAACAATTCACAATTCCCAATTTTCCATACTGATGCAGTACAGGCTGCTCCTTTCTTAGATTTAGATGTTAATAAATTAGGAGTTGATTTAATGAGCCTGTCTGCCCATAAATTTAATGGTCCAAAAGGGATAGGTGTGCTCTTTATGAAAAACGGGACACCATTTGAACCACTAATTACAGGAGGAGGTCAAGAAAGACAAAAAAGATCTGGAACAGAAAATATAGCTTTTATTTCTGGTTCAGCTGAAGCAATAAAATTATCTGAAAATGAAAAAACAGTTAACTACGATAAGTGCTTATTTTTAAAAAATAAAATTATAAATCATTTAAAAGAACAGCAGCCAAATGTACTTATCAATGGACATCCTAAACTTAATCTGCCTAACATGATTAATTTAACTTTTCCAGACATAAGATCGGATGATTTAATATCAGCGTTAGATTTAGAAGATATTTGTATATCTAATGGAAGTGCATGTACTAGCAATTCTTTAGAACCTTCTCATGTGCTCAAAGCTATCGGAATGGATGCTGATTTAGCTCTAAACACTGTTAGAATAAGCTTAGGAAGAAATAATACAGAAGATGAAATAACGCAATTTTTAAATATTCTTGATAAAATTATAAAAAGAATTAAAGATAATAAAAAAGAATTTATTAGAAAATAATCAGCAAAAATCATGTTATTAAAAAAAATAAAAACAAAAAAAATATTTTTTATAGTATTATTGCCTGTCTTGATCACTAGTTGTTTAAATGATGATTCCTCATCAAATTTGACTAAAGGTAGAACCATAGCAATAGAAACTTTTGCTCCAATTGTAAGAGACAGAATAAGTTTCACAGACACACAAGGTAATATAAGGCTAATTAAACCAAAACCAAATAATAAGCTGGTCGCAGTAAAAGTTAGAATAATCAATGAATCTGTAACATACGTTCCTCTATTTATAGACACTGAAGCTGCAGAATTAGGAGATAGAGGTGGATCAAGAGGATGGAATATAGATCCTTATAAAAGCTCAGTTTCAACTTCATCCATAGAAGCAGAACTAGACAAATTCACCCCTTTATTAAGTGGCCATATTGAATTAAATAAGGGATTTGAAGTTACAGGATGGATGCTTTTTGATCTTGAACGAAATATTTCTCCGCTAACTTTATGGTGGAGAGAGTCTGATGATATAACATCTGACCTGCCAAAATAAATATATGGTTTAGATGTTTTAGATTAAATCTCGGTATGATATTCTTTACTTTTATATTTAAATGGAGAATAATCTTGGCTGCTTTAGAAATAACCGATAATAACTTTAATGAAGAAGTACTTAATTCTGATCTACCCGTATTAGTTGATTTTTGGGCTGAATGGTGTGGTCCTTGTAAAATGGTTTCACCAATCGTTGAAGAATTATCTGATGAATATGATGGTAAATTAAAAGTTACTAAACTTGATGTTGATTCTAATCCACAAACCGCTGCAAGTTTTGGAATTAGAGGAATTCCTACTTTACTTGTGTTCAAAGATGGTGCTGCAATTGATCAAATCGTAGGCGCTGTTCCCAAATCAACATTAACTGAACGTTTAGATAAAATTATTTCTTGATTTATTTGGGAGTGAATAAATTCTGGTGGATTTCACGGACTTCAACTCCGTTGGCTTTAATTGAATTATTGAAGCGTTGGGTTCGATTCCCTCTCGCTCCCGAAAGTTAATATTATGAATGCATCTATTATTTCTTGGGTAATTTATGATATAGGTAATACTTTATTTAATGCAGGTGTTACTGGTTTATTCTTTCCATTATGGATAATCACAAAATTAAATGGTACCGATGCAACTGTTGGGTACACTTTATCTTTGGCATTATTAGTTTCTTTGATAATTAGCCCTATGGTTGGAGCTTTGTCCGATCAAACCAAAAATAGAAAAGTTTTTTTAGGTTTATTCACATTAATCTGCGGATTTTCAACAACTTTTATTGGAAATAATTCACTCATTACAAGTCTGATATATTATGGGATTTCTGTGACTTGCCTTCATTTGGGTGATATATTTTATAACTCCATGTTAAAAGATGTTAGTAATAAAAATAATATTGGAATAATAGGCGGAATAGGGGCAGGGATAGGTTACATCGGAGCTATCATAGCCATAGTAATAGGGCTTCTTGTAATAGAAAATCAAGGTTATCCTATTGGTTTTTCAATTATAGGAATTTTAATTGTTATTTTCGGAATACCAATATTAATTTTTCTAAATGAAAAACCTCAAGAAATCCAAAATCGTTACCTAAAAACATCAAAAAGTTTAAGTAAAAGATTTTTAAACCAAATTTCTCGCACATTAATAGATATTAAAGATTTTCCTGGCCTCGGAAAATTTCTAATAGCAAGATTTTGGTATTCATGGGCTCTATACACTGCATCCACTTTTACATCCTTATATATTTTAGAGACAATAGGCATGTCTGAAAGAGAAATACAATATCTAATTTTTACAGGTATTGTCACTGCAATACCTTCTGCTTTAATTTGGGGTAAACTTGTAGACACATATGGTGCCAAGAGAATAATAACAATAGTTTTAGTTATATGGCTAGTAAATCTAGGATTATCAATCGGAAGTGGCGTATTTAATCTTGATAATAATATATGGTGGGTCATCAGTGGGTTGACTGGGATATTAATTTCAGGGGTATGGAGTTGTGACAGGCCATTTATGCATCAATTAATATCTGATGAATTTATTGGAGAGTATTTTGGTCTTCACGGATTTACAGGTAGGCTTGGAAGTATAATTGGCACAGCAAGTTGGGGGTTTATTGCAACCACTTTGAATCTTGGGCAACCAACTGCTTTATTATCTCTTGGAATATGTATATTATTGTCACTAATAATTATTATAAGTATTGATGTAAGAGAAAAAAATGAAAAAAATTGAAGGTAAATATATATTACTTGAATCATTAAAAAAGCAAAAAGTAAAATATATTTTTGGGAACCCTGGTACAACTGAAACAGCTATCATGGATGCATTAGAAAAATATCCGGAGCTAGAATATATACTAACAGTTCAAGAATCCGCGGCAATGGGAATGGCAGATGCATATGCTAGAGCAACAAAAAAGCCTGCTTTTGTTAACCTACATATTGAAACCGGATTAGCTAATGGATTAAGTTTGCTGCATAACGCCCACTCTGGTGGTACGCCACTTGTTCTTACTGCAGGTAATAAAGATTCAAGAGAAATAGCTCCAGGTAAAACAGATTTAATCGATATGGTTTCTCCTTTCACAAAATGGGCTGTTGAAGTTAATCACCCTGATGCTATTGCACAGGCAATGCAAAAAGCATTTCGTATAGCAATGAGTCCTCCAACTGGACCTACATTTGTAGCTTTTACTACAAATGCTTTAGATGATAAAACTAATGTATATCCAACAGAAACTTATAATGAAGAAATCGTAATTAAACCCGACGAAAAAACTATCTATGAAGCAGCCAAACTATTAGTAAAGTCTCAGAATATAGGAATATTAGTTGGAGACAGATTAGTTCAAACTACATCTCCATTCATACCTACAAAACTTGCTGAATTATTAGGAGCAAAAGTTTATTCGTCTAATTATTCTGAAATGATTTTTCCTAATAAACACCCAAACTATATTAACAACCTAAAATTGGGGTTCAACTCATCAGATGAGTTCGAAGAATTTGATACAGTTTTAGCTGTAGGAGGATTGCCAAGAGTAAGCTATATGTTTTCCAATCCTAAAATGCGTATTTTCAACCCAGAATCTAATTTAATTCACATCGACAATGATCCTGCGCAAGTAGGAACTACAGAAAAAACTGATATTGGTATTTTAGCCGATCCAAGTGTAGCACTAGACAAACTAACCGCAAAAGTTGAAGAATTACTAACAGGAAATCAACTTGAATATTTTAACGCTAAAAACCATGAGCTTAAAAAAGAGAAAGAACAACTGGAAATTAAGAATACAAAAGAACTTAACAAAGATTATAGTAAAAACCCTATGTCACCAGATAGAATGATATCTGAAATAACTAATGCCATACCTGAAGACACAATTATTGTTAATGATGCAGTGACTACATCAAACTCTATATTTAAATTTATGAATTTTGAAAAAGAAAATTCAATTTTTGGAGGCAGAGGAGGCTCATTAGGATGGGGAATGGGAGGCGCACTAGGAGTAAAATTAGCATTTCCAGACAGGCATGTAGTTGCATTAGTTGGAGATGGAACAGGGATGATGTCAGTTCAGGCATTATGGACCGCTTCGATTAACCAAATACCTATAACATATATTATGTGCAACAATAGTACATATAGAATATTAAAGTTGAATATGGATATATATAAACAACAATTAAATTCTGAAAAAAATAGTAAATATCTAGGAATGGATTTTGATCAGAAATTTGATTTTGAAACAATAGCCAAAAGCTTCAATATTAATTCATATTCAATATCTGACCCTGAAAAAATAAATTCTGTACTAAAAGAATGTATTAATTCTAATAAGCCCAATTTAATTGATATTCATATCGATGGGGCAATTTAAATTCTTTTGAACCATTTATATAATTGCTGGTTATCTAATCTAATCATTGTAGGTCTTCCATGAGGACAATTCCAAGGTTCTTGAGATAAAGATAATTCTTCAATTAAATTAAATATTTCAGATTGAGTTAAAGAATCTCCAAATTCTATAGATGCGTGACAAGCTAAAGTTTTCAATCTTTCATCTTCTGAAGTTTTTGAATTGTTTTTTAATTCTGAAATATAATTGTGTAGTTTTCGCTCTAAATTACCTTTTGTAAATTGTAATGGTAATTTTCTGATAATTAATTGATTAGTAATCCCAAATGATTCAATTTCAAATCCAACAGAAATAAAAAGATCAATATTTTCTTGAACCCATATATCTTCTTCTGCGGACAAATTAAGTATTACAGGATTTAATAATTCCTGAGATATAACTTCTTGATTTGCATTAGATAAAATTTTTTCATAATTTATTCTTTCGTGTGCTGCATGTTGATCAATAATAGCAATCTGAGTTTTGTATTCTCCTAGAATAAATGAATTATTTATTTGACCTAGTAATCTGAATTCTTTAATTAAATCTAATTTAATATCATTATCATTATTAGAAGAAAATTCTTGAAATAAATTTTGTGCATATTGGATAACAGGTTTCTTTTTATCTGTATAGAGTTTATTTGAATAAGTTTCTATACCGCTTGTTATTATTGAATCACTATCATAATTCAAAATACTGATTTCACTATTTTTATTGTTAGATTTTGAGTTAATTAAAGATAAACGTATTTGTTTTTCGATAAGAGAGAATAAGTTACGTTCGTCTCTTATTTTAATTTCATTTTTGGATGGATGTACATTCAAATCTATTAGCAACGGATCTATTTCTACATTAAGAGTACAAATAGGAAATTCTCCTTTTACTAATAAGGAATCATATGCTCTATCAATCGCATAATGAAAAAATTTATTTTTTATAACTCTATTGTTTACAAACACATTAACATTAGCATTAGATGATTTTTTAATATTAAGATTGCTGATTAGACCCTTTAATTTAATTTCTTCTGATTCATAATTCATTTCTAACATTGAATTTGCTGTTGTTGTATCATAAAGTATTGAATACAAGTCTTCTAATTTTCCATTTCCTAAAGTTTCTAGATACTTTCTGCCGTCTGAAATTACAACAAATTTAATTTTGGGATAACAAAGTGAATATTTTTTTATTAGATCATAATTTTTTTTGCTTTCAGCTCTAGAAGATTTTAAAAAATTCTTTCTTGCTGGCATATTTCCAAACAAATCAGATACAACTACAGTTGTTCCTCTATTTCTTGATTCAGGAACAAGATCACCTATCTTTCCAAAATTTACATTTAAACTATAAGCATATTCTTGATTTATACTTTTTGATACTAATAACACGTCAGACACAGTTGCTATACTTGGTAAAGCTTCACCTCTGAAGCCCATTGATTGTATATAATTAACTTTTTCAATATCGTTTAATTTACTAGTTGCATGTCTTGAAAATGCAATTTTAAGGTCTTCTTTAATAATCCCTTTGCCATCATCAGATACTCTAATATAATCTTTTCCTCCATTTTTAATTTCTATTTCTATTTTTAAAGAACCTGCATCAATACTATTGTCTATAAGTTCTTTAATTACGGAACTAGGATTTTCAATCACTTCTCCCGCAGCAATTTTGGAAATAATTTCTTGATCTAATTTTTTTATACGCATGACAGTTCTTTATTTATTTTTTTTACCAAATAAGGTCCTTCGTATATTAAAGCTGTCCAAATTTGAGCAGATTTGGCACCATTAGAAAGCAAGGAATTAACATCTTGAGAATTACTTATACCTCCAGAAGCAACCAGATCAATTTTGTCTTTGAATAAATCATTAACAATTTTTAAGGTATTAAGTGTATCTTTATATAAAAGTTTACCACTTAAACCTCCTTTTCCTATTTTTAAATCAGATTCCTCAGAAGGTAATGTATTACTT
>CAJWSY010000002.1 GCA_913045935.1 uncultured Chloroflexota bacterium | reverse complement strand
TTGGATATCCTGAGTGGGTATTATTTACTTTTGATTATTTTAAAAATTATAAAATCAATTTAATTACCCCAGGATATAGGTTGTCACCACAATTTAAATTTGTTGATCAATTAGAAGACATAAAAAACAGCATAAATTATATAAAAAAAAAGTATGGCAATGATATAAAGATAGTGATTTCCGGTCATAGTGCAGGAGCTCATTTGGCATATTATGCAAGTAAAGAAATAGAAGTAAATGGACTTATTTTAAGTAGTGGAGTTTACGATTTAACAACATATACACAAAAATACGTAGATCAAATTATAGACTCTAAATTTAGTGCAAAATCAATAAGTCCAATTTTTGATACATACAAATTAGATATTCCTGTATTACTAACATATTCATCTGATGAAGAAAAAGTATATATTACTCAATCAGAGGATTTTTATAACAAAATCAAAAACAACAACAATAACAACAAAAAATTCATATTTAAAAATACAGATCATTATCATGAACTTAATGCAATGAATAAAAATAATACTGATTGGGATAATATGTTTAGCGAATGGTTAAATTCTCTAATTTAATTGATCAAATCTTGATGGATCAGCTTCGTTTAGTATACTTGGCATATAATCAGAAAGAACAACTTCAGCTGCATATTTGCCAGCCATAGGGCCTCTTCCAAATCCTGAGGATGCCAATCCAGAAACAATAAACAAATTATTATACGCCGGAATTTTACCTATCAATGGTTTCCCGTCTATAGAAAAAGGCATAAATCCAAACCATGCCTTCTCAATTTCTATTTGAGAAATAAATGGAAATAATTCAGTAACATGATTTTTATTTGATTCTACTCCACTAAAATCTACTTTTTCAGTAAAACCAACGTTTTCTCTGTCTCCTCCAAAAATGATTTCACCATTCTTTCTCTGTCTTCCATAAAGATGTCTGGTTATCCTTTTCCCGTCTTTATGAGTGAGCTCTGGCGGATTATTTTTATCTGAAGTAGAATCAGTATTCCAATCATATTGTGACTGTGTAGCTGAAATTGCAGTGAAAATATTTGGAGGTAATGACTTAGAAGACCACATTTGCCCTCTAATCGGAACAATTGGGATATCTAAATCTAATGATTTAAATAAATTATTAGTCCAAGCTCCTGTAGCAATTACCAATTTATTACATGTATATAAATCTTCATTAGTTTTAATTACAAAAGTACCATCAGACTTCGAAGATACTTCATTGACTGATTCATTTACTTTAATGTATGTACCTAAATTTTGAGCCTCAAGAGCAAATGCTGTAGTTGCTTTTATTGGATCAGCCTGTCCTCTTAAAGGATAATATATGTAACCATGCATTTTGTCACTAATTTCAGGTTCGATTGACTTTGCTTCTTTAGTTGAGATTATTTCGGCATATTTCCCTTTTGATCGTAATTCCAAAACTTCTTTCAATGCATAATCATATTGTTCTTCAGATTGTATTGCTGCAATTGATCCAGATTGCCTGAATTCAATATCATATCCTCTGTCAATTTGAAATGACTTGAATATTTCCAAACTACCATGAGTTAAATATGCTTGCAAATTTGGGTCATCACCTAAACCAGTAGAAGAAATATGACCAGCATTTAATCCCGAAGCACCTGAGGAAATGTCATTTTTTTCAATAATCATAATTCTTAAATCTGATTTTTCAGACAAATGAAAAGCTGCAGAATTTCCTGCTATTCCAGCACCAATAATTATTACATCAAAATCATTCATAAGTAAAAAAAATTAATTGGATATAACTATACACAACTAACATTAATATGGATAGAATGAAAATATGAAAAATTTATTTCTTATATTAACTATATTTTTATGTTTAATAGGATGTAGTAATAATAATACAAATGAGAATCAAACAGATTCTATAAATAATTACGAAACTAGTACTAATACAAATATCCAAATCGCACTTAGCCCCTACCAAATCAAATCCAAGGAATTAGAAGAGGCGGAATCAATTGCATTAAACAACGCAATTAAAGATGCAGAACAAAAAATACAAAACGACAAACGACTGACTAATGAAAAATCCCAAAAATTTCAAAATGAAGCAAGAAGGATGGATTCTTCAATTGAAATTGGTAAGTATAAATTCAGATATTCAAACAAATGGACAGTAATTAGTAAATCTGAAAAGTCAGTAATGATGAAAGGTACAAATTCTCAGTTTGTATTTAACATATCTGAGACCCTTGCAACTAGAATAGTTGATTTCACATCATATTTTATTAAATCTTCTAATCTTAAGTTGCTATCAAAATCAGTATTAAGTGAATACAATGGCTATATTATAGAAGCAGAAGATAATGAAGGTAATATGCAAAAAACAGTTATCATGACGCACAATAATAGCAATATAATAATTTTTTCAATAAATAGCCCAAAACAAGAATGGGAATTAAATTCTGAATTGTTTGATTTATTATTTAGTAGTTTAATAATAAATCAAACATGAGTATTTTAAATAAATTTTACAATACTCCTTCTGCACTGTTAATATTCACAACATTATTTTGGGCATTTAATACTATTTTTGGACAGCTTGCTGTTGGTGAAATATCTCCTCTTCAAATCGTACCTTTGAGATGGATACTAGTCAGCTCTGTAATGTGGTTTTTATTTGGAAAGGATGTAAAAACTAATTGGCAAATAATTAAACCCGAAATTAATAAAATTATTTTCATGGCATTGATGGGATTTACTGGATTCAACGTACTGTTTTATACTGCATCACAATATACTAATGCTATAAATTTGGGAATTATTCAATCTTCAGTTCCTGTATACGTTCTATTAGGTGCGTATTTTTTTTATAAAACATCAATAACTGCTCTTCAAGGATTAGGTGTAATCATCTCCATTATAGGAGTGACGATAATTACAACTAATGGTGACATAGAATTACTTATGACTTTGCAATTAAACAGAGGTGATTTAATAATGCTAGTTGCTTGTTTGATGTACTCTTATTACACTCTATCCTTGAAAACAAGGTTACAAATTCCTGGAATAGCATTCTTTACTCTAATGTCTGTTATTGCAAATTTCTTAGCTTTACCCTTGTTTATAATAGATTATTTACTTAATGGCATAAATTATCCCTCAATCAATGGATTGATTATAACTATTTTGGTAGCGATTTTCCCTTCGTCACTTGCTCAAATTTTCTACCTTAGGGCAGTAGATATAGCTGGTCCTGGGAAAGCTGGGATTTATACAAACATAGTTCCTATCTTCAGTTCTGTACTTGCTGTTATACTACTAAATCAAAGTTTTGAAATATTTCATGGAATAAGCTTAGTTTTAGTTTTATTTGGAATTTGGTTATCTGAAAGACAGTAAAATCAAATCTTAATTGTCATCAATTCATCTGCCCAAATTATATTACCTTTAAAATTTGACTTAACTTCATTAATAACTTCATCCTTATATTCATCTAAGTAATGAACTTGATGAGTTAAAATCAAATTCTTAACGTTTGCTTCTTTAGCAACTTTACCAGCATCTAATGCGCTACTTTCAGATTGTGCCGTTGCATTCCCTTTCATTTCTCTATCAAGTCTTGCGCATTCCATAACTAAAGCGTCTGCATTTGCAGATATGTTTACCAAAGCTTCGCAAGGTCTGGTATCGCCTGAAAAAACTATACTCTGATTTTTCATGTCTACTCTGTAGGCTAACGAATCTAAATATGGTTGAACATGTTCAACTCTTTTACAAGATATTTTCCAGTTTTCTCCATTAAGGACAAATCCTGGTTCGATATCATTAGAATTGATATGAGGAATCTCTCTTGGTAACTCGCCACCTCTATCTTGATAAGCCCATAAACTTAATGGGTGGTTAGTTCTTGCTATGTAATCATGCCAATAAGCACCGATTTCTTCTCCAACCAATCTTTTAGTCAATTGCTCTGTTGGGGGAGGGCCGTAAACATTTAATATCTTTTCTTTACCAATAGATTGATCAAATCTCATCAAAAGAAAACATGCATAATCAGCATCGTGATCTGAATGATGATGAGTAAAAAAGAGATTAGTAACATCTAACGGGCTGATCCCTGCTTTTGTTAATTTATAGGTTGCAGCCGGGCCACAATCAAACATAAACCATTCATTACCGATTTGTAAAGCATATGCTGAACCCCATCGTATTTCAGAGGGAGTGGGAGTTCCTGAGCATAAAATTTTCAAATTAATCATTTGTTAAACCCAATTAATTTTGAGTATATTTATAACATTCTAATGCTAAAGATCCCATAGCATTATTTGCAGAATAAATCCCGGCATCTCCATTGTTTAAATATTGCGGGACATTATCAGTATATGCACACAATATTACACCTGCATGATTAGAAGGATAAATTATTCCTGAATCAGAATATCCAGTTTGATAACTACCTGTTTTGTGAGCAACTTTAACGTCGTTATCTTTAGGGCCAGCAGCAGAGGGAGAAGCTAATTTTAATGGTAGTCTATTATTTAATTTTTGCGCTAAAAGGATTTCCATAGCAATCTTACACAATTCAGTAGTAGACCCTAATTTACTTGCTGCATTTTCATCAGAAACGCTCTGGTGGATAATTTCTAATAACAATCCAACATCATTTGGGGTAGTAGAATTAACTTTGTTTAAATCAGAAGTCAGATCTGATCCTGTAGGAAATCCTACACGATGATCAGTACCTGACATTCCAATATTTTTACAAAAATCATTAATATAATCTAAAGTTAATATTTCTGTAACAGTTCCCGTAGATACGTTATCAGAAACAATGATCATCATAGTTAATAAATCTTGAAATTTAACTTTAAATCCAGGTAAAAAATGTTGAAAACAACCTGAGTTAGTACCCCAATATTTTTCATCGGGAACAATTTCGTCTAACAATCCGATTTTACCTTCGTTTACAGCTTTCATAGCAGCCATTAAAATTGAGATTTTTCTTGTGCTAGCAGATGGGCCTATCTCATCTCCGTTTCTATTTAATGATTGCCCTGTAGACAAATCTTTAAAAAACCATTTAACATCAAAATCTTGTGATTCACTAATCTGATTTAATTTATGATTTAATTTATCCAAAGCACTCATTTTAAACTCCTAAGTTAATGTTTTATAATGTTATTATAAACCAACAATCAAATTACCTAAAATAATGTTATTACAAATCACAACCGGAATAATAATTGGTACAGGAATGTCGTTTTTTATGTCTGGCATAATTACTGGAGTAAATACAGGAGTTGATAGTGATTTTCTTATTAGATGGATGAAAGCCTGGGGGATTGCGTGGTTAATTGCCACTCCATTAGCCGTATTTATAGGACCTTTGGCAAGAAAGTTAGCATTAAAAATTATTGGACAACCTAAAAATTAAAAATCTAACTTTTACACAGGTGGTACAACAGAGTCAGGTTTATCTCCTCTAGCTACTTTAGATGCATTTTTAACAGCAAAACTAGCAATATTAATTTCTGATTCATAAGCCCGAGTTGCAAAATGAGGAGTAAGTATAACATTTTCAAGATGCAGTAATGGATTATCCATTTCTATAGGTTCTACTTCAGTAACATCTAATCCTGCTCCAAAAATGATTTTTTGATTCAAAGCCTCTATCAATGCCTGTTCATCAACCACTGATCCTCTGCTAGTATTAATTAATATTGCATTAGATTTCATCATCTTTAATTCATCAGTTGAAATCATATGTCTGGTCGTTTTTTCTAATGGGACATGTAGAGTGACAATATCACTAGTTGATAATAATTCATCCAAGCTAACCTGTTTTGCATTGGTTTCTTTTATATATGAATCAGGGAATGTTGCCACATCATGGTATATCAATTCACACTCCCAACCAAACAATCTTTTAGCGACTCTTGAGCCTATTCTTCCTAATCCAATTATTCCAATTTTTTTACCCACTAAAGTATGATATTCTTTTCTATTCCAACTTCCAGGTGTATAAGTCGAGGAAGGGTTTTTAGTAAATTTAATATCATCCATAAGGTCCGGAACTGCAAAATCCTGATAATTTCCACTTTTTACATTTGATATTTGTAAATCAAGTTTTCTATATACAGAGAACATCAATGCAATTGCATGCTCTGCAACAGCAACAGCATTACCACCGCCATTATTACTGACAGAAACGCCCAATTCATAAAGTTTTGACTTTTCTAGCCAGTCAGTTCCTGCACTAGGCGTTTGAATTAATTTTAAAGAATCCAAATTTTTTGCTAACTCTGTTATATATTTATAGACACCTTGTGTAATTATTGATTTAACATTTGTACATTCTTCAATTATTTTATCCAAAGATGATTCTCCATCTACAAATATTAAATCTACATCGTGTTCTTTCGAAGCAAAATAAATCAGATCTTTTCCGCGTTCTGTCTCTTCATAACCTTTAGGTGCTAAAACTGCTACACTATATCTTTTCATAACAAGTACCTTTTATTTTTTATATAATGGTATACATAAGTAACCAATTTTCAGTATAAATGATTAATTTAAAAAAAACTTTAATTAATATTTTCTTTGTTTCATTTTGTTTAATTAACTGTTCAAATGGTGAAACATTGCCAGAAACAGATACTACTGTTGTATCAACTGAAATGCAAAAAGAAATTTCTCTACTTCAAGCAGAAATCGATAGTTATAAACAAAATATAAATGCGTATTTGAAAGAAAATTCAAATCTCCAAAACGAATTAAAAAAAGCCAATGAAAATCTAAAAGCTGCTGAAATAATTATTATTGAATTATCTAAAAGCAAAATAGAAAAAGAAAATAATACACCCCCTCAACTTCCAATTGATACTAAAAAAATAATCCCCTTACCTCCCACACCTCCAATTAGTGATTCAATGCTTACAAAAGCAAAAGCAGAAGATGAGGCCAAATCTAAATCTAAATCGGAAGCCGAAGCCGTGGCTAAAGCTGAGGCTGAAGCTGAAGCCGTGGCTAAAGCTGAGGCTGAAGCTGAAGCATATAAAATTGCTAAATCTAAATCAGAAGCCGATGCTAAAGCTAAACTCCAGGCTGAAGCTGATGCCAAAGCTAAAGCTGAAGCTGAATTGAATTTAAAAAAACTCAAAGATGAATGTGGCGACAGTTATAATTCAGGAGATTATAACGATGCATTATTAAAATGCGCTGAACTATCAAATAAAAATAATGTTTTTGGTAAAAGAATAATGGGTCTTATGTACTTACACGGACACGGAATAAAACAAAACACATCAAAGGCTAACGAATTATTTGTTGAAACAGCTGAATCCGGAGAAATATGGTCCATTACTCATCTTGCTAATAATGCCATTGAAAACAAAGATTATGTAAATGCTCACAAATGGTTTACCAAAGGAGAAATTTTGGGAGATCTAAATTCTATATATCAATTAGGATTATTCTACTATAACGGACTCGGGGTAACACAGGATTTTGGAATTTCATACTCAAAATTTATTAAATCAGCAGAACTTGGAAACTCTAATTCACAATTTTATATAGGTAAATTTTATCATTTTGGAAATGGGTCTTTTGTAAAAAGCCCAGTAGAGAAAGATTACTTTAAAGCTCTTGAATGGTACTCTTTATCAGCAGATCAAGACAATAATAAAGCACAAAATAACATAGGTGTTCTGTATTATGTTGGAGACGGTGATGAAACATACAAAGGATTTAAACCTGATGTTAAAAAATCTTTAGAATGGTTTAAATTGGCATTGGGTAATGGCAACGTAAAAAGTGCAACTAACATCGACTTAGCACAAAGTTATTTATATGGAAGAGATGACAAAAGACTCTCAGAACTTATAATTAATTGACTTATTTGATTGCTTTCAAAATTAAATCAATAAATTTTGGTAATGCATCAGATTTTATCCATCTCACTACAACAACCAAATCATTTTCCCAATCAATGTAAATTATATTAGAGCCTAAACCGCTAAAATATACAGCGCTTTTAGGTGCGGTTTTAATTTTCTTTTCTGTACCTTCTTCGTTAGAATTCAGAAACCAATTCATAAATCCGTAAGAGTGATTTAGATTTCCAGGAGATGAAGCTTTTTTGATCCAATCTTCAGAAATAATTCTATTATTTCTCCAAACTCCATTTCTTAAAAACAGATATCCAAATCTTGCCTGATCGAGTGCACTAATAAACATGCCACCTCCCCAATGACCACCTCCGCTAACTGATTGAATTTTTTTCCCATTTATATCTACCCAAGAATTTTCATAACCATGCCATCTCCATTCATCTGAAGCCCCAATAGGATCCATAACTTTGTTCTTTAAAATTTTGGGTAAAGATTCTTGCCAAACATTTGCAGCTAATAAAGCCAGTAAGTTTACTCTGACATCATTGTATTTATATTTAGTTCCAGGTTTTGAGTATTTTTGATTACCGAGTTCATCAAAAGGAACTCCGGTAGGAGGCCTGTCAGCCCAATCGGGTTTGTCCCATAAAACTCCTCTCCATTCACTGGTTTGTCTTAATAAATGATCCCAAGTGATTGATTGGTTATGAGGATCTTTAAAATGTTCATTATCTTTTATTCTGGTGTAAACTTTTTCGTCCAAATTTGAAATCAATCCTTCATCATAAGCTAAGCCAACTGTAGTCGATAAAAAAGTTTTGGTCACACTAAAAGTCATATCAACTCTATCTACATCTCCCCATTCAGAGATAATATACCCATCTTTGATTATAAGTCCAGAGAAAGGGCCTCTCTCTTTTACTGGTCCAAGCACTTCATCGTGAGGTTCTTTTGTATCCGAGGCAGTTCTTGTAAACATTTGCATATTTTCAATAGACAATTTATTTTCATTGTCTTTTGAATATTCGATAGCCTCTAATAATAAATTATTATTAATTTGAATTGATTCGGGGTTTTTTCTATTCCATTTTCCGCGTTCAGGGTAGTAAATTTGTGACATAATATATTTGTTATTAATTGATAATAACTTTACTCTAAATACATTACTAACAGGATACAATCATGAAAATATCTGGAATCTGTGGAAGTTTAAGAAAAAACTCTTGGAATCACATTCTTTTAAAAATTGTTTTAAATAAATTATCAAAAACTAAAAATATTGATACCGAAATAATTAACATATCAAAATTTCCATTGTTTAATGCTGACATTGAATCTGTTGCAACACCTCCTGATATATTAGATGCTAAAGAAAAAGTAAAAAATTCAGATTTGGTAATATTTTCATCACCTGCTTATAATAGTTCTTATTCGGGTGTGATGAAAAATGTGGTTGACTGGTTATCTAGAGCTCCTCAAGTTTTAAGTGGTAAAAACGCTTTGGTAATAGGATGTACTCCAGGAATGTCTGGTACATTATTAGGATACACAAATCTTAACCAATTATTATTTGGTTTAGGAATGAATGTGTTAAGTCAACCAAAAATTTTAGTATCTTCAGTAAATAAAAAAATAAATTCAGATGGTGATGTGTTAAACGAGAACCTGGAAATACTGATCGACAAAGGTGTTGAAACTATTTTGAATAAAATCAACATTTAATATTATTTTGATTAAATATTAGTTATAATCTAACTCAATATTACAAGCCGAAGTGGTGGAACGGTAGACACGCTGGTCTCAAAAACCAGTAGGGGTAAACCCTGTGTGAGTTCGAATCTCACCTTCGGCATTAAAAGGATAAAAAAATGAGTGAATACAAAAAATTAACTAATTTAGAAGGGAATGATATTTCAGGTGATCTATATCTGAAAATTCAAGAAGAAGCTCAGAATATGAGCGCTATCAAAATGAAATTAACTTCAGGTTCAGAAACTCCTTTACATACTCATGAGCATGAATCCTTGGGTGTAATTATTTCAGGAAAATTAGACGTGATAGGAGATGGTAAATCATCAATATTAGGACCAGGTGACACATGGGTTAATCCTATAGGACAAAAACATATGATCAAAGCCATAGAAGATACAGTATTTGTCGAAATAAAATCACCATCACCTGATTTTAGTTCATTTTTAAAATTAGACTAATAAGGAGTTAGATATGAATGAAATAGCAGAATACAAACTCCTTACAGGAGAAGATAATAGTGAATTTTGTGATAGAGTTACAGAATTTTTGAATAAGGGTTGGGAATTATACGGTTCTCCAATAATGCATACCGATTCTTCTAGGAAGAATAATAGGATTGTGGGTCAGGCAGTAGTAAGAAGAAATAAAGATTAGCTTCTAAAAAAAATTAGATAATAGAAAACTGCATAAACCATAATAAAACTTTTAAATGCAAGAGCGTGTAATCGTTTTTTTATTGGTCCCCTATTTGCATTTATGAATATTTGGGTTGATTTATAACTTCCTAGTATGAGCCAAAACACAAAACCAAATGCGATCCATTTAAAAAAACTTAAACCAAGAGACGAAACTAAAGTTTGATTAATAAATTCAGTAATAATAATTCCAACAACAAATATAAGAAATGAAAATTTTAGTTTGAGTTCACCTTTTACATATTTCACAATAAAATTCATTTGTAATCCTCTAAAGATTTAATTATAGATAAAGCTGCCAGTGCACTTGTTTTTGGGTTTGTTAAAGATTGGTTAAGAGAGAAATCAAAGTTCATTGTACCAAAATCACCTTCGAGATATATTGTGTGTTTATTAGTTTTAATATCAGGATCAACGATCAATTCCACATTAGTATCTTGAGTTCCAACTCCATATAAGCTTAAAGTTACAGCAACATTTAAATTTTTAGGAAACAAAGATATAGCCTCTTTTGCAGATCCTTTAAAAATTAGTTTTTTGTTTTCAAATTTGTGATTTTCATATTTTTTAAAACCCTCCGATCCAATGAGGCTTTCAGGTGATTTAGTTGTTGTGATTTTGATAAATGAAATCGAATTTTTTACTGCTCCTATTGCGTCAAGGCCTCCTATAGCCCCATGTGGAATAATCAATTTATTATTATATTCGACTGATTGAGATAATAATTTAGAATAAAACTTCTCATCTGACAATGCTCCTACTGAAGCAATTAAAAGGTCTGATTTACTCAATATTTCTATTGCATAATTTTTTACTGAATTTACGGATGCAGATTCTATAACTAAATCTATATCATTTTGTACTAAATAATCAGCAAATTGATCTGAAATTACAGGTTTAATATTCCAATTTTCACATTTCTTTTTTGTGCGATTAATATTGTTATCAATAATTATTTTTATATCAAATTTATTTGGTAAATTTTCATTTAAATACTGAATAATCTGTGTACAAATAGCGCCACAACCAATAAATGCTAAATTAATTTTGTTCATGTGTACACCGTATAATCATTATGTTATTATCAAAACAATTTTAATGCATGTCTGCCTATGAATTCAAATCTTAAAAACAAAAAAATTGTTGAGGTCACGAATCTTACAAAATTTTATGGTAAAAACAAAGGTATAAATAAAATTTCTTTTGATATTAATCAAGGTGAAATATACGGATTAATGGGGCCTAATGGTGCAGGGAAAACAACAACAATAAGATCCATGTTAAATTTGATTTCACCAGATTCGGGAAGCACTAAAATTTTCGGGAAAGATAATTTGTCTCAAAATGAAAAAGCCAATATAAGTTATTTGCCTGGTGAGTATGAAATGTATTCTAATTTGAATGGGAATCAATACTTGTCATATATAAGCAATCTAAGAAATGCTAAACAAAACAACATACAAAAACTTGCAGAACAACTTGATCTTGACCTTAATAAAAAAATAAATGAATTATCCAAAGGCAATAAACAGAAAATAGGAATCATTCAAACATTTATGAATAATCCAATGATTGCTATATTAGATGAACCTACAACAGGACTAGATCCTCTGAAACAACATGAATTTCAAAATATAATCAAAGAGCATAATAAATTAGGATGTAGTATTCTTTTATCATCTCACATATTAAATGAAATTGAAGATTTATGTGAAAAAGTTGGAGTTATAAAAGACGGAGAATTAATTGCTTCAGAAAATATTGCTGAACTAAAAAATAAATCTATAAAAAAGTATGAAATTACTTTTGATCAAAAACCACTAAAAAGTAAATTAACCAAAATAAAAGGTATATCAAATTTAAAAATCAAAGATAAAAATTGTACATTTTCAATAAAAGGGAATGTAGATGACATGATCAAAACCATTTCAAAATTTACTGTCATAAATATCAGAGTGTTAGAATCAGATTTAGAAGAAATTTTTCTTACTTATTATTAAATAATTTAACTATGTTTAAAAATGTATACCTAAAAAACTTAAGGGATTTGAGAACAAATTTAACATATTGGTTAATAGGGTTATTAACATTAAGTTTTTATCTTTCTTTCGCTTATAATTCATTTTCAGAAAATCTTGAATCATTTAATGATTTAATTGATAGCTTTCCAAAGGAATTGTTAAATCTCTTGGGAGCTGAAAATGGATTAGACATGTCCACATTCGCTGGTTTTTTAAATTTAGAAATATTTGGAGTTTTTGGTCCAATAATGTTAATAATAATTGGAATAAATAGTGGCACTGGTATCATAGCGGGAGAATTAAATAACAAAACAATTGAGATAATTATGTCTAGCTCAATTTCTAGAAACAATTATTTGATACAAAATATTCTTGTTATGCTCACTAAAATATTTTCTGTAAGTTTATTCATATTTATATCTTTCATGATTTTTTCGTATATATTCTCTTTAGACCTTGAAGGATTGAAGTTACTCGGTACAATCATACATCTAGCATTATTAAGTTTAGTGTTTGGCAGCTTATCCTTACTTATAGGATCTATCACAGGCAATAAAAACAAAACTTTATCAATCAGTGCAGCAATAGCTATATTATCGCATTTTATGAATGCAATCAGCCCGTTGATTGATGCAACAAAAAACATGAAATATTTTTCAGTGTTTCATTATTATAAAAATTCAAATCCTATTGTAAATGGAATGGATTTCTTTGATGTATTTATAATGTCATTATTATGTATAATATTTATCACAATAAGTTTTATTACTTTTAAATATAAAGATTTACATTAGCCTAATTATGATTAAAAATTTAACTCGAGTTATAAAATTATCATTTATTCTTTTGTTTTCAATTAGTGTTCTAACTATCATTAGTTGTTCAAGCAGTGAAAATATAAATGATAACAGCTCTGATGATTTAACTCAGTCGATTTCATTAGACCCATCTCTAAATAATGCAATAGATCAATCTCTTGCAAATTACCAATCTGTAATAATTGTTTTTTACAGAGGTTATTTCTGAGGTATTTGTAGAGCACAACTAGGTGAGTTGTCACAAAATCATAATTTATTCAAACGCTTTGGAATTGATATTATTACAGTAAGTACTGATGATGTGGAAAATACTGATGCGATGAGAAATGATGTTGATGCTAAGTTCAGTATGATATCTGACAATACTTTTACTATTTCGCAGGAATGGGGCGTATTTAATGTTTTAGGTGATAGTGTTGCTGCACCTGCTGCATTTGTAGTAGATAAAAACAAAAAAATATTATGGTCTCACATTGGCAGTTCCGCGTCAGATAGACCTCCTACTGATTACTTGTTAGCAAAAACACTTGAACTATTAAAAAAATCAACTAATTAATCTCAATATGGAAGAATCAAAGTTTTGCAAAGAATGTGGTGTAGAGTACAAAAATACTGATAAATTTTGCAATAATTGTGGTATTGATTTATTCAAAATAAATTCAGAACAGCTTTTTGAAGAATCAGTTGAACCACCAAGTCAACCATATGATTATATTTTAGCCAGTAGAACAAAAAGACTTCTAGCAAGGCTTGTTGATGGCTTATTAGGAGTATTAGCTGTAGTTATAGTTGGTACTATAATCGCTATTACTGTTGGTGGAGGAAAAGCAATAATAGGTGCTGTTGTAGCTGGATTGTCTTTCATGATTTATCAATATTATCTTTTAGCTACCATATCTCAAACTCTTGGTAAAAGATTTATGAATATTATTATTATTGATAAAGATGGAAATCCTTGTGGTTTTTTAACTAACGTAATTTTAAGAGAATGGATTATTGGTCTCATTGGCTTGTTCCCCGTAGTTGGAGTAATAATCAGGTTAGTTGATATTCTTTTTATATTTAGAACAGACAGAAGATGCATTCATGATATGATAGCAGGTACCAAAGTAATACTTATTCAAGATAAATAGGTCAAAAATGATAAATGGCAAAATAGTATCATATGGAAATTCAAACAGCTTGCAAGGCTATCTATCATTGCCTGACACAGGATCTGGACCAGGATTAATCATATTACAAGAATGGTGGGGTTTAGTAGGACATATAAAAGAAGTTGCAGACAGATATGCAAAAGAGGGATACGTAGTATTAGCTCCTGATTTGTATGATGGAAAAACTGCTACGGAACCAAATGAAGCACAAAAATTAATGATGGAATTAAAAATAGATGAAGCTTCAGATAAAATAAAAAAAGGTATTCTATATATAAAAGAAAATTACGTCTCCAATGACAAAACAGGTTGTATAGGTTTCTGCATGGGTGGTGGATTGGCGCTATATATGGCCACTCAAAATGTCATTGATGCATCGGTACCCTACTATGGAGTTTTAGTAAATTCCTCACCTGACTGGAGTAAAACTAATTGTCCTGTGTTAGGGCATTACGCAGAACATGATAAAGCTACTGATTCATTAGAAGAATTAGAATTAGAATTTAGTAAAAACAAAAAAGATTTCCAATTTCATATCTATCCAGGAACAGAACACGCATTTTTCAACGATGAAAGATCTGAAATCTATAATAAAGAAGCTGCCGATTTATCATACTTAAGAACAATAGAATTTCTTGATAAGAACATCAAATAAGTACTGTGATATAACCTGAATTAGTTGGATTCCACTTTTCTCCAACAGAAAATTCCAATTCATACAAATCCAATTTTTCGATAACAATATTTTTCATTATTTCTGAATTACCAGTAATAATTTGAAAATAAAGATTTTTACCCCAATTTTCATTTATGAATCGATCAACAAGTATTTCTGCTTCTTCATGCCTTACTTGGTGTAAGTCAAGTATTAGATTTTCTGCCATTTATTCTTCAATATTTCTTAACAATACTAGTATAAGGTCTAGTTAATAATTATATAAGAGGTACATCATGAACAATAAGAAAAACACTGGTACATCAATCCATTCAAATAAGTGTCCAAAATGTAGTTCAATTGTATCAATGGACAGTTTTGAGCCAACTTGCATAATGTGTGGATGGGTAGATTATTCAAATCCTAAACTTAAAAAAAAGAACATGAAAATTAATTTACGAAAATTTAACAAAGCAAGTTAAACTCAATCTGTTCTATAATTAGTTTAATAAATAAATTATAGAGATTAGAAAATGAAAATATTAAATGTACTAAAAAAAACTCTTGGACTTCTAAAACTTAATCAATTATTAAAACTTGGACGAATTGGTAAATATAGTTCATTTTCTATTTTATTTATTTTGGGAACTCTATTGTCTGTTTTTATGTTCAAAAATTATATTGGAACCGATAATACCGTAGTAACCGATACTGAGCAAATAATTACGATGCAAAAAGGTGACTTGGTATCTGATGTCACTATAACAGGTCAAATAAAATTTTCTGAAAAAGATGATCTTAAATTTCTTAGCCCAGGTAAGATAGCCAAAATACTCGTAGAAGAGAACGAATATGTTTCTTCAGGTAGCGTTCTTGCCGAATTAGATGATATCAAATTAACTGAATTAGCAAAAAATGTAGCTAAAGCTAAATCTGATGTCGCAACTGCTAAATATGCCCTCAAAGTCAGTGAATCTAATTTAAGAGATGCAAAAGAAACCCTTAACACATCTAAAGAAGGAGATTCAGTCTTGATTGCAAATAAAGAGAAAGCAATTTCTGACGCTAAAATAAGTATTTCAAAATCTGAATTCGATCTGTCTTTTTACTTAAAATCAGGAAAGCAAGTTGATTTAGACAACGCTAAATCAAGTTATGATGTTGCGGTATTTACAAAAAACAATGCATCTAAAACATTAGATATAACTAAATCTCAATGGGATACTAATATAACTCCATTTGAAGACGATATCAGTGTGAAAAAAGAAATTTATTTTAAAGAACTAAACAAGTGGTTTGGATTAGAAAGCAGTGAACAATTCCTAAAAAAACATACTGATATTCTTAAAGACTGGAAAATGGATCTTCACAAAATATTTAGTGAATCCACAATAAAACGTGATATTTATCTAAGGCCTATAGATGACAAAAATACACAACTTGATGAATTAACAATCTACGGATGGTTGCATCTTAGCCCTTCTACTATTGGAAAAGAAGACTCATCTTCAGATATTTGGATAGATTGTAAGAATACTTCTGTGTTGCCAACTACAACAATAGGTAATTCTTCTATAGATAAAACTTGTATTGATAAAAGTTTGACCGACAAATGGGAAGACTATGAAAAAGCTATCAAGAAATATAATGAGAAAATATTAGAAAAAAATAAAGCTATAGACGCAGCACAAAGTACTTACACAAATAAACTTTCGTTGTACAGAACTGCTAAACAAACGTATGAAGAAATTCTTTCAAGATCTCAAACTGATAAAGAAAAACAACTCAATGATCAACTATTGGTAAATAAAGAATCATTAAAAAAATTAGAAGATGAACTTAAAGATTTGAAAAATCCGTCTATATTAGATATTTCTATTTTAGAACTGAATGTAACAAAATTTCAGGAAATTGTTAATCTTAGAGAATCTGAGTTAAAAAATACTGAAGCTCTTTACAAAAATGCAGAAAACATTCTAAGAGGCGCAAAAATATACGCGCCTTATGATGGGATTATAACAGCAATAAACAAAAATGAAGGCGACACAATTACTTCTGCTCAAAATATAATGAATATAGCAAATCCTAACACCTTAGAATTTAATGGAGACGTTGATGAGGTTGACATTCTATATTTATCTAGTGGCCTAGCAGCTAAAATACAAACAGATGCATTACGTGATACAGAGTTAGATGGAACCCTAAAATCTATAGGATCTTCAAGCAATTCTTCTGGAGGAGTGACTACATTTTCAGCAAAGATTGATGTAAGTATTCCGAATGATGCAGCTCTTAAAGACGGATTAAGCGCCACAGCAAGAGTGATAACCAAGGCAAAATATGGAATAAACTTAATTCCAATACAAAGTTTGTATGGTACATTTGACTTTCCTACCGTCAAAGTAATAGTTAATGGTCAAGTAACAGAAAAAGCTATAGAAATAGGCGATTCTGATTCAAATTGGGTAGAAGTCATGTCAGGAATTAATGAAACTGACATGATTGTCATGGAAGTACCAGATATTCCAACGACAGATATCAGAGGTGGTCCTCCTTCAGCCGAACCAAAATCTAATAATTCAAGGCAGAAAAGATAAATGATAGAGCTATTAAATGTATCTAAAACTTATCAGCTTTCTGGTATAGAAGTTAACGCCGTTAAATCAGTTAACCTTAATATTAATCAAGGTGAGTTTGCTTCTATAATGGGACCTTCAGGCTCTGGAAAGTCTACTATGATGAATATACTTGGATGCTTAGATGTCCCTTCATCGGGGGAATATTTACTTGACGATATTGATGTAGGAAAACTAAGCGATAATAAACTTGCAGAAATCAGAGGAGAAAAAGTTGGATTTATTTTTCAAACTTATAATCTTCTTCCAAGAATTAGCGCAATTGAGAACGTCATGATGGGGCTATCGTACATAAGCAATAAGGATATAAAAAATAAAGCGGAAATTGCTTTGGAAAAAGTTGGGTTAAAAGATAGAATGAAGCACAAACCTGTTGAAATGTCAGGAGGAGAGCAACAAAGAGTTTCAATCGCAAGAGCGCTAGTAAAAAATCCCCGAATAGTTTTAGCAGATGAACCTACTGGTGCACTTGATACAAAAACGGGATCAGAAATAATGCAAATCTTAACAAGTTTAAATATTGAATCAAAAATTACTGTTTTGATAGTTACTCATGAACCGGATATTGCTAAACAAACCAAAAGAATAATATCTTTCAGAGATGGTGAAATTATAAGTGATGAGAGAAATAAATGAGTATATTTGCAATTTTAAAAACAGCTCTAAATTCTCTAAGTACAAACAAATTACGTTCAGGATTGACTTTACTCGGGATTGTAATTGGTATTTTGTCAGTTATATCACTAATGGGAATGGGTAAAGGTTTTGAAAAATCAGTAACTGATACTATCGAATCTCTAGGATCAAATTTAATCTATATCACTCCATCAAGAGATTCGAAATCAGGTACGCCTTCCGTAATATCTCTTAAAGATGCTGAAATACTTTCTGAAAAACGTGAAAATAGTGCAATAAAATCTGTAACCCCAGAATTAGTTCAAATGGGCAAAATAAATTTTAGTAACAATTGGAAATATACACAGGTATATGGCATCACACAAAATTATAAATCAGTAAGAAATCTAGAAATAAAGCATGGTTCATTTATTTCTGATTTACATGTAGAAAATATGTCAGAAGTAGTTGTTCTAGGAATAAATACTGCTAATGAGTTACTAGGAAATAGAAATCCAGTGGGACAATTTGTTAGGATAAATGGTCGAAGTATGCAAGTTATAGGAGTATTAGATGAAAAAGGAGGAGGTTTCGGTGGAGTAAGTATGGATGACAGAGCATTCATTCCAGTTACTACAGCTCACTATAGACTTTCAACTTCAAACAATACTCCCGGCACTGTTGCCCTTGCATCAATTGTTGTTGAAGCAGCCAATTCTGATCTAGTTAACAAAGCTTTACTTGAAGCAACTAGTATTCTCAGATTTAATCACAAAATAGCATCAGATGAAGAAGATGATTTTGAAATAATAAACCAACAAGACGTGCTTGATACTTTTAAAACAGTAACACAAGGAATCACTATCTTTTTAGGCGCAATTGCTGGGATCTCGTTGTTGGTGGGAGGTATAGGTGTTATGAATATTATGTTAGTTTCCGTAACAGAAAGAACAAGAGAAATTGGAATTCGAAAAAGTATGGGTGCAAAAAGAAAAGATATTCTCCTTCAATTTGTATCGGAATCTATAGTATTGAGTACTATAGGTGGTATGGTGGGAATATTTTTAGGTTGGCTTACTTTATATTTTATAGGACAGATTCAATTTGGTGATGATGCTGAGACATTTAGAACAGAATTTACTCTAGGGATAGCAATGTTGTCTTTCGGAGTTTCTGCAGCTACAGGCTTATTCTTTGGTATATTTCCTGCATTACGCGCTTCTAAATTACAACCGGTTGAGGCATTGAGGTACCAATAAGGAGAATTAATATGAAAACACTATTATTTATAATTTCAATTATTATTGTAATCGGAGGTTCGTACTCTATTGGTTTTTATAATGGTAATGATAATGCAAATAGTAAAATTGATATGGCAATAAGTGGAGGTAATGAATTTATGAAAATATATCCACCCGGTGAAAGTGCTAAAAATACTAAATCATCCTCCGGAGTTGAGTTATCAGAAGATGAAAGAGAAATATTGGCAAAAGTAAAGTCAGGTGAAATGAGCATGGACGAAGTTCCTGAAGATTTAAGAAATAAAGTAAGAACAGGGTTTTTGTCTACAGACAAAACTCCAATGAATAACCCTCCTGCAGGTATAGGTGGGTCCAAGCAATCACGAATGATGACTGGATCAATATCTAAAATAGAAGGAAATATGCTATTCGTTGAAACACAAAGAGGTACTGTACAAGTTGTTATGGATAACAACACTGTAGTAAATTCAATTATTCCAACTGAAAAAACAAATTTGAAAACTGAAAATCAAATTTCTATAAAGGGAAATAATAAAGGACTAGAATTAACAGCAGAAGAAATTACAATTTTAAATTAAGATCTTTTTGCAACTTTACCTGCTCTTAAATCTGTTTGTTCTCCATTCTTGACCGCAAATTCTCCATCAATAAAAACATGTATAATTCCATCAGGGTAAACTCGCGGGTTATCATAAGTTGCTTTATCAATAATTGTTCCTTCATCAAATATAACAATGTCAGCATTTAATCCTTTTTTAATAAAACCCCTATCATTAAGATTTGATTTAATTGCTGACAATCCTGTCATTTTATGTATCGCATCTTGCATACTTATCACTCCATCTTCTCTGGAATATTTACCAAGGACTCTTGGAAAACATCCGTATAACCTTGGATGAGGCTTTCCAGGTAAGGGAACTCCATCTGAACCAATCATAGTTGTAGGATGTGCTAATATTCTTGCTATATCATCTTCTACCATTCCTTCAATTACAATAAAAATATCAGGGTCATTAGATAGTAATTTTTGAGCAGCTTCTTGTTCAGGTAGATCGTATTCATCGCATAAGTCACCTAAAGTCTTGCCTTCTATAGAAGGGTCTTTACTAGAGCTTGAAATTAACACTTTGTCTCCTGTTGCAGATCCCATTCCGCCATCTCCTGTGGTAAAAGCATTATTTTGGACAATAGCAAAAAGAGAAGTACTCCCCGCATTGTAAGGGTATTGATCAGAGTGAACATTTAATCCCCTATTTTGAGCATCTTCTATTGCTTCAAGAGATTGAACAGATTTACCCCAATTTTCTTCTCCTGAAACTTTGTGATGAGATATTTCAACAGAACAACCAGCTTCTTCTCCAATTTTTATAGTCTCATTAACTGATTCTATTAAATGTCCTGCTTCATTTCTCATATGACTAAAATAAACACCATCATAAGGTGAAATTGTTTTACTTAACTCAATAAGTTCTTCCGTGTTAGAGTATCTTCCAGGTTCATAAATCAGTCCTGTTGACAAGCCAACAGCACCTTCTTCCATGCCTTCTTTAATCCAAGCTTTCATTAAATCAAATTCTTTATCTGTAGGCATTCGTTGTTCGTTGCCAACTGTTGCTTTTCTTATAGGACCATGTCCAACCAAAAATGCTGAATGAATACTTGTTTTAGATTGGTTTACTAATTCTAAATATTCGCCATAAGTCTCCCATTCAGGAATTCCTTCCATTTGAGGATACCATTTTACTATATCTGCAGATGAATAAGGAATAGTCCCCGATCCGCAATTACCATTAACATTAGTTGTCACTCCTTGCATTAATTTGAAATCCATATCCGGATAAACAAACATTGCAATATCATCATGAGAATGCATATCAATAAATCCCGGAGCTAAAGCTTTGCCTTTTATATCTATAATTTCAGCATCAACATTCTCAATTTCACCAACTTCAATAATTTTGCCGTTTTCAATCAAAACATTCCCATTAAAAGGATTTGACCCAGTACCGTCGTATATCGTAGCATTTTTTAACAAGTATTTTTTATTCATAATTACACCTCAATTGAATTCATGTTATAGGAGAAAATAAAAATGTTCAAACCTTATGGTTGTATATCCTCAATAATAACATTTTTTTTATTTATAGTTACTTTTATAAAAGTGATTCTATGATCAATATCGTTTTAATCAAACCTGAAATACCTCCAAATACAGGGAACATAATTAGATTATGTGCAAATTCAGGTTATTATTTACATTTAATAAAACCATTAGGTTTTGATTTGTCTAACAGCAATTTAATCAGAGCCGGATTAGATTATCATGATCTTGCCAACTTAAATATTCATAATTCATTTTATGATTTTATTAAAATCATAAAACCTAACCGAATATTAGGAACTACGGCAAAAGGTGAAAAATTATATACAAAGATTAATTTCAAAAAAAATGATGCTATATTATTTGGAAGTGAATCAGTTGGTTTAGACAAAGAAATTTTAAATTCAATACCAAAAGAAAATATTTTCAAATTACCCATGGTTCCAAATAACAGAAGTTTGAACTTGTCAAATGCTGTATCAATAATAGTTTACGAATCTTGGAAGCAATTAAATTTTGAAGGAAGTGTATAATTAAAATATGAAAAAATTTGAGTTGTTATATAAATCAGCAATAGAACTGAAATCATTAATAAGTAAAAAAGAATTATCTGCTGTAGAATTAACAAAATTAGCATTAGAAAGAATTGAAGAAACAAATCACAAAACCAATGCTTTCATAACTGTCACAGAAAATTTGGCTTTAGAATCAGCTAAACTTGTAGATAAAAAAATTCAAAATAAAGAACCCGTCGGATTATTAGGTGGTGTTCCTACTTCAATTAAAGATTTAGAAGCTGTAAAAGGCTATAGAACTACCAAAGGTTCATTATTCTTAGAAAACGATATATCTAAAACTGATCAGTTACATGTAGAAAGAATTAAAAAAGAAGACGGAGTTATTCTTGGAAAAACTAATGTTCCTGAATTTGGAGCAAGTGGGGGAACTGAAAACAAGTTAGGTGATGATTGTAGAAATCCTTGGAATTTAAATCATACATCCGGGGGGTCAAGTGGAGGTACAGCAGCTGCAGTTGCTTCGGGAGTCCACCCTTTTGGACAAGGATCAGATGGTGGAGGCTCAATTAGAATTCCGTCATCTTTTTCAGGTATATATGGAATAAAAGGCACACAAGGAAGAGTTCCTAGGAGGCATTCAGGGAAAATGAGTTGGCATCCTGTGAATTATTCTTGCGTAGGTCCTATGAGTTGGTTTGTTAAAGATAGTGCCCTTTTACTTCAAGTAATGTCAGGGACTCATATAGAAGCAGAGCCAAACACTATTGAAAAACCATCACCTGATTATTTGAAACATATTGATAATGGAGTAAAAGGAAAAAAAATTGGGTGGTCACAAAATCTAAATACTAGAATAGCTGATCAAGAGGTGATTGATATCAACGCTAAAGCATTAAAATTACTCGAAAATAATGGCGCTATAATTGAAGATTTAGATTTTAAAATTGATCTTAATGAGTACGAAGAATTAGATTCAGTACTTTCTATCGCTCTTAACTATGCAAACAATAAAATATTTTTTGAAAAAGACCCTTCTAAATTAATGCCTCATGTAAGAAATACAATAGAAAGAGGCAAAAATATAAGTTCCGAGCAATATATACATGCGCTGACAAAACTATATGAGCTAAGATCCTATATATCATCAATATTTAAAAAATATGACTTGATTGCTACACCCACTGTTGGTTTTACCGCTAACAAATGCAATGAAAAACATATTATAGAAAATAATAAATTAAATATTGTTAAAATGACAAAAGAAGATAAATTTGTAAGTAATGAAATGGATTATTCTTCATGGAATTTAGCTTACAAACAATACACAGCATTATTTAATTGGAGTGGCAACCCTGGTGCAAGTATACCAAGTGGATTCACACAAAATAATATGCCCGTTGGTCTTCAAATTGTAGGTGATAAAGAGGATGAACTGTCTATTTTGCAAGCATCAAGAATTATTGAGCAAGAAAAACCATGGCAAAATTTAAAGCCTAAAATATAAAAAATATTATATATAATAATCCATAACCAAATGAAAATTATAAATATAATAAACAAGAAAAAAACTTTATCCTTTGAATTTTTCCCTCCAAAAACTGAGTCAAATCTAGGAAATTTAAATAAAACAATAAGTGATTTATCTGAATTCAATCCTGATTTTGTGTCTTTTACATACGGCGCAGGTGGTAGTACGAGAAAATTAACTTTAGAAATATCTCAAAAAACAAAAGAATCAGAAATTACAGAAGTAATGTCGCATTTAACCTGCATAACTCATTCAAAAAGTGAAATAATTGAGATGTTAAGTGCATATAAAAAATCTAATATAGAAAATATTATAGCTCTACGTGGTGATATACCAAATAATAGTAATGATCTGAAAAAAGAAATTCATCATGCCACTGATTTAATTGAAATAATAAAAAACTATTCTGATGATTTTTGCATTGCAGCTGCCTGTTATCCTGAATCTCACCCTGAATCTATTTCTAAAAATGATGATTTGAAATTTACAAAATTAAAGCAATCCAAAGGAGCAGATTTTTTCATTACGCAGTTGTTTTTCAATAATAGTGATTTTTTTTCATTTAGAGAAAAAGCTATAAAATTAGGAATTACAATTCCAATAATCCCTGCAATAATGCCTATAACTAGTACAAGGCAAATAAGAAAATTCACAAATTTATGTGGTGCTTCTATTCCAGATTCATTAAATAAAAAACTCGAAAATTCAATAAACAATGATGAAGAAACAACTAAGTTTGGAATAGAATTTGCAACAATGCAAATCAATGAATTGTTAAACAATGACATCCCTGGGATACATTTTTACTCTTTAAATAAATCAAGATCGGTTAAAGAAGTACTTAATAATATCAATATTTGATTCAAAACTTAAAACATATTAAATATTTGTATTTAAATACAAATTAAGTTTTAGTTAAAATATTTTCTACACTTTTACTTAGATTAATTAGATGTTAATAATTGGAGAAAAAAAATGGCAAGCGATATTTTTGGTGAGATATACAAAGAAATGGGAGCAAAACCTATAATTAATGCAATTGGTAGCGTAACGCTATTGGGAGGGTCTACTCCAAAACCAATAGTTAAAGAGGCTATGGATCGCGCAGATTCTGCTTATGTAAATTTACCACATCTACAAGAAGTTGTAGGCAAGAAAATTGCAGAATATTGTAATGTTCCAGCTGGTTTTGTAACATCTGGAGCTGGTGCTGGGTTAGCTTTAACTGGAGCAGCTTTTATGGCCGGAAACGATGACAATCTAATTCAACAACTACCCGACACTTCTGGAATGAAAGGCGAAATATTAATCCAAAAATGTCAAAGATATTGGTATGACAGATGTGTGGAAGTCTCAGGGGCAAAACTTGTTGAATTTGGAGAAGAATTATCAGCAAGCGAATCTGATTTTGAAAGTGCAATAAATGAAAATACTGCAGGAGTATTATGGGTTGCTAATGAACTGTCTCCGGGAACTGTAGTTGGAAATAATATACAAACTAACCCTTTGAGCTTAGAAAAAGTTATAGAGATTGCAAAAAAGAATAACATTTATGTTTTAGTTGATGCAGCTGCTCAAATTTATCCGCTAGACATATTAGGTAAATATGTTCGAATGGGAGCAGATGCGCAAGTAATTGCTGCAAAATATATGGGAGCATCACAATCAGTTGGATTAGCTCTAGGAACAACAGAGATGATTGAAAAAATTGCTAATCAATCATTCACCGGATATGAAGGTCGAAGAATAAGAGGAATTGGCAGACCTATGAAAGTGGACAGACAAGAAATTATAGGTGTAACAGTTGCAGTTCATGAATGGGTAACAATGAATCATGAAGAAAGATTAGCAATAGCTGAAGAGCAGTCTAGGGTTATGCTTGAACCTTTAAAAAACATTCCTGGTGTAAACGCAGAAATCATAGATAATATCATCGGGAATCAACCGTTTGGTGTTAAATTAGAAATTGATGAAAACACAGTAGGAATCTCTGCTGAAGAATTAGTGGAAAAACTAAAAGATCTAGACACTCCAATATGGACTAGAAATGGACAAAATCATGAGGAAAACACAATCAAACTTGTACCTTGGGCATTAAATCCTGGTGAAGACAAAGTAGTTGGTGAAAATATAGCTAAAGTGCTTAAAAAATAAATTAATGAATATAGCTGTTTTAGGATTGCCTCAATCAGGCAAATCTACTTTTTTAAAATCACTACTTAGTTTATCTGATAATGACACTTTGCCTGAATACTGTAATATAAAAGTAGAAGATAATAGACTTAAACAAGTTGGAAAACTTCTTGGACATGATAAACTAACTTATCCTGAAATTTCATTTACAGAATTAGATATATTAACACTTAATTCTAAAAATACAGAACTAAAAGGAATAGATTCTTTACAAAAATCTTACGGTATTTTATTAGTGATCAAATGTTTTGAAATTGAGAACTATTCAATAATTACTTCTGATATAAATCAAATTATAACTGAATTAATTGTTTCAGATACAATTATTATAGAAAACATCATTGAACGAAGATTAAAATCATCAAAGGGTAAAACTAAACAAGAAATCGAAGTTGTAAACACTGAGATCGAATTGTTAAACAGTCTGAAAAATCACCTGGAAAATGGAAGTGCTCTTAATTCATATATATTTAAAGAAGGAGAACTGAAAAAATTAACTGGTTATAATTTAATAACTTTAAAACCAATCTTTGTCCTTCTAAATTCAGATACTGAATTAATAGAAAATGAAAGCAATGAGAATTTGACAGATTATAGCAGTAATTTTTTGTACCCATCTAAATTAGAGATGGAATTATCTGAATTAACTGAAATTGAATCTAATGAATTTAGAGAAAGTTTAAATATAGATGCAAATTTAAAATATAACTTAATAAAAGCTTTATTTGAGGGTATGGGTAAAATTATATTTATCACTGCAGGAGATCAGGAAATTAGAGCTTGGGAGATTGAAAAAGGTGATACGGCTTTGATTTCAGCATCCAAAATACATTCTGATATTTCTAATGGATTTATAAGAGCTGAAGTAATAGAATTTGATACATTTCTAAAATTAGGGTCATGGAATGAATGCAAAAAAGAAGGTAAAGTAAAAGGTAATGGAAAAGAATACGTAGTTAATGACGGCGATATAATAAATTTTCTTCACAGTTAAAACATTATGAATCAAAATATAAAAAAATTAATTCCAGGATTATTATTAGGGATTTTAGTTGCTCTAATTTCATTTTATTCTGCAAAATTCTTTAATAATTTGATTGGTTATAAATCATTAATAAGTTCAATTTTATTGGCAATAATCTTAGGAATATTAATAAAAACATTTTTTGGTGTGAAAAATATTTTTAATGACGGACTTGATTTTAATGTAAAAAAAGTACTTCGAATTGGTATTGTTATATTAGGAATTAGGTTAAGTATTTCAGAGATATTTTCATTGGGTATTACAGGATTGCCAATAATATTATTTTGTATTATTTCCGGATTATTAACAGGTTACTTTCTTACAAAATTATTAAGATTACCTTCAAAACTAGGTGTCTTAATAGCTGTAGGGACTAGTATTTGTGGCGCTTCTGCTATCGTTGCAACTGCTCCAGGCATAAATGCAAAAAAAGAAGAGATAGCTTATGCAATAACAGTTATAACAATATTTGGTCTTATTGCCATGATTTTTTATCCCTTCCTAGCCAATATTCTTGAGTTTACAGAAAAAAATGCAGGCTTATTCCTAGGTACTTCTATTCATGAAACTGCACAAGTCACAGGAGCAGGGTTCATTTACGATGAGACATTTGGTACTGAAAATGTAGGTAAAAATGCTATTACCGTAAAATTAGTAAGAAACCTTAGCATGGTTTTTGTTATTCCTCTAATGACAATTTTATACAAACAATCATCATCAAAAAATGATCAATTAATTAATTTAAAAGATTTATCAAAATTAGTCCCTATGTTTATTTTAGGATTTTTCTTAATGAGCATTATAAGAACATTAGGGGACTTGTCATTTGATTCAACATCTTTTATAAATGAAGAAAATTGGAAATGGATAACAGATCAGCTAACTTCAATATCAAAATTTTTACTGATTATTGCTATGGGATCAGTAGGTATGACTACTGATTTAAATTCATTAAAAAATCTAGGTTTAAAACCATTTTTGGTAGGAATATTAGTAGCAACAATAGTAGGGCTATCAAGTTTACTATGTATTACTCTATTTATGTGAATATGAAAAAACAAGATCAAATAATTGATAAAACCAAATTTAAAAGATTTAATCAAAAGAATGATATTTTTAATCGTTCTCTTTGGGATAACTCTATTAAAAGTGATAAAACTACAAAATTTTATCAAGATTATGTAAAACCACCAGAAGATAAAAAAAGACCCGAGGGTTTCAGTCATAAGGATTACGCTTTTAGAAATTCTGGTTGGTTTATGTCTGATTTTTTTTCAAATTCTGATAAAAACAATGGAAGAGCAGAAGGTTTTACAGATTATTTTTCTGTGCAAAAAAAAGGAACATTTAAAAAATACAAAATTAAATCTACAACTCAACTAACCAAAGAAATAAAAATTGTCGCAAAAAAATTAGGAGCTGATTTAGTTGGAGTAACTAAATTCAATAAAGATTGGGTTTATTCTCATAAATATAATAGAGATAAGAACATTGAATTAAAAAACGAACTAGATCCGGAATTAAAAAATGTAATTGTTATTGCCAATGAAATGGATAAAGACTTAATTGATACTGCACCCTCTGCATTAAGTGGAGCAGCTACAGGATTAGGATATTCTAATGATTTATCATCAGCATTATCTTTAGCGCAATACATCATAAATTTAGGATACAAAGCAGTTGCAAGTCAAAATGATACTGCTTTATCAATACCTCTAGCTATCGAAGCAGGTTTGGGTGAATATGCTAGAAATGGATTATTGATAACAAAAAAATTTGGACCCCGTGTAAGAATATCTAAAATTTTTACTGATTTACCTTTAGAGCATGATAAACCAATATCGTTTGGTGTTAAAAATTATTGTTCAATTTGTCAAAGATGTGCTAATGAATGTCCTCCTAGGGCGATATCTAGTTCTGAACCTTCTTTTAAACAAATTAATATGTCTAATATCACTGGAATAAAAAAATGGTCGGTTAATGCAGAAAAATGTTTTAAATTTTGGGCATCGCAAAGTAGTGACTGTACTATTTGCATAAGGGTTTGTCCTTACAATAAAGATTTCAATAAATTAATTCATAAAATTGGGTTTCGTATATCAAATACACCGTTGAGAAAAATATTGATTTTTTTAGATAGATATTTTGGTAAGAGAAAAAAACCAAATATTTGGTGGGCGAAATAAATGAACGCTAAACTTAGGTATTTAGAACGAGAAATAAATAAATTACCAAAATTTAATTTAGGATACTTCCCTACCCCTTTACAAAAATGTCCCAACCTAGAAAAAGCTTTAAAAGTACAAAATATTTATATTAAAAGAGACGATTTAACAGGATTGGCTTACGGCGGAAACAAAGTTAGACACCTAGAATTCAGAATTGGAGATATATTAAAAAATAAATATGACATTTTTATCAATAGTGATCAGAAAATTTCAAATAATTCTCGCATTAACGCAGCTGCATGCATAAAAGCAGGAATAAAATATATTAATGTTATGAGCTCTAGTCATAAAAATGATAATCAAGGAAATTATTTATTACAAAAACTTATGAATGTCGAAATCCATGAAATAGATTCAAATAGCGAAGAGGAAATTGAAAATTATTGTATTGAATTAGGTAAGAAATTAATACTAAAAGGACATAAACCATACATTAGACCCAAGCAAGAATTTATAAAACATTCATCAATCATAGGATATATTTCTGGAGCACTAGAATTATTACACCAAATAAACAAATTAAATTTACAAAATATTAAAATATATCAAGTTGCCGGGAATTCGGTTATAGGTTTATCAATATTCAAAAAACATTGTGACTTAGATTGGGAAATAAACGCTATTTCTCCTTACCTGTATAATTCAAAAAAAGATATGCAAAAAGAAGGGATAAAAAATGGGAACAATGTTGCCAAGTTGCTTAATTTAAATCTAAAGCTAGATTCTTCGGATATAAATTATGATTATAATTTCGTTGGTAAAGACTACGGAATCTCAACAAAATCAAGTATTCAAGCAATTGAATTATTAGCAAAAACAGAATCTATCTTTTTAGATCCTGTATATACTGCTAAATCTATGAGTGGTCTTATAGAACATGTAAATAACAACAAATTTTCTCCCAAAGATAATATAATATTTATTCATAGCGGTGGTACTCCTAATTTGTTTACTTACGCCAAAGATTTAATTAAAAATAAAAATAAATAACATGGAAACAGATAACATAAAAAATAATAATAGTAATTTTTCGGTAAAACCGTCGTATTGGGGATGGTTATGGTTTCTTGTTCCGTGGATAGTAGTTATTATCGTATATCCTCTCATAAGTGGAGATGTGGCAATATTGGAAAGTCCTCTTATAATATTTGCATTAATTGTTGTGGTTCCAAGAATTATTTCGACATATAGAACAAAATATACAATAACATTAAATCAAATTGAGATTGTACAGGGTTCTTTACTTGGATCACAAAAATATGAGATTCCTTTAACTAAAATCAATCAAGTCGAATCTAAAGTTGGTACTTTTGGCAAAACTTTAGGTTATTCAACATTATTACTTGATACTATTGAATACAATATTGTCCCTCTGAATTATGTTCCAGTTAAATCAGATTTTATAAAAGAAGTTGAGTCTAGATTTAATGGGTTTACAAATAATATACAAAAGACAAAAGACAATCCCGATTCAACAAATGAATTTGGTTCTATTGCTCATAGAGGGCATTCGTCACAAGCACCGGAAAACACATTTGCAGCTTTTGATTTGGCAATAAGCAACAATTTTAAATACATTGAAACTGATGTGCAGTTAACATCGGATGATATTCCTGTGATTATACATGATGATACTGTAGATCGAACTTCTAACGGCAAGGGTAACGTTAAGGATTTAAAGTTAAGTGATATTAAATCTTTAGACTTCGGGAGTTGGTTTGATAAAAAATTTAAAAATGAACAAATACCTACATTGTCTGAATTTTTAAAAAAATACAATGAACAAATTCATCTAGTACTAGAATTAAAATCCGACCAATCAAATTTGACAAAGCAGGTGGCAGCTTTAATTGAAAATGAAAATTGGGATAAAATTGCTGGCAATCCTATGTCTCAAATACCTGGACTTACCATTATTTCATTTCATTTAGAACAAGTTTTAAGATCTTTAGAGCTACTGCCCGTTGTAAGACACGGATGGTTAGTTGGAGAATTAACTGACACGGACATTGACATTGCAAGCAAGTTAGGAATTCAGGGGATTTTCCCGTATGCAAAATTAACATCAGAACATTCTGTTAAATACGCAAAAGAAAAAGGATTGTTTGTAGGAGTGTGGGGAATAGAAAATCCTGAAGATGTAGTAATGTTAAGAAAAATAGGAGTCTCTGCAGTCACTTCTGATTGGCCTGAAAAAATAATCGAACATATTGACATAAATAAAGATAAATAAAATGAATTTTTACTCTGATTTACTTTGTAATTTAATGTTTCTATTTATTAGATTTTAAAGCTTCTTTTTTACCTTTTTCTACATCTACAAGTAACTGTAGCCCTATTGTCCCTGCAATTAAAAACATTGAAACACTAAATATTGCTGTTCTAGTCCCTAAATAACCGGCAACTAAAGCATATAATAGGGGTCCGAAAATAGATGCTCCTCTTGACATAAAGCCAAGAAAAGAAAAAAATTCAGCACTTTGTTTTATTGGAGTCATAACTGCAAAAATACTTCTTGCGATTGCTTGGCTTCCGCCCATTACTATACCAACGAAAGTACCTAAAATTAACCATTGAAAGTTAACACTAAGTCCCAAAGGTTCCCATATGTGTGATCTTATCAATTTTGGCCACCAAGAAAACAATCCGTCTTTTATTGCATATTCTCCAGTTTCTTCTAAAGGAGCAAAGCCCATAGCTAAGAATATAATAATTATCCAACCTATTAATGAAATCATTAAAGATTTTTTAGCTGAATAAATTTTTGCAAAAGTATTAAATAACATTGATCCGGGAGCTGCAATAAATTGAACTATAACTATTGTTGCCATATTAAATATTAAATCAACTCCTAATGTATCTGCCCCGTAAGCTCCTGCAATACTAAGAACGGTTTGAATTCCATCATTAAATAATAAATAAACAATTAAATATATAAATAATGTTTTATACTCTCCAACATTAGATAAAGTAGTTTTTAATTGTTTAAAAGCTATTGATATAACTTTTGAGTTAATTGATATCTTTTCTTTTGGATCAATATAAGGTTCTTTTAGTGTTGAAAAAGTTATTAAAGAAAAACCACCCCACCATATGGCTACAGAAGCTAGAGATAATTGAATAAATAACTCTGATGAATCTGTAATTGTAATAATTGCAAGATGAACTACAAGTAATAATCCTCCACCTAAGTAACCGTAAGCAAATCCTTTACTACTAACCTCATCCAAGTATTTCTTTGGTGCCAAATGTGGTAAAAAACTATTTGCAAATGTCCAAGCTCCTGAAAAGCCCATTACAGAAATTACAATCATTAGGAGTAAAAATAACCAACCTGTGCCAACATAAGGGGTGAAAAACATTAGAAAAGTGGGGATACATCCGAATAAAGTAAATATTTTCAAAAAAGTCATTTTGGTTGGTGTTTTATCAGCGATAACAGCAAGTATAGGATTTAAAAATGCAATTATTAAAATAGATAACGATATCCCAATACTCCATACATTAGTTCCAGTAAAATCAAATCCGTACATCGTATATCCGTCAGAACCAAAAACATCTTTATATAAATTAACAAAGTAAACTGGAGCAATAGCAACCATTACACTTGTAGAATGTGCAGAATGAGCCCAATCATAAATGTACCATCCTCTTATAGATTTTTTATCCATTTGATTCTTATTTGTCATAACTTTTCCTATATATATCTTGACTTACCAAACATAAATCTTCATCATATTTTATCTACATATAATTAAATATCTATAAAACGAGTAATGCATGAATCATATATCTAATATTGCCAAAAAGCTAGGCCTTGATGAAAATGAAATTGTCCAAGTTGGTAACTACAAAGCAAAAATTCCGTTTAAATATATTAAAGAAAAACCTGGTAACGGAAAACTAATAGTAGTTACAGGAATCACTCCTACAAAAGCCGGAGAAGGAAAAACAACTACAGCAATCGGTTTAACCCAAGGTCTTAACAAATTAGGCAAATTAGCTATCACAAGCCTGAGAGAGCCTTCTTTGGGACCAGTATTTGGGATTAAGGGAGGAGGAACCGGTGGAGGAAAATCAAAAGTAATTCCTGAAGATGAAATAAATATACATTTTACAGGTGATGCCCATGCTATTGGTTCAGCTCATAACTTGTTATCTGCGTTAGTTGATAATGCAGTCCAAAGAAACCAAATTGATAATATGACTGCTGATGGAATAACTTGGAATAGAGTTACAGATGTATTGGACAGAGGATTAAGAAATATAGTTACTGGACTTGGTGGTAGCAACAATGCCCCATTAAGAGAGACAAGTTTTGATATAGTAACTGCTTCTGAAATTATGGCAATAATGGCACTTTCTAAAGATTTAGATGATCTTAGAAACAGATTAGAAAGAATAGTTGTTGGGAATGATAATTCAGGGAAACCAATTTACGTTAAAGATTTTAATATTGTTGGTTCTTTATTATCTGTATTAAGACATGCACTTATGCCAAACATTGTACAAACAACTGAAGGTAATCCCGCGTTAATTCATACAGGTCCATTTGGAAATATAGCTCATGGTTGCAGTTCAGTAATTGGAGATACATTTGCTACACAAGTTGGTGATTATGTTTTATCTGAAGCAGGTTTTGGAGCTGATTTAGGTTTTGAGAAATTTATGCATATTAAGTCTAGAACCTCTGATTTAAAACCTCAGGGTGCAGTGATTGTCGGTACTATTAGGGCAATCAAATCCCATGGAGGTGTGAAATTTTCAGATTTACAAAAACAAAATAGTAACGCGATAGAGTTAGGAATTGAAAATTTAAAACATCATATAAATAATATAAACAAATTTGGAATCAAACCTGTAGTAGCTCTTAATATTTTCCCGGATGATTCACAAAACGAAATCAAATTAGTCAAAAATTTACTTGGTGATACTAAAGCTTTTTCTGTTGTAGAATCTGATAGTTATTCCAAAGGTGGAGAAGGTAATATAGAATTAGCTGAATCAGTAATGGAAGCTACAAAAGAAAATATTACCAATAAATATATTTATGATCTAAATGACTCAATACAAGAAAAAGTATTGAAATTGGCTAAAAATATATATAATGCTGATGGTGTGAATTGGTCTCCAGTTGCAAAAAGAAAAATTAAAAAATTTGAAGAAAATGGTTGGGGTAATTTACCAATCTGTATGGCAAAAACCCCTTTATCAATTTCTCATAATCCAAGATTGAAAGCACTGCCTAAAAATTATACTTTTGAAATAAGTGATATTAGAGCATCTGTAGGAGCTGGATTTATTTATCCAATAGCAGGTTCAATTATGACAATGCCTGGACTTCCTGGAGCCCCAAGAGAATTGGATATAGACAAAGATGGAAATATTTTAGGTGATTTAACTGCCTAATTTTACTTTCCTATTTTAATCAAATAAATTGATGGAATTGATACTAAAGTAATAATTTCTTTTATTAAAATATTACTAAAAATAACAGAAATCAAAATATTATTTGGCAAATCTCCATAAAAAGCTATCAAACAAAAAAGTATACTATCAACTACTAAAGCAATAGAATTACTAAAAAAAACCCTACCCCAAATTAATCTTTGTTTAAATTTTTTCACCCAAAATGAGTAAATTTCAGTATCCAACAATTCGGCAACTAATTCAGCAACCGCAGATGCTATCACTAAACGCCAAATAGGACTTAGTACATTTGAAAATTCGTTTTGAGGGCCAACTTCTAAATCAGAAGGTAAAATTCCTATAATAAAAAAGAAAAATGCCATAAAAAAGTTCAGTATCACTGATTGTATAATAATTAACTGAGAAATTTTTTTATTTGTAAGTCGATGGATTAAATCTCTAAGGGTAAATGTAAATGGATATAAAAAAGTACCTCCATCCACACTAAAAGTAAATATTTTTAATATTTTTAGAGAACCTATATCAGAGAAAATTTGTAATGATAAATAAGTACTAATAATTACAAATGCTATATTTCGAGAATTGTTTGTATTCATTTTTATATAAAAATTTAATATATATATTGTATTCTAAATATATATTCATTTATTTGTATACATTCAACTTATAAATTAACATATGAAAGCAATAGTTTTAGAAGAACACGGAAATATTGATTCCCTAAAAATAAAGAATGTTGATGATCCTATATGCCAGGAAAATGAGGTTATAGTAAAAATTAAAGCTTGTAGTATAAATCATCTAGATATTTTTGTTAGAAAAGGGATGCCTGGGCATCAAATTAATCTTCCAATTATTCCTGGAGGAGATGCTTCAGGAGAAGTTATTCAAGTTGGGGATAATGTAGATAAATCGTGGATAGGGAAAAAAGTTTTAATTGATCCAAATGTACAATTAAAAAGTGGAAGAATTGGTATTATGGGCGAAGATACAAATGGTGTATTGTGTGAAAAAGTGTCAGTTTCTCCGTCTAGGTTAATCGAATTAAATAACACTATAGATATGTTTGAAGCAGCTTGCTTACCTATTGCTTACGGAGCTGCATGGAGAATGCTAATCAAACGAGGAAAAATTCAACCTGGTGAACAAATATTAATTTTGGGTGCTTCAGGTGGAGTAGGAAATGCTGCAATACAAATAGCCAAATTAAACCAATGTTTTATAATTGCTGCAACAAGTTCAAAAAATAATGAACAAAAATTAAAAGAAATTGGCGCAGATGTAGTAATCAATTATTCTGACAAACCTGATTTTCATAAAATTGTAAGGTCAATGACAGGAGATGGAGTTGATACAGCCATAAATTTCACTGGAGGAGATTCATGGGTGAAAACTTTAAAATGTATGAAACCAAATGGAAAAATTTTAACTTGTGGAGCTACAGCAGGATTTGATCCTAAAACAGATATTAGATTTATTTGGCGAAAAGAATTAAATATTATAGGATCAAATAGCTGGAACAAAGAAGACATTCACTCATTAGTAAGTGAATTAGAAAAAGGAACTATAAAACCAATAATCCATAAAATAATTTCTTTTGAAAAAATAGCAGAAGCGCACAAAATTCTTGAAAGCAGACAGTTTTTCGGTAAGATAATCATATCTTTGTAGGGCGAGACTATGTTCAGTATTTCAAATATTTTTACAGGAAGATATAAGTTAATTAAAATATTCTCAAAATTTCATTTATTTATATTAAATAAATTTAATAACAAATATCTTAATAATTTACTGGGAATGCCAGTTCTAATTTTATTTACAATTGGACGAAAAACCAAAAAAATAAGATCTGCTCCTCTTGTCTATTTTGATATTGATAATTCTTATGTGATAGTTGCATCAAATGGAGGAAATCCTAATGACCCAAATTGGTTTAAAAATCTGATATCCAAAAAAACTGTAAAAATCAAAATAGCAGATGAAATTTTAGAGTGTAAATATGAATTATTAAAAAATGAATACAGAAAAGAAGTGTGGGATAAAATAATAAAAATATATCCAAAATACGTAGAGTACCAAAATTTGTCTAAAAGAATTATTCCACTAGTAAGATTATACAAAATTTGAATCAGAATAAATTAAATTCATCAATTCTTTTTTATAATTATGATATCCAAATGGTATTAGTTGGCTAAACATAGTAAATACAAAATTATGTTTTTGATCAATCCATGATATTGTATTTGACGACCCTGCCCAACTGAGTAAATCAATTGGACTTTTAAAATCTACAACTGATTGATTAACGATTATAGAAAATCCAAAGGTAAAACCAATGCCTGGACCTGCAAATGCGTAATCAAAAAAATTACTTCCATCAGATAGATAAGTCATATCACCTGAAATTTGATTAATTTTCATCTTATTTATAATATCATGACTTAAAAAATCAGGGTCAGGATTTAAAATAAAATTACAAAATTTATGATAATCATCAGGAGTTGAAATCAATCCACCTCCGCCTGATTGAAATTGTGTTTTATTTTTAATCTGATCAGTTCCTTGAATAATTTTAAATCCTGAAGGTAATGTTAATTTATATGTAGGGATAATGTTTTTAGTATCTAAATCAGGAAAAAAAGTGTCAGTCATATTTAAATAATTAAATAATTCATCTTTAAATATAGTATTCAAAGGTTTATTGCATATTTTTTCTAAAATTACTCCTAATAAATCAGTAGACAAACCGTAATTCCATCTTGAACCAGGATGATAGGCTAGAGGTAATGCTGAAATCATATCTAGAAACTCAGAAGAATTAATTGAAGAAGTTTGTACTTTTCTTAATAAACCTACATTTCGATAAAATTCATCAGCTTCTGTATTTCCTCTTAATATACTTTGATTGGATTTATTAAATCCATATGTTATACCTGATGTATGAGTGAGAAGATGAGCAAAGGTAATGTCTGATTTAGCATCTTCAAAAATTCCATTTGATAAAACTTTAGAATTAGAAAAACCTTCGACCACTGATTTAATTGGATCATTGATATTGATTTTATATTTATTTAAAACTATTAAAGATACTAAAGATGTTATGGGTTTAGTAAGTGACTGGATTCTATACAAATGATTATTAGCATACTCTCCTAAGTTTTTGTGTTTGAATTCCGAAAATAACATTGAATTATTTTGCGAAATATTTATTTTAGCAAATGGTATTTTATTATTATCAACAACATTTTGTAACCATTCGGAGATATTAGAATAAGTGTGAGGAGTTATCATTTATTTTATTTTTTTTTGATTATTTTTCAGTAATACAGATATAAACAAAGGTATGGATATACAAAATAAAAATATTGACAAATAAAGTTTAAAATCAGAATTGGAAAATATTAATTGACTAAAAAATAGTAACATCAAACTTATTATTATTGTTTTATTAAACTTTGATTTGTAAATAATTGCAATTTGTATTAATGCAAAAGCAGCAGTAAGCAAAAATTCTATAGATTGAGTATCATTTACAGGAAAACTTACAAATTTATTAGTAGCAAAAGCAAAGATCCATCCCATACTTCCAATTAACAACGACATTTGATTAGCTTGTGATGACAATATTATTGCTATGGATTCAATGGATTTATTTCTAAATGCAAATAACCCAGCTATTAATATTTCTGGGCTTTCGGAAGCCAATGGAGCAAGCCACTGTATTAAATAATATTCATCGATGCCAAATTTTTCTCCAACATGAATAAGAGATTCTACAAAAGGATGAGAAACAATAAATATAGAAATAGCCGAAAAAGTAATTAAAGAAACATTGATACTAATCCTTGTTGGCTTTCTAAAATTAGTAATATACTCACTAATACCAACAAATTCTGCCTCCTCTGATTCTTTTTTAGAAGAAATATATAAATAAAATAAATATACACAAATTAATAGTGCAGAAATAAGTAATGGCTGGAAATTCAATATTGAAGTTAAAACCATACATGATAATCCTACTCCAATAATTAGTAGTTCAAGTTTATTGTTATTTAAAATATCAATTTGATCATCTTTCTTGTACAAATTAATCAACATTATAAATGGCCAGCCCAAGCCGGATAATAATCTGTTAGCACCTGTCACATTTGCTGAAACATAACCCACTCTGTCAGTATAAACGAAATTATTATTCTTATAAGAAGTACCTGCAGTGTAAGCTAATATTGATTCAATAGAATATTCTGGTAATACTGCAATAAGTGCTATAAGTGCTATAACAAAAGCTCCTGAAATATCTTTCTCGCTTGCTTCAGCTCCCCATGATATTAAGAGTGCTGCACCGAAAATTGCCAAACCATATATAAGCGGCAATAACATATCTGGAAACGAAGATTCAAATAAAGTTGTTACCATTCCAAATATAGCAAGTAACACATTTAGAAAGATAATTAAAATTGGTTTGTATTGTATCATTAAAACATTGTGTAAAATTATTAATCTTAGAATTATATTACAATATGTTTAGAAAAAAAAATAATTTTACAATATGAGAAAAATATTAATTATTGGCATGGATGGCTTACAGATGAGCCAAATTAACAAATTAAATATGCCAAATTTACTTAAATTTCAAAATCAAGGTTTTAGTTTTAAAAATCATCATTCTTCTTTTCCAACTGTAACTAGAACAAATGTTGCTTCTATAGTTTCAGGAGTAAATCCTGGGACTCATGGAATATTTGGGAATAACATGGTTTTCAGAGAATACAACAAAAATAAAGTTTTACCTGTTATGTATCCCGAAATGAAAAAAATATACGAATCAGGCAAAAACATTGTTTTAACTCCAACTTTAAGTGAAATAGCAGAATCAAACAATTTAAGCTTAATGGTTTTAAACTCAGGTACAAGTGGGAATGCTTTAATACAAAATTTAGGTGTTCTTAATAATAAAAATATAACATTTCATCGAGATATCCCTGTTCAAGATAATCAAATCAATACTAAATGGCCAAAACAAGATATACCTGATATCAATTCGAATAATCATATAATTGAAATAATTGAAAATCTTGACTCTAATGATTTGAGTGATATCAGTATTATATGGTTAGACGAACCGGATAAAAGTCAGCATAATTGTGGTATAGATTCAAATGAAAGCATAACTGCATTAAAAAATAACGACAAAATTTTTAAAAAAATATTAGATGTAATCGATCAAAATCAATTTACACCCTATATTTTTTTAGTGTCAGATCACGGATATTCAAAAATAAAAAAAACAATAGATATAACAAGAGAGCTTGCTTATGATTTCCCAGGTTACTTATTTGCTGAAAATGGAGGTTCATTTTTAGTTTATTCAAAAGAAAATAAAATCTTTGATCCAATATTAATAAACGAAATTATTTCCAAATCATGGGCAGGTGTAATAATTACTGGAAATAATAAAATTAATTATAACGGAATACATAATTATGATTTGTTATACTCATCAGGTATCAGAAACCCTGATTTATTAGTGTCTATGAATTGGAACAAATCAGATGAGTCTGAAAATACAAAAGGTGAATTGTTTTCAACAAATTTACAAAAAGACAAAGGCAACCATGGATCAATAAGCCCTCAGGAAATCAATTGTTCTCTAATTATCAATGGCCCTGAGATTAACAATGGAAATAAGACTTTTCTGCCTTCAGGAAACATAGATATACTACCAACAATACTTCATTTATTAAATATTAAAATCCCCACATATATAGAAGGAAGAGTGCTAACTGAAATATTTGAAAGATGTGAAAATAATGATTATGATATATTAAAATTACCATTGACTACAAAAACCCCAAGCGGAGAATATATGCAAGAACTCCAAATATCATTATATAAAAATTATAAATATTTAGATTATGGATATGTTGAAAAATAAGATCGGTTTAAATTCAAATGTAAAGCCAATAAAAAGTGTAATACTTAAGCATCCGAAAGATTCATTTATTTCAAAAAGTAATATTGATAAATTCTGGAAACAATTAAATTTCCTAGAAAAACCTGATTTTACAAAAGCAATTAAAGAATATGAAAAGTTAATCGAAATACTAGAAGATAACGATATACAAATACATTTTTTACCTAAAGATAATATAACTTCCTTAGATTCAATATACACACACGATCCTATATTTATGACTCCTGAAGGAGCAATTATAGGTAACATGGGGAAAAAACTAAGGAAACAAGAACCATTAGCGATGAAAGATTATTTTATAGAACATCAATTCCCTATTCTTGGAGAAATAAAAAATAAAGGTACTATGGAAGGTGGGGATGTAATTTGGATCAATAAATCAACTGTTGCAGCTGGGTTAACATATAGAACTAATACAGAAGGACTGCAACAACTTGAAAATATTTTAGCAAAAATAAATGTTAAATTAATTAAAGTCGATTTGCCACATTGGGAAGGTCCAGGCAATGTTTTGCATTTAATGTCTTTAATCAGTCCTCTAAAATCAAATCTTTTTTTAGTTTATGAAAAATTAATTCCTGTTGGTTTTCTAAATTTTTTAAGATCACAAAATATTAAATTACTTACTATAGAAGAATCTGAATATGAAAATTTAGCATGTAATGTTCTGCCCCTAACAGAAGATAAATGCATAATCGTTAAAGGTAATAACAAAACTCGAGCAAAAATTGAACAAAACAATATTGAGACTATTGAGATTGAAGCAAATGAAATTTGTTTCAAAGGATCTGGAGGTCCTACTTGCCTTACAAGACCTATATCAAGAAAATAATCATTTTCTTAATTAATTATAGGATCTATTGGTGTTTCTAAAACATATGAATTGTAATTCTCAAAAGATTGGCTATAAGATAACAAATCAAATTCATTGTTACACTCTGTAACTAACTGAATACCTATAGGTAATCCATCATCAGTAAAACTACATGGCAAAGATACACTTGGAGTAGAAGTTAAAGTTATAGAATGAGTATAGTAAAGCCATGTAATATAATCATCAAACTTAACTCCTTCAACTTCATCTAAGTATCTAATTTCCACATCAAAAGGCGGAACCATTACTGTTGGACAGATAAACATATCATACTTGTTAAAAAATTCTGCTGTATCGTTAAAAAGTTTTCCTCTAATTAATTCAGCTTTAGCAATTTCTTCACCAGTTAATTTAAGACCAGTTTCAATATTCCAAATTATTTCTGGTTTTAGTTGATCTCTATGATTTTTCAACCTATCAGCTTGTGCTGCGAATTTAAGAGATCTTAGGATTCGAATCAAATAATGAGCTTCGCTAAAATCTATACAATCCTCGATCAATTCTACTCCCATTGATTCAAATACTTTTAAACCATCTTCAAACCCTTTTCTAACTCTCGGGTCTAATGGCTCTCCTCCTAAATCAAAAGAATAAGCAATTTTTTTTGGAATTTTGGGATTGCTCACTGCATCTAAATAATTTGGTGTATCTTTTTTACTATAAGGATCAAATTCATAATATCCAGTCATAGCATTAAGCATTAAAGCAGTATCTTCAACGTTTCTAGCCATTGGTCCCGATACTGACAATGAATCAAACGGAGAATTACCTGGTCCTGTAGGTACTGTCCCAGGAGATGGGCGAAATCCTACAACTGAACAAAAGCTACCAGGTATTCTTAGACTTCCACCTGTATCACTACCTGAAGCTAGCCATACTTCTCCACTTAATAATGACGAAGCAGCTCCACCGGAAGACCCGCCTACAGTTTTCTTTGTATTCCAAGGACTTAGTGATGGACCAAAAACTTCATTGAATGTATTTGCACCAGCGCCGAATTCAGGGGTATTAGATTTCCCCATTACAATTCCACCATTTTGTTCTAATCTTTCAACAAGAAAATCAGATTTTTCAGGAATATGATCCTTAAATAATGGTGATCCCCAAGTAGTTTTCACTCCTTGAACTGGTACCAGATCTTTAATCGAAATTGGTATCCCAGCAAGATTATTAAAAGAGTTTTGATTTGCGTTATTATCGTTTTCAATTTTTTTTGCATGTTCCATGGCTCTTTCGGCACAGATTGTGGGCATAGCATTAATTACAGGATCTACCTCATTAATTCTATCTAAGCTTATTTGAACAAGCTCTGATGGTTTGATTTCTTTATTTAACAACATATTTCTTATTTCTGTTGCTGATTTCTTTATTAACTCATGCATTTTTTCACCAATAAAATTTTTAATATTATTATTACATTATTTTCATTCTTTGACTATTAATCGCAATAGGTTTTACTATAGGTGAAAAAAATATGATCAAAATTCCTGCGCAAAAAATTACTATTTGGATACTATAAATTTCTGAAAGATATCCACCTAACAAGCCTGACAATCCAGAAAATCCCCAAGTTAATGTTTGCAAAGAAATAACCTTACCCCGCATACTATCTGGAACAGAATTTTGAGTAAGAGTAGAAACTGCGTTTTCTGATGCAGCACCAAAGGCAAAAATCAATCCAAATATAGCTATCCCAAGTACATAGTTGTTTACGAAAGCAAAAACAATTAAAGAAATTCCTGCTCCTACAAGACTTGAAAATAATAATTTGTTTATATTTAAATCATTAAAACTTGCTATGGAGAAACTTGAAATAGCAGCACCAAGACTGCCAATAGAAAGTAAAATTCCAAATCCTGTAGGGCCTAATTCAAATATATCTTTAGCTATAACAGGAGCTAGAGTTTCTAATCCCCATACTAAAATAGCCACAGCCAACATCATTAGAAGTAAATACTGAACTATATTAAGTCTCAATATAAATCTAATTGATTCAAAAATTTTAAGTTGATTTCTAATCTTGTAAACTATCCCTTTATTTCTAAGAAATAAGATTATAATATTGTGAATAGAATATGCAAAAAAAGAAAAATACAAGCTGATTTGCACAGAAAAATTTTCTATTATCAAACCAGTTATAGCTGGAGTAAAAGCTCCAATAAGTGTCATAAACCCAAAATCGACAGCATTTGCTGAAAGAAGTAATCTTGCACCTACTAATTCTTTAACAAATCCCAAACGGCTTGGTATGTATAAAGCTGCCATGATACCCATACAAAACATTAAAATTAATAAAGATAATTCATTTAATTTATCTGACTGAATCAAAAAAGCAGTAAATAATATAATAAAACTTTCTATAAATTTACTAACAAATATTAATTTGGGCTTTGAAATTTTATCAGCTAATACGCCTCCAAAAAATGAAAAAATTGACATAGATAAACTTGCCGAAGTTGCTACTAATCCAACAAACATGGCAGAATCACTAATTTCGTACGAAAGCCAGCCTATAGCTGTCAATCTAGACATAAAAGCTAGTTCATTTATTGAATTTCCTATAATAAATAATCTGAAATCTTTTTGCTGTAAAAGGTTGAATATTGGCATAATAATATTAATTTAGCTGATATAATTTAAGTCCCAATACATTCTACCTATTAAAATGCAAAAACAAATACTAAATTTAGCACTTATAATTAAATCTATTGTCAAAAGCTCCTTTTTTGCTTATTGGGTAATTGCAGTTAGCCTTGTTTTAATTATTCTTTATAATGTGGATATAAATTTCACTTCTGAGGGCGGAAAAGCTGCACCTGACAAAGGTGAATTTGGACACAAAGGAATTGTTGGAGAACTTGAAACAGAAATTTCTAGTGATAATAAATATGATGGGATAGAAGGTCAAATATTTAGCCTTAACAAATCACAAAATAAAAATATTTATATTTCTGAATTAGATAGAGATGGACTAGTCGGTTACTCAAACTCAATAGCAATGAATAAAGACGGATTCCCTGTTATTAGCTACCATCATTTAAATGCAGGCGATCTTAAATTAGCCTACTGTCAGGACACAGATTGCTCCAAAGCAAAAATCCATCTACTCGATTGGGCCGGAGATTTTGGTTATTACACTGATATTGCTAGCTCTGCAGGGGGCAAAATTTATATTAGCTATATTGATCGGAAAAAAGGAGATTTAAGAGTAATTAGGTGTCTTGATTCAAAATGTGGACGTGCACAAATAAATGTTTTAGATAGAGGTGAAGGTAAAGGTGGTTATGTTGGTGAATACAACTCATTATCACTTACAAAATCTGGTAACCCAATTATTTCATATTTTGATTCAGGTAAAAACGATTTGAAGATCGCTAGTTGTGAAGACACAGATTGCACTAATTTTATAAACAGGGCTGTTGTATCAGAGGGAATGGTAGGAGAATATACAGATATGGTGTTAGACCAAATAACAGATAATCCAATTATTGCTTATCAAGACAGATCTAATATGCAGGTCAAATTATTAATATGTGACGACATTTTATGTGAAAATTTTACATCGCATATTATTGATGATGTATCCTCAGAAGGAGGAGATATTTCTATTTACCAAAATTCTAAAAATGATTTATATATAAGTTACTATGATTTCAAAAACAATTATTTAAAATTAGCTATATGCGCTGAATCTGATTGTGATAAAAACAAATCAATTTCTAATTTAATTGAGGCAAAAAATTTACCAGGAATATTTTATAGTTGGAATTCAATAACTACTAACAATTTAAATAATACAATCATATCATTTTATGACATGTCCTCTAGTTCGTTAGGAATAGTTTATTGTGAAAACAGATTATGTAATGATAAAGAAATCATTTATATTGATAAAGTTGGAGATTTAGGAACTTACGCGTCATTGGATGCAAATAAGGATGGAAAGTTATATATTTCATACTACGATTCAAAAATAGGAGCTTTGAAAGTAGCATCTTGTAAAAACAAAAGATGTAATTAATTTAAATGTTCTGGACTTTTAATTAATCCCTTAGATTTAGAATTTTCAATGTCAGAATTTATATTATCAGATATTTTTTCAATCATTTTGGATAAAGATAAATACAATTGACTATCTTCTGAATAATCAGCTGGACACATGACATCAGCCCTTTTAGATTCAACTACTAATCTATAACACTCATCAAATGCTTTTTTATCTTTAGGTTCATAAACTGCCACTGATTGTCCACCATTTTGCATTAAAAGGGAAAAACACGGGACATCCGTGGGGCCATCTCCAACGTATATCATGTTTTTAAAAGGGACAGGCCTGCTTTCATATGGCATAAAATCATTTACACTCAAACTATCTTCATTTTTAAGCAGTCCTTTATTTATAAGAAATAATTTTTGAGTTTTTGTTGTAGATGAAATAGTTTCTTTAGGAAAATCTATATTACCTTTTTCATTTTCATCAAAGGTGCAACCCCAAAGTCGTTTTAACCTTGGATATACTTTAGAGCCTTTTATCATATCCTCAAATCCTGAACTGATTACATAAAATTTTACTTTAGGACTGATTTCATTTGTTTGATCTGGGATGTCTTTTAATCTGTCGAGAATATTAGGGAATCCTTTATGAAATTCCAACTCAGATCCCAATTTGATTAAATCTTGATTAGATAATTTATTAATTTTGCCTGATCTAATATAGCTAATTAGATTTTTAATATATGCATGCTCACTATCATAACCTTGTAATTTCAAATCTTCAGTTTCAGACCAAAAATTATTTTCATCTATGTTGAATCTGTCAAATATAATTGATTGCATGTACTTAGGTGTCAAAGTAATATCAAAATCAAAAATTACAGCTATTTCTGTTTGTGGTAAAAAAGTATTTAAGTTTGTATCCAAAATGTCCTCAGATAATTATTTCTTCTATTATATTGTTTTAAATGATATTTTTCTATTATCGTTTGAAATCCACTTTTAATTTTCAAATAAGTAGTCTAATCTTCAATAATGTTCGGTTTTTTATCTAATTCAATTAAACCATTATATTATAGAGGCTATCTATATTTATGGATTGGAATGGTAACTGTTGGGATAGCAACAATGATGCAGATGACTGCACGAGGATATCTAGCTTACGATCTAACTAATTCTGCGTCAAAATTAACTTACGTAAACGTTGCATTTGCATTCCCAATGTTATCATTATCTTTATTTGGAGGTGCCCTTTCAGACAGGTTAGATAAACAAAGAATAATTACAGTAGCACAAATGCTAGCTAGTTCCATGGGATTTATAATAGCTGCTTTAATTCTTTCTGGATTCATAGATTGGACTCATTTATTAATGGTATCTTTCATTCAGGGCGGTATCTGGTCTTTTATGGTTCCAGCTCGACATTCTTTTATTGCAGAATTAGTTCCTTCAAAACATTTAAGTAAATCAATTGCTTTAAATTCAGCAGGTTTCAATGTTTCTAATTTAATAGCACCATCTATAGCTGGCGTTATATATGGATTTTTTGGTCCCGGTATTGTTTATTGCACAATAGGCTGCTTAGCTCTTGTCGGGGTTATGTTTACTTTTTTGATTACAAATGACATGAGATTTGTTCAAAAAAACACACAAATAAATAATACAAAAGATAATAAAATAATATCTGAAATCCAAATAGGCATAAAATATATGTATAAAGAAAAGATTTTATTTTCTATGCTTATAACTTCTTTAATTTCCAGTTTGTTTGCAGAGCCATTTAGATTTTTACTGCCTATTTTTGTTAAAGATATTTATTTACAAGGCCCCGAAGCAATGGGGATTCTTACAACACTTATGGGGCTTGGTTCAGTAATAACTTCCATATTTATAGCTGGGAACGATAATAATAAGAGAGGAATAATTTATTTATTAGGCGGATTCCTAACTGCAATTTCGTTATTTGTACTATCATTTATCGAGTCTTATTATTTATCTATGGTTTTTATGGTATTTCTTGGAGCATCGGATTCAATTAGAAGAACACTTTCAATGAGTATTGTTATGGAAAAATCAAGACCAGATCTTAGAGGAAGAATTATGAGTATATATATGTTAAATTGGGGATTAATTCCATTAGGGGCATTGCCTTCAGGTATACTTGCTGACATAATTGGTGCCCCAACTACTATTATGATACTATCAATAATCTTATTTGTATTTAGCTTGTTATTTTTAATAACACAAAAACAAATTAGAGCAGTTAATTAACGAGGATATAAAGTATGGAAATAAACAATTTAATTAATTTATCTCATAATATAGCAAAAGAAAAAGGTTGGTGGGATAAAGATAGAGAAATACCTGAAATGATTGCACTGATTCACAGTGAATTGAGTGAGGCTTTAGAGGAATACAGAATTAACGATAATTTAAATATAAGATACGAAAATGGAAAACCTGAAGGATTTGTAGTTGAATTGGCAGATGCACTTATACGGATATTTGATCTTTCAGGAAAATACAAATTAGATTTACAAAACGCTTTAGAAGAAAAAATACAATATAACAGATCAAGAAAATACAGACACGGAAATAAAAAAGCCTAAAACGGCCTAAAATATTATCTTAAATGGCCTATTATTACAAAATTACTACAATACAATATTCTTTCTTACATGATCTCTCCTGTAAAATCTAATATACAGATATTACGTTTAAAATAAACAAATCAAAAGCTTGACATTGGCCGCTTTTGATGATTAAATAGGCCATAAATAAAAACAAAAAGGCCAATGTACGACACAAAAATAAAGTCTAAAGCAATAGAGTTAAAAAGCATGGGGTTTACTCAAAAAGAAATAGCAACGGAATTAGGCTGTGGAGAGAGGACTGTTAGGCGATGGGTCTCTGGTATTAATCTTAAAAACAAGAAAGAGGATCAGGTAAATGAGATAGAATTTGATTTCAATAGATTGAGTGGTATTTTTTCAAAAGAAGTAATTCCTCAAATAATGTTTTGTATTTCAATGGCTTATAAGAATAATTTGTCCAACACAATTACATTTCTAAATGAAATTGAACAACGCAATTTAATGGATAAAGAAATATCAGAACCATGGTTAGCTGCAATTTCTGGTTTTAATTTATTGTCTGATATCACAGGTGTTTCTAAATTTAACGAAATCAGAAAAATTATTGATTACGAAAAGCCCTACAAAAATATAGATAGAAAAAAATTTAGACGAAGAATCAACAATTTAACTCCTCAGTTACGATTTGATTTGATTGATTTATTGGATATTAGCAATTTTACTGAAAAAGATTTTTTTGTAGATAGAGAAAATGAGAATTCTAATATAAATGAAAGTGAACAAATCTACATATCAAATTTAACTATTAGAGGTTCTAAAGCTGAGATAGAACAATTTATAAATAGTAAATACGGATTGTTACTTGAAATCGAATCCCGATTGCCAGATTTAGATCAGCAAAACAGAAAGATGTCTATAAGTATGTATAAAAAGACACCTCTCACATTAATTTTATTAAAACTATTTTTATTGCCATAGGAGAAAAACGATTATGAATAAAAATGAAAATGAAAAATCATTGTTAGGATTTATAGTTGACGAAAATGATAAATCAAAAGAAATAGATAACGAAAAAGAAAACAATGAATATTTAACTACTTTGCTATTTGAGTTATATCCTGAACTTAATAAAAACAATAATGGATTATAGATAAATGACAAATATATTAATCATAGGGTTAGGGGGGTTTCTGGGAGCCAATCTTAGATATTTTTCAGGGTTATTGATGAGTAAATATTATCACGAAATGTTTGGTACATTGCTAGTAAACATGATAGGTTCGTTTCTAATAGCTTTGTTTTATGGATACCTTAATGATAAAAACGTAATGTCAGAAGAATTAAGATTATTAATCCCAATTGGATTACTTGGTTCATTTACTACTTTTTCTACATTTAGTTATACAACATTAATATTGTTTCAAGATGGAAATATTATAAGAGGAATGTTAAATATAGTATTGAGTATTACATTTTGTTTGATGTTTGCATATTTAGGCTTTATAACAAGTAAAATATTTTAATTCCATAAAAAAAGACCTTAGGATTAATATAACTATAAAAGTTCATATGATAATTTAGTTTATATTTCTTAATTTATATAAGGGAAAAAAATGGCATTATTAACAATAAAAGAAACATCTGATGTATTGGGAATGTCACTGAAATCTGTAGAAGATTTAATGAATAGTGATAAAAATGGTACGAAATTCAAATCAAAAATCATTGGTAAAAAAAGATATGTAGAAATTAAACCGACAGCATTAAATTACTACAGAACTACAAATAATGTCGAGTATGAAGATTTATTAAAAGAAAATACAAACTTGAAAAAAGAAATAAAAAGTAAAGAATTTCAGGTTGGAGAACTAATTTCGATAGTAAGAGAGCAGACATTAGCATTGCCAAAACCAAAAAAATCATTTTTAGAATATTTCGGTTTTAAAAAAAATAAATAAATTTAATTAATAATTTTTTTAAGTTTATCAACAGGTAATTCATGTACTATATTATTGTTTATTCCTTTCATAGTTTTTGCAGAAAACATTGCGTTTAGTATTGATTCTTCAGTACTTTCTACGACAGCAGATAATAAAGGGTCAATCATATCATTGCTTATCATTTGTATGTTAGAAATTTCATCTCTGTTAAATGCGCTTTTATTAGCAGTTGAAAAGGCTAGAAATATATCACCAGAACCATTAGCACCTATGCCTCCAGTTTTTGATATTCCCAAACTTGATCGTTTTGCTAATCGTTTTAATTGGGTTGGTAGAAGCGGAGCATTTGTTGCTACTATAACTATTATTGATCCGTCACCAGGATGATAATCATCATTAATTTCCGGAAGGTCATCTGTTAATTGTTTTCCTACGTTTATACCATTAATAGTTAATTGCTCTCGTTTTCCGTAATTAGCTTGGACTAGAGTCCCAACAACATAAGAATTTTCTTTGATTGTTATAATCCTAGAAGAAGTTCCAATACCTCCTTTGAATTGATGACATATCATACCGGTTCCACCACCAACATTTCCTTCAAGAATTGGAAATTTGTTAGAGTTAATAATAGCTTCATTAACATGATTTTCATTAACATGATGCCCATTTATGTCATTAAGTACTCCATCATAAGTTTCTGCAATTAGAGGTAAACTAAATTTGGGGTCTTTACCTTTCGAATTTGATGTAATCCATTTAATTAGAGAATCTCTAACAATTCCCACACTGTGGGTATTAGTAATAGCTATTGGTGTTTCTAAAAATCCTGATTCTTCTACCCATATTGTACCTGTCATTTCTCCGTTTCCATTTAAAACATCATAAGCTGCAAATACTGGGATGTGAGATTCTATTTTACCTCTAGGAAAAATAACAGTAACACCTGTTCGAACTGGGCCTTTACCTACTATAAGATTACCATCGCCAGAAATAATAGTTGAATGTCCGACTTCAACATTATCAACATCGGTTATAGAATTGTAATTACCAGTAATTCCATCAAAATTAATTAATTCTCGAGCTCTCATATTTCTACCTATATTAAAGTTTAATAGCTTAGAACATATTATATAGGCTGAGAAAGTATTTAAAAGGTACTATTTTTTAATTTCTATTTCAATAAATTCCATATAATCACTACCCGTGTAGGTTATTTCATGGGCAATTCCTTTAGACCGATAATATGGTTGATTTAAAAATAATTCAGATTCATTAACCGTTAAATTTTCAATTACATTCAAAGTCCCTGATTTGGTAGGAACAACTACATAATCAAATTCATGGATATGACTTCCTGTACTTTGATTAGGAAGAAAATGCCATTTAGTTATTCTAACACGGTCATTTTCAATTAAAATCAATGAATTTGCTGATTCCATAGCTTTCTCTCAATAAAATAGTTTAATAAATTCTGGTAACGTATAATTGTCCAAAGTTCTGATTCCATGAATAAAGATTTCATGAGCAATTTTTGTAAAAATCGAAACGGTTAATATAAAAATTAAAGCAGAATTAGAGATTTTGGAAGAAATTATTTTCTTATATATAACAATAAATAAAATCCAAAATTCAAAAAAATTTGGGAAATATAATAAATATATTCGATTATCAAAAGTGAAAAACAAAATGACTCCCACAATTCTAAATATAAATAGAAAAATTGAAATTGTTTTGAAATAACCATGCCATCTAAGAGCAACTATTAGGAAAGAGAGCATATAAAACAAATCTAAAGTTTTGTCTAATTGTTGATAATTACTAACTCCTCCTAAATTCAAGAAATTCATTAGAAACAAGTCTGACAAATCTGTCATTATTGCTAAAATAGATCCGAAAAACGGGAAGAAAATTACTGGGACAGATCCCAAAATCCTAACAATGATTATTATAATTTCTTCTAAATTTAAATCTAACATCTAAATTGTGTTAAAAACCTTCTGTTGATGTAGGTAATCTTTCACATTCATTATGCAAATCATTTAAAAAATCCTTTATTTGGGGATCTTTAATTTCACCAGAGTCAATTTGCGGTTTTAATACAACGTATTCTTCATAAGATATATTTTTTTTCCAGTTTTCAACATAGCATTTACAATAGCCATACCTAAATGTCTTTAAACATAAGCTATACATCTCACTTGTTGCTTCTTTAGGATAAGCATCATCAATCTGATTTGATGAGCAAGCAATGCAAAAAATGAAAGTTAAAATCGCTAATAATATTTTATTCATTTATCAGAAATTCCCAAATAATTTATTATTGAAGAAATATAAATTCTTATACTTTCTTTGATTTCAATTATATCAATAAATTCATCTATTTGATGAGGCGCAGTGATTGACCCGGGGCCACAAACTACAACAGGAACGTTTAGTTCTTGAAAAATAATAGTTCCATCAGTAGATCCTGGTACACCTCCAATTTTAGGTGGAGATCCTGAAACAAATTGATAAGATTCTTTTAAAATTTTTACTATCTCATTATTCTCGTCCGTTTTTACAGGTGGTCTTACCTCTAATAATTTGTATTGTATTTCAGTATCATAATCTTTTTTCACATCATTAATAATTTTCTTAAAAGAATTTGTAAAATTTTCATAATCGATCTCAGGTGTTAATCTTATGTCTAATACTAATTCTGAACTACCAGGCATAACATTATTTTGCGGCACACCATTATTAATTGGAGGAGATTGAATTATTGTTGGAGTTATAGAAGGTGTTCCCAACAATTCTGAGTTATATTCTTTATATTTGTCATTTAATTTTTCTAATTCAAAAAGAACTTTACCCAAAGGATAAGAACTGTTAATTCCCGAATAAGGCATAGCTCCATGTGACATTTTACCAATAAATTTAACCTGAACCCAAGCTACTCCTTTTTGCTCAATACATATATTATTCTCCTCAGGTTCGCATACAATTGCCGAAGTAATATTTGCAGCATATTTAGTTTTCACAAAATCTTTAACTCCTATCATTTCTCCTTCTTCATCACATAAAGCAGCACACAAAAGATCCCCGCCTAATTTTAGTCCGGATTGCTTAATCAAATACATAGCATATAATGCACACATTAACCCAGATTTCATGTCGTTAACTCCCCTACCTATAATTCTTCCGTCTCTTATTATTGGATCAAAAGGGTCACTAGTCCATAATTCTACATCTCCTTCCGTAACAACATCAGTATGACCTTCAAGTAATAATTTTTTATTTATAACAGTTTCATTTTCTGAATTTAATGATACGATGACATTTGGTCTGTCAGGTGCAACCATATATAAATGCGGGTTAAATCCAAATAATTTAGCTTGATTTTCAAACCATTTAGCCGCCTCTAATTCACTTCCATTATTCCCGGGATCCCATACACTTTTTATTTTGGAAAATTCACATATAAGATCTACAAGATAATCATCATCAATGGATTTATATACAGAATGGATTTGTTCTTGATATTTCATTTTCCCAAACTTTTATTTTTTGCTAATGCACTTATTGCCTCGTAAACACATCTATGAGCAGCTTGCGCTGTAATATCTCCTGGCTGATCGTAAACAGGAGAAACTTCAACTACATCCATACCTACCATTCCTTTGCTTAAAACAATATTTCTTATAGCACGCAATAATTCCAAAGAAGATATACCACCAGGTTCAGGGGTACCTGTTGCCGGAGCATAAGCTGGATCCATTACATCAACGTCTACTGAAATATAAAGCTTGTCAGGTCCGTCTAAAGCTTCATTTATTGCCATATCTAAAACAGCATCAAATCCCTTTTCTTCGATCTCTGCCATCAGATGCCATCTCATACCTTGATTTTTCATCCATTTCAAGTCATCTGGACCTGGCCATGGACCTCTCAATCCAATTTGTATAAAATTTTTACCTGGAATTGCACCGCTTTCTATTAATCTTCTCATGGGACTTCCATGTCCAATTAATACATCGCCATAAGAAGAATCTCTTGTGTCGGCATGCGCATCAAAATGGACCATACCTACATTTCCATAACCATGTTTTTTTGCAACAGCTGTTGCACTTGGCCAAGTTATAGAATGATCTCCTCCTAAAACAATTGGTATCGCGTTTGCATCTAATGCTTCAGTAACTTTCAATTCAACGGCTTCGTGCGATTTTTCCAAAGACATAGGAGGACAATTTACATCACCAAAATCTACAACATTTAATTCGGCCAAAGGAGCTACTTCAAGATTTAAATGATATAAATTTGCAGCTTTTCCAGGTTTAGGCCAATAATCAGCTTGCCTAATAGCTCTTGGACCAAACCTAGCTCCTGGTCTATTTCCAACACCCATGTCGACTGGAGCTCCTAAAATAGCAATATCGGGATTCATTGATTTCAATTCTTCAGCATTAACTGCAAATGGTGATCCAAGATATGTTGGAACTCCTATATAACTCGGATGTAATTCTTCATCATGTAAATCTGGCATATTTATTCTTCCTCACAAATAATTTTAACTAATTTTTCAATTCTAGAGTTTATCATATCTCTAGATAAACGATATTTTGACAGATCAGTATTTCCTGTTTCTCCCTCAACATAAGGATCAGGAATACTCCAATGAATATTCTTTTTACTAACTAATCCTGTAGGGCATGATTCTTTTGCATTATCGCACAGAGTGATAACATATTCATGACTTATATAAATATAATCTTCTAAATGATTTGATGTTTGATTGGATATATCAATATTTTTTTCTTTCATTACTTTTATAGCATTATTATTAACACCTGAAGGCTTTAATCCTGCACTTAAAACACGATATTGTGTAGTTTGTGTACTTAAATAAAAATCCATAAATCCCTCAGCCATTTGTGATCTACAGCTATTTCCAGTGCATACAAACAATATAGTCTTTTTATCTTTCATGTATTTTATATATAATAATAATTATTTAAATTATAACAATAATCATGAATGTAGTAATAACAGGTGCCAACAGAGGTATTGGCTTAGAATTAGCTAAAGAATATAAAAATCTTGGATACAATGTTATCGGAACATCTAGAAATCCTTTATCTTCGACAACTTTACAAGAAGAAATCGGATTAGAAAACATTATCCCTTTGGATATTTCTAATGAAACTTCTATTAAAGAATTTTATGATTCATTAATACAAAAAACAAACTCACAAATTGATATATTTATAAATAATGCAGGCACTAGAGGCGAAAGAGGATTACAAGAAAATCTATCACATGATGTGATGCTTGATACTATAAATACAAACTCTGTAGGACCAACAATACTGATTAAATCAATGAAATCTGTTTTATCCAATTCAAAAATTGCCATAATAACTTCTGGAATGGGTTCAATAAGTAAAACTATGTCAGGAGATTTGTCGTATAGAATGAGTAAAGCAGCAATTAATATGGCTGGTAGAAATTTACACATGGAATTTAAAAGACAGAAGTCAATCATACTTTTAATCCATCCTGGTTGGGTAAAAACTGATATGGGAGGTGATAATGCTGATATTACAGTTAGTGAATCAGCCAAAGGGATAATAAACGTTATAGATAATTCAAATAATGAAAATTCCGGTACTTTTATTGATTATAATGGTAAAGAAATTCCTTGGTAAAAATCAATTATTGCTAATAAAATTATTTACCAATCTACCTAATTCATCTCCAAATTCATAAGTTGCATGTCCAACATCTTTTAATGGATGTAACTTGGAAACATAACCATGTTTATTCAAAATATTGTGTAAAACAACTGGATTATCCTCAAAATTCACATTTTCATCTATATCACCATGTATAAAAAGAGAATTAGGGATTCTTATATCAGGGTTTGTTATTATCTTTTTTGTACGAGTAATTGGATTCAAATCATGAAACAATTTAATTGCATCTTCAATTGATAAATCCAAATCTTCACCATGAGCCTCAATAAGATGGTTTTTAAATTTTTTCCTTTGAATTATACTTTCAAAATTTAACACCCCTTGTTGTGATACAAAGTTCTCAACATATGGGTTTAAGTCGCCTATGCTTGCTAACCATGCAGCAGATGCTCCCAAACCACATCCCCAAGTTGTAATGTTACTTAAATTCAAAGTGTTAATTTTTTTTAATTCCTCAAAAAAATTATAATTTGCTTTTAATGCACTATCTCTACCCCAATGATTTCCTGTTGCATGACAACCAGCAATTGCATAACCTGATTCTAATAAAGAGAAAAAGAATTTTTGTTTCCTAGGTTCATCAATCCAATCAGCTTCACCATTTTTTACATAACCACCATTTCCGTGGAAATGTAAAACTAAAGGGATATTATTTTCTGCCTTTTCAGGTAAAACTAAATATCCCCATTCATCATCAAACTCAATAAATATTTTTTCAAATTTGTCTAGCATCGTTGACCTAATATGTGTTATAAAACTATTTCAACTAAAATATACCATGAAATTATTAGGAGTATTAACAATGAATGATAAAATTTTTGACAAAGTAAATCAAGAAAAAAAACAAAGTCTAAAATTACTTGAAAATATAGTTAATCTTGAATCATTTTCAGGTTCTAAGGAATCTGTAGATAAATTAAGTAAATATTTATCAGAGGTCTGTGAATCACTTGGAGGTAAAACTAAATTTTATCCTCAAGAAAAATTAGGTAATAATTTCACTTCTGAATTTTATTCAGGCGAAAAAACAACTCTAATTCTATGTCATATGGATACAGTTTGGCCAATTGGAACAATTAAAGAAAGACCATTTACTGTTGAAGGAAATATAGCGAAAGGTCCCGGTATATTCGATATGAAAGTAGGCATAACAATAGCTTTAGAAGCTATAAGAATTTTAAACGAATTAGATTTAATGCCAAAAAATAAAATCAAAATATTATTCAATTCTGACGAAGAACTTGGCAGTGAAGATTCAATGGATCTTATAAAAGAAGAAGCAGAGAAAAGTTACGTTACATTTTGCCTAGAATCAAGTTTTAAGGGAATGATTAAAACAGCAAGAAAAGGTGTAGGAATGTATTATTTATCTGTACAAGGTAAGGCTGCTCATGCTGGAAGCGAACCTGAAAATGGAATAAGCGCCAATGTTGAATTAGCACATCAAATACTAAAATTAGACTCATTCAATGATTCAAAAACAGGTACAACTGTAAATATTGGTAGGGCCGAAGGTGGTGTTGTAAGAAACCAAGTTCCTGCAAATGCAGAAGCTTTAATTGACTTAAGGGTTGTTACAAACGAAGAAGCACAGATTCTTGATAATAAAATCAAATCTTTAGAACCAGTATTAGGAGATAGTTCGTTGGAAATTACTGGTGGTATGAATAGGCCGCCAATGGAAAGAACTGATAAAATTGTAAATTTATACAATTGGGCAAAAAATACAGTAAAAGATATGGATGTTACATTTACCGAAACAGGATTCCCCGTTGGTGGAGGATCAGATGGTAATTTTGCTGCTTCTACAGGAACACCTGTATTAGATGGATTAGGTGGTGTCGGAGACGGTGCGCATGCAGAACACGAATATATAGAAATAGATATGTTTCACGAAAAAATATCTATATTAGCTAGTCTGCTAGCAAATATACACGAGTTTGAAATTTAAATAACTATTTTGATATTCCCCAAATAATTATAAATCTTAAATTTTTATCACTGTTATTTTCCACAGAATGAGGAACATTAGGTGGAACCATAATTGAATCACCTGAACTCAAATGTACTTTTTCATTATTAATCACAAAATCTCCTTCACCTTCAAGAACATAATAAATTTCTTCTAAAGGTCTATTATCTGAATGTGTATGATCACCTTCGCTAACATTTGGTTCTAAAATCCATTCTTCAATTTCAACTTCTAATTTGGAAACATCTCGAAATATAGGCTTACGATGAATAATTCCTTTTCCGGCATGAATATTTTCCGAGTTAATTTTTGTTTCTTTATTTTTTTGGATGTAATACATTGTTTTGATTTTTTTTGCTACATGTGAAGTTTCACATGTAGCAAAAAACAAAAATTATTTTCTTGAAGCTCTAAGTACAGTTACTCCGGCTATAACAAATTTTATTGCTATAACTAAAAATATTATTCCTACGATACCAAACCCAGGATCAGAACTTACAGGAAAGGCTAAAACTAATACAAGACCAGCCAAACCTCCAATAGCAATTAATCTGGAAATTACAGAATTAAAAGCTCCGCTCATTGACATCCCTATTCCCAAACTCATAGTAGCTACCATAAAAATAGTTGTTGCCATCTGATGTGCTCCAAGTACAATAGCATTCATAACACCTGCAGAGATTGCTAATGCACCCGCTGCTTGTTGTGCTTGTGCTGCACCTGCTGCATTTCCAGCTTTGGTTGCAATTGCTACCGAAGACATAGCATCGCCCCAATTTGAAACTGCAGTTGCCAAAGCTAAGCCAACTCCATTAGAAACTGCCCATATTGCAACCGCTACAACTGAAAGAACAAATCCAAAAGACGCCCATTTTCTTCCAGGATCATCCTGACAAATTCTTGAAATGCCTCCAATAGATAATGGAATTAGTAATATAGAAAGAGTAAGCAATATTCCAAATAATTGGCTATTAGACTCGTTACCTGACAAAGCTGATATAACCCCTTCAATTTTATCTGGACTAAAAGTAAAACTAAAAGCATTTGCTGCATTAACTGGATTTAGACTATTAAACAAAATTGTCAAAATTGGACCCACAATCAGCAAAATACCTGTTGTTTGCGCAGACCAATCTCCTTTTTTAATTTTATCTGCCATAAGAATCCTCCTTAATTGGCTTAAAACTAATAATTAGTAGAAAATATTATATTAATAATAAAATGACAACATATTTTTATATATTTCATAACATTGATACTACTTTTTGTACTTTAATTAAAGTTACATACCATATGTTGTACCTAAAGACGTAAATGAAATTGAATGCAAAAATTATAAAATTATATAAAAAAGAGACTATTTACCTATTTTCTAAACAGTTCATTAATGTGATAATTTTGAAATGATTAAGTTATTAACAAAACTTGTAGTAGTTATTACATTAATTTCATTTCTATTTGGATGCAATGATGACGATGAAATGTATTATGATGAACCTAACTTTGTAAGATCGCAATCTTCTATGGAAATAGCAAGTTCACCTACAATGTCATCAGATATCAATAAATCTGAATTTGAGTCTTCAAGTTTAAATATCACAGAAAGAAAAGTAAGACAAAACGCTCAACTAGACATATCTGTTAAATCATTACCCACAACTACTGAATTCATTAATCAAATAGTTGATGAATATGAAGGCTACATAGTAAATTCAACATCATTTACTCCAAACACAGGATTTGAAAATAAATGGTCAAGAATATCTATCAGAATTCCTTCAGTAAAATTAAATCAATTTTTAGATGAATTAATAAGTCATTCAGACGAAATTGAGAGACAAAGTATCTACACTCAAGATATAACTGAACAATATATCGATATTAAAGCTAAAATTAAAAGCTTAGAATCTTCTGAAAATAGACTTAAAAAATTGTTAGACCAGACTGATTCTGTTAATGAAATAATTCAAATTGAAAAAGAGTTATCTAGATTAAGATCAGAAATTGACAGCTTGAATAGCAGATTTAACCTTGTAGAAAACTCTGTTATTACATCCCTCGTAGAAATCTATATCAAGGAAATACCTAATCCAATATCAATTGATGATCCTTCCTGGGATACAAGAGAAATTGCACTCGATGCCATTAAAGCTTTATCAAGTCTTGGGCAATTTTTAATACAAATAATTATTTTCTTATTTGTGTTTACCCCTGTTTGGATTTTGATTGCAGGAATAATATATGGTACAAGTAGATTAAGAAAAAAGTCTAAATAACAATCTTAATGGTAACAACCTCTGCCCATAATATCCCAAATTCCTTCAACAGCTCCATCTCGGACGCCAATAAATTGATCCCATCTGTTAATTAAACCATCTTGATGAGTAGTAAGCAAAAATAACTTGTCTCCAAGATTGTACTTAGATGCATCTGGTACATTGTATATAGAATGATCTAAGGACATAGTTTCTAAGTCTGCATTTTGATTTTCTAAAATGGGTTTTGCAAAATTTGGGGCAGCTATACATTTATTACCTGAGTCAATAGTTATCTGATTTTTTTTAAGATTAATATCAATAATCGAACACATTACTTTAGCAGCTATATCAAATGGCATGTATGGATAATTAACATCCATAAGAGCATATGTACCACCCTGAACTTCAGTTATTTCAGGGTATTTCAAAACTATATCAAACGTAAATGTTTCACCTGTTGATACTATATCAACATCTATACCTGATTCTTCTATCGCTCTTTTTGATTCTAAAAAAGTATCAATATATTCTTCTCCAATATTCCATCTTTCTTTTTCAGATGGATTAGGTTGTTTAATACTTTGGTGACTCATAACTCCTCTAAAATTAATATTGGGTAACTCAGTTGCGGCTTTTGCCAAATCCACAGCATGTTTGGAGCTTCTAACACCACATCTGAACATAGATGTATTAATTTCGACCAATACACCTAAAGTAACTTGATGTTTCTTAGCAAATCTTGATAAATTTTTCAAATTATCAAGATTATCAATTCCTACTTTCATATCAGCAAATTTAGCTAAGCTACACAATCTTTCAATCTTATCGTTAGAAACAACTTGATTAGCAATTAAAATATTGTTAAATCCACCTTCAATCATAACTTCAGCCTCTGATACTTTAGCAGTACAAACTCCTCCATTACTTCCGCCCGCTTCTACCTGCTTCCTTGCTAAAAATGGACTTTTTATATTTTTAGTATGTGTTCTCATTTTCAAATGAGAACTCTGATAAGCTTCAGATACTGTTTTGTAATTCTGATCTACAATATTAAGATCTATTACAAGTTCTGGAGTTGCAAGCTCATTTATATTTTTGCCAATCATAGTCATTTGTAAACTCCTCTAGCTGAAACTTCAAATACAGATAATAATTTTTCATTTTTAATAACGGATATAGAATCGAATTGATTAATTACAGATGAGATTTCTTTTGGAATAATTTGAATTTTGTCTTGTAAATTAAATTGTTTCAATTCATTTTTTTCTACAAACAAGTTTGTATGTTCGGCGCTTAAATATTGAACTTCAGCAGATTGAATTTCTTTAATTGTTGGAAATCCATAATCAATATTAATAGCTTTTTGACCGGTATCTAATATTATTCGATCATCATCAGGGATACTTAAAACAGAAGTGATAACTTTGATTGATTCTTGTAATTCTATTTGGTTATGATCAATAATTTCATTATCGATCAAAGGTAATTTAGATATTATAACTTCTGTAAAATTAGAATCTAAATTATCATATTCAGAAATCATTATTTTACCTGAGGCAATAAAATTATTGGTCATTTTTGAAATACTAGGATGAAGTTTTACAAACTCACTTACAGTGCTTTGTTTAGAAATGTCATAATCATTGTACTGAAAAATTATTCCGGTAATTTTAATTTTATTCTGTGTAATAAAAGTTAAAATATTTTCGTCAAATTCGTTAATTTGATCAACTATAATTTTTAAATAAATACCTGATAATTTATCATATTCAATCGATTGTAATTGGACTAATGAATTAAATGTACATTTACCGTTTATATCTACAAGTGAATTCAATTTTTCATCAGACAAAATAGGTCTATCAATTAATATATCATCACTCAAATGAGAAAAAATTGAACCTTGACCAACATTGGATGCTGAAATACCAAGAGCATTGGAAAATCCGTTTAGCTGAAGATTTAGAATATCTTTAGATAAGTGAGAGTTAACGTCAATTCTAACTCCTAAGTCAGCAGCATTTAATTTGAAATTGACTATATCTAAATTGTATTTAAAAGCATCAATATCAAGAATCAAACTTGGAGTATCAAGATGCGTATAATGTGTTCCTATTTTTTTTCTGATTGATTTATCCATAGTTCATGTTCTCCATCACTTCTATAATAAAATAATTTATATTTCTGATAAAGTAATAATTTATATTAAATACTTATACTTGTAATTATTTTAACGGCAAAGTTAAATATTTATTTTTTACATAGAAGCTCAAAGATGTCAGTGTTGAGGAAATAAAAGCCAAATAAAATGAAACGAATAAATCTCCAGAGTAAGGTAATGAACTGATTAAAGGAGACATATCAGGTTTTGCAAATAAGAGACTACCAACACAAAGACCTACAATCATAGAAATAACTGATTCATTGCCATTGAAATTTTTGGTATAAAGCCCGAAAAATACCGGAAATAATATCGCAGCACATACCATGTCAGCTATAAGAAAAAGATAAAGTACGCTGTAACCTTGAATAACAATAAATATTGCTGGTATCAAACACAAATAAGGTGTTACTTTCATAGCATTATTGATATAGTTTTCGTTGTTAGGAATTATTTTTAACAAATCAGTTCCAACAATACTTGATACAGAATTAAACAGAGTATCAAGGCTGCTACTTACCAATAAAATAGCCAACACCAAAAATAAAATTATAGTCCAATCAGAGGAATATCTTAATATAGTTGTAAATAAAGCTACAGATGGGTTGTTGGCAGTTTCACTTCCAACTGATAGTATTCCAATAAATCCAAAAAGAAATACAATAGGTATAACAGTAATTGCTGTAGCTGAAAAAGATTTAATTAGCGATTTTGTATTTTTCACGCTATAAATTCTCTGCCATAATCCTTGATGAAACATATTAGCAGCAAAAACAGCAATAATTAAAGTAAATCCAAATTTAGCTCCAGTAAAATTTGATATTGATATTAGAGAGTCATCAATATTATTAAATGCATTTGTAATGTCTACATCTACAAATACCATTATGACTGAAAACAAAACAAGAGGTAGTATAAGTCTAAATTGATATTTATCTGTAAGAATAGAAGCTCTTATACCTGCAAAAGAAACATATGTTGCAACACTTAACCCTATTACCAAAGCTGTAAACCATGCAGGTATTTTGCTTATTAATCCTGCAGCTGAAGAAATTCCTGTAAGTTCAGCACATAAAAAAACAATCATATAAAACATCGAAATTAAAGCCACGATAATATTAGCAAAATTGCCATAACGAATATTTACAAATTCAGTAACTGAAAAACCATTTGGCATTAAATGTCTTAATTTAGGACCTATAAAAACAAAGGCTATAAATGGTAAAGCTTGCCCAATAGCATAACCAAAAATCCCATTAATTCCTGACCATGTACCAGCTTCAGCTGGGCTAAACAATATCCATGCACCTAAAACCGAAGAGGTTAAGGTGCTGAACGAGTTAAATGAATTTAAATTATTTCGGTCAATTATATAATTTTCAAATGAAATTTTTGAATTGCTAAAATTTTTATAAACTAAAACAAAAAATATTAAAGATACAAAAACTATAATAAGGTATGTAAATATTTCCACAAATTCACCACTAAATTAAAATTTAATGGAAGAGCCTACGCTGGCATTATCCAGATCAGTTTTTTGGGTCGATGTATGACATCCTCTCAGCTTGTGCTCCCCATTAATAAAAATATGTTGCATGAATTTTAATTTAAATACAAGCATTAAATTGATTTATTATTCATGTTCTGTTAATTTAATTTGAATGAACAATAATACAGATCAATCAAATAAATGCCCTATTTGTAATTTAAGCAAAGAAAGTAATTTAATTGAAATTGAATATGAAAGTATAAAAGATAGAATCACAGAAAATATTTCGGACAATGAAAATTTCAAGTGGTTAATTTGCGAAAATAATAATTGTGAATTCTGGACAAGAGAACCAAAAAGATAAAGGCAAATTATATGAATAAAAAAAGACAAATTATTGCTTTAGGCGGAGGAGGAATAGGGACTGACAAACTTAATCAAGCCTTAGATAAATATAAAATAAAAGCATCTGGTAAAGCAAAACCTAAAATTGCTTTTCTTCCAACTGCAGTTGGAGATTCAGCATTTGCTATCGAAAGATTTTACAGAGCTTTTAATAATAATATCGCTGAACCAAGTCATTTGCCATTATTTAACAGAGATGACAGGGATATAGAAGAATATCTATTAGGACAAGATATTATAGAGGTATCAGGGGGCAATACTTTAAACATGCTTTCTATATGGAAAAATCATGGAGTAGATATAATTTTACAAAAAGCATGGAAGAACGGGATTGTACTAACTGGTGCAAGTGCCGGGATGATATGTTGGTTTGAAAACAGCGTCACGGACTCATTTGGCCCTCTAAAAGAATTATTATCTGGACTTAATTTTATTAAGGGTAGTGCATGTCCTCATTTTGATGGTGAAATAAATCGGAGGCCAACTTATGAAAGCCTTATCAAATCTAAAACACTTCCTTCAGGAATAGCTCTAGACGATTACGTGGCAGCACATTATATTAATGAAAAAATCCATAAATTAGTTTCTCCAAAAGAAGGATCCAAGGGATACTTGATTAGTTTAGAAAAGAACAAACTAAAAGAAACAATAATACATCCCGAAATAATCAATGCTTGATATTTTCCCATCACTTTTTGGAATAGCATTTGGACAATTTGTTGAAGTTGTAGACAATACAATGCTAAATATTGCTCTACCCACTATAAGTAATGATCTTAAAATATCACTTTCACTTACTCAATGGATTCCAATAACTTTTGTTTTAGTCACCAGCTCATTTTTACTTCCATCTGCAAAAATTGCTGACTTATATGGAAGAAAAAAAATATATATTGTAGGTTTATTTATATTCGGTATAGCAGTTTTTATAACAGGAAAATCAGAAATTTTTCAAATGCTAATATTATTTAAGGCTATACAAGGAATAGGCTCTGCCGCAATCCAGTCAAATGGAATGGCCATGATAATTCAATTATTTGAATCCAAAGATAGAGGGAAAGCACTTGGAATATTCATGTCAGTAATAGGTATTGGCTCTATTACTGGTCCTATCATAGGAGGATCAATAATTGACAACTATGGTTGGAGAGGGATATTTAATTTAGTTACTATTCTTAGTATTGGAGCAATAATTTTTGCATCAATGATAAATATAAAAAACAAACAACAAGATAACAAATTTGATTTTGATATGATTGGATCAATCTTGTCAATTATAACCATTTCCAGCTTGATTGTAAGTATATCCATGTACTCTTCATCTGGATGGAATATTTATTGGATTTTAATTGGTATTCCTGTATCAATTTCAAGTCTGATAATTTTTATATTATATGAAAATAATAACAACTCTAATAATAAATTAATTCAAATAAATCTTTTTAAAAATACAAGCTTTAAATTTGGAAGTTTTGTTAGATTTACATCATTTATTTCTAATTCTCCTATATACTTTTTGACTCCTTTTCTTCTAATAAATGGGTACGGGCTTAATTCTTCTCAAACAGGGTTGTATATATTACCAGGGCCAGTGATGATGGCTTCATCTGGACCTTTTGCAGGTAAAATCGCTGACAAAATTGGAAGTTATTACCCGAGAGTTATTGGAGCAACAAGCTTGCTAATCTCGGTATCATTATTTATCTTTGCTAATAATTTGAGTAAAGAATTTGTGATGATAGCTTACGCATTTCAGGGATTAGGAATGGGAATATTTGGATCTGCTAATACAAGCTATATTTTTTCTTCCATAAAAGAAAAAGATTTCGGTTCGGTGAATGCATTGTTAACTTTAATAAGAACTTCGGGAAATATTATTGGAATTTCATTATCCACAGCTTTTGTATTGCTACTATTACCTGAATTCAGTAATGATGTATCTAATATAAACTTTGAATCAAGTTCGTATATATCAGCAATTAGCAAATCATTTATACTTCCCGTAGCTTTATCTATAATTACATTATTACTTACGTTAAAATCAAAAAATGAAAAATAATTTTTATTTATAACTTATTTATAAAAAATCAATCTTTTGTTAATATTGCCATGGAGACTTCAAATGAGTAAAAATAATAATAAATCAGTCATAAAACCTGAAGAACGTTTTACAGAAATCTCATCTGGTGATATGACAAGAATTGCAGGGGTATCAAAAGAGACATGCAATTCTCAAAATATACATTTAGCAATTGCCACAATTCCTCCTGGTAAGTCCTCCTCTGCGCATTTTCATATAAATTGTGAAAGTGCAATCTTTGTTCTTTCTGGAGAGGGTATATTTATTGCCGGTGAAAAGCTTGATAAGCATAATACGATTAAAACAGGCGACTTTATATATGTTCCTCCAAACGCACCTCACAAACCCGTTAATACTAGTAACAAGAATTCTTTAATTCTAATGGTTTCTCGAAACCAGCCAACGGAAATTGTTCAAGAAATATCAAATGAGAATGATTTAAATCAAATTCCTAATCCAACAAATTGCTCTGTAATAAATTCTGATGAATTAAATAATTCAATCACGAATTACGGATCAGTTAAACACGGGGTTTCGAAACAAACCTCAGAAATTAAAAATATATCATTGACTGAACTTAACATAAATGAAAGCGAAACCATCCTTACGCAAAAACATTCAGAACATGAAACAGGAATATATGTTGCCGAAGGAGAGGGATTGTTTATTTCAAATGACAACCTTGATTCACATCAAAATATTAAATCCGGTGATTTTATATATATACAAAAAAGTTTAAATCATAAAATTTCTAATACTAATTCAGAAAATAATATGAAATTAATTATTGCCAGAAATTCAACAATTTAATTAAGGAGAACAAATGAGTGTAAATGTACATATTTCGATAGATATGGAGGGAGTATCTGGTGTAGTGCATACGGATCAAGCATCACAATCTGGACATGATTATGAAATGATGAGAAAAGCAATGACTTTAGAGGCTAATGCTGCAATAGAAGGCAGTTTTGACGCAGGAGCAACATCAGTAGTTGTAAATGATAGCCACGGATCAATGAGAAATTTATTACCATACATGCTCGATCAAAGAGCTGAATTAATAAGTGGATCTCCTAAGCCATTAGGAATGATGCAAGGTGTTGAAGAACAACCAGATATATCAATGTGTATAGGTTATCATTCAAGACCAGGTGAAAAAGGAGTGCTTAGCCATACTATAAGAGGTTCAAATGTAGTTCAAAACTATTATATAAATGAAAACCCCTCTTCTGAATTTGAAATTAATGCAGGGATAGCAGGTTACTATAATGTTCCTATAGGAATGATCTCTGGTGATACAGATATCGTAGAAGATGCAAAAAATATGATCCCTAATATTATCGGATCATCAGTAAAAGAAACAATAAACAAATTTTCAGCAAAAAATTTATCAGGAAATGAAGCTTTTAATTTAATTAAAACTAATGCAGCAGAAACAGTAAGAAAAAAAGATGAATTCAGCCCTATTACATATCAAGGCATAATCAAAATGGGTGTGGAATTTTCAAGTGATTTAATGGCTGACGTAGTTTCAATGATACCTGGCACCAAAAGAGAATCAAGACAGCTTATATCATTCGAATCAAAAGATTATATAGAAGCTTGGAAGTGTATGTACGCTGCGATATTGCTTGCAGGAATAACTTATTAATCTATATTAAAATTTTCAATTGAATTATGAATTGTATTTTCCCAATTCAAACCAACTTCAATTTCTCTTTCTCTATTATTGTAACCATTTGAGTTTTCAATTTGATTCAAAGACATATAATATTCAATGGTTTTTGAAAGCCATAATTTGGGATCAGTAGTAGTAAACCCAAAATCATTATCTGATTTGTTTAAATTATGAACGTAAGGATAATTTCTTAATAAAGGAGGAGAATATTTTTGTTCATTTTTTTCTGAATCATTCAAAAATTTATCAGTTATCACATCAGGTACCAAATACATATGGGCATCAATTCCCATTAAATTATTTAATATCCTAATCCAACTTTTCGGAGTAAAAATTTCATGAGAAGCAACGTGATATATTTTATTTGTTGTTTTTTCTGACTTAATTGAATCATAGAAAGCTTGAGCTGCATCTCCTGAATATAATGTTCTAAACGGATTGTTCAAATTTTCAGGAACAATTATTCCTTTACCGTCTTTAATTCTTTGTATCCACCACCAAATTCTTCCCGTTGGATCATCTTCACCCATAATTGCAGGTATTCTTATTATTGTATATGGGATATTAAAGTTTTCAATTATCCATTTTTCACAATGTCTCTTTCGCGCACCATATTCTAATTCATTTGGATCATATTCATAACTTAAATCAGACCAATCAACTTGATCTTCACTAAATGGGACATTGAGCTCAAAGTCTAATAAAGCTTCATCAGATGGTCCATAATCCCATTTACTGTAGACAGATCCTGTACTAACAAATAAATACTTACCTACTCTACCATTCATTATATTTCCAAAAGATTCTACATGTTCTTTCCGATAAGCTTGAAAATCAAAAACCCAATCAAATGAAAAGTTTTGCAAAGCTTTTTTAAGTTCATTTTCATTATTTCGATCAGCTTTAATATGATTAATATTACTCCACCATGAAGGTTTTTCATTTCCTCTAGACAATACAGATACATCGTTTCCTTCATCTAACAAGGTTTGTACTAAAATTTTCCCCATGTATCTTGTTCCACCAATTACCAATACTTTCATATACGTCCTACTATGATTATTAAAATATTATTCTATAATTTTTTCAGTATTTTTGTTAGTGATATCAGAAATTTTAGAATTTAAAATATATTCTTTAAATTGATCAAAGTTTTGTACATGAATGTCAACATCGTATCCCAAATCTTCTAAAGGTAAGTCATATCTATCGATATAGGATGATTGATATCCACATGCTTTTGCTCCAATAACGTCAAATGAATGTGACGCTACCATCATAATATTTTCAGAACTAGTTTTTAATAATTTTGAAGCTTTTCTATATACAGCAGGGCTTGGTTTAAATTGACCAGCCTGTTGAACTGAAATTATAGAATCAAAATCAAATTTCAATTGATTTTTAGCTAAATGTTCTAAATAATATTGCTCTCCATTGGATAATGCGACCATTTTAAATTTTTTTTTCAACTCAATAAGGTTTTTATTGACGTCATCAAAAGGTTTTAAATAATTCCACCCGTCCATTATTCTATCTACTATTTCTTGGGTATACGAGATTTTATGTTTTTCTAAAGTATACTTAAGTGCTATTTCACAAGTTTTCAAGTATCCACTATGCCCAAGCATTAATATATTATCTTGATACTGTTCAATCCTTTGCCTATCTCTCCATGTATTCCAAATATCTGTTACAAGAGTTTCCGAATCAGAAATTTGCAAATTTGACTCTAAATAAGGAATCATACTATCTTTTAAATTCAGCAAAGTGCCGAATATATCAAATGTTAAGATTTTTATATTTTTAAAATTTTTATTCATATCTTTCTTTCCATAAAAATTTAAGCCTATCTTTTATAAATTTTTCATATCCATTATTAGATGGTTTGTAAAATAATTCCATAGAATGTCCTGGAAAATAATTATCTGCTATAAAATTATTATCATAGTCATGCGGATATTTATAATTTTTCGAATAACCTTCGTTTTTCATCAAATTCGTAGGAGCATTTCTTAAATGTAGAGGAACAACAGGCATTTCATTATTATTAATATTTTCTTTTGCCTTGTTTAAAGCCATGTAAGATGAATTTGATTTTGGAGCAGAGGCTAAATATGTTGTCACTTGAGCTAGAATAATAGACGCTTCAGGATATCCAACTATATTTACAGCATTAAACCCAGACACAGCTATACTTAAGGCATTTGGCTCTGCATTGCCTATATCTTCAGAAGCAAAAATAATTAACCTTCTAGAAATAAATTCTAGTTTTTCTCCACCTTCAATCATAACTGTTAACCAATAAATGGAAGCATCGGGGTCACTGCCTCTCAAAGATTTTATAAATGCGCTAACTGTATCATAATGATAATCACCATCTTTATCATAAAGTAAACTTTTATTTTGCATAGATTCTTTCAGTACATCAGTCGAAATTTCTTTTGTATTTTTCATCAACATTGTTGCGATTTCTAAGGTATTTAATAATTTTCTTGCATCGCCTCCAGATTGAGTAATCAAGAATTTTCTAGATTCTTCAGATAAAATGTAAGATTCTTTTGATAAGACAATATCATAATTTAATGCTTTGTCTATTATGATGTTCATATCTTCAATATCTAATGAATTTAATCTTAAAACTCTGGCACGAGATAATAAAGGGGAAATAATTTCGAATGACGGATTTTCAGTAGTTGCTCCAATTAAAACTACAGTTCCATTTTCAACAGCATTTAATAAAGAATCTTGTTGTGTTTTATTAAATCTGTGAATCTCATCAATAAACAATACTGAATTTTTACCCATGCTTTTATTAATATTTGATTTGTCTATTACTTCTCTTAAATCTTTTATTCCACTTGAAATTGCTGAAAGTTGAAATAATTCATATCCAGAATGATTTATCAAAATTCTGGCAAGAGTAGTTTTACCAGATCCAGGAGGTCCCCACAAGATAATAGAAAATAATTTTTCTCCATCAATAAATGAACTGAGAATTTTCTTTTCTTCCGTCAAATGTGATTGACCAATATAATCTTCAATAGAAGATGGTCTCATTCGTTCAGGTAGAGGCGGAATATTATTATCAAACAATGATTTTTGATTAGCCATTTATAAACAAGTACTTTCTAAAATAAATATATTTTATCATTAGTAAGAAATTATATATTTAAATAAATTAAATGTTTGTCAAAGTAATTTATAATTAAAAAATGTATCAAAATATCACAGCCTTACTTTTAGTTGTAGTATCAGGAATTATCCATATGATTTGGAATTCAAGATATAAAATTGCACAATATCCAAACAGATTATTTGCTGGTACCAGATTTTTAAATCTAATTTATTTACTTCCAATTTGTATATATTTCTTCGAACCTATTTCATCAAGAGCTTGGGTTTACATGATCACATCTGGAATAATTCATTATTTCTATTTCTATTTTTTAATTTTGATGTATAGCAACGAAGATTTTTCAAAAGTTTACCCATTATCTAGAGGTTTAGGAAATTTATTAACTCCAATATTAGGAGTCACTCTTATAAATGAATCATTGGGAATCATTCCACTTATAGGGATTTTTGCTAATGTAATAGGGTTATTTATGTTAAATTTTAGAAATTTGAAAGCTTTAACAAATCATGGTACGAAAGGTATTCAAGTATCAGCTAGTAAAGGAGTAATTTATTCCATTCTAACTGGTATTACTGTAACTATGTATTCTTACGTTGACAAACTGGGTGTTGGTGAAATAAATCCTGTTCAATATTTTTACATTTATATGGCTATAACATTTATAATTTATAATTTTCATTTTTTCTTAAAAAAAGAAAATGTGTATAGTGATTTTTTTAAGAAAAAAAATTTATTTGAATATTCATTTGTAGGACTATCAGATTCTCTGTCTTATTTATTAATACTATTCACACTAACATTTACTAATTTAAGTTATGTTGCGCCAATGAGAAATAGTGGGATTGTCACAAGTTCTTTGTTTGGATTGATTTATTTAAATGAAAAATTTTATAAGTCTAGATTAATTGGAAGTATTCTCATATTTGTTGGTATCATAATTATTACAATAGGAATAAAATAACCACATAATTAAAAATTGTATATGGAGTAAATATGTACCTAATCAGAAGAACATTCAAGATTCAAAAAGGTAAAACAAGGGATGCAGCTGAAGCAGCAAAAGAAATAAGCGCAAAATATCAAGAAAAGGGACAAAGAGCTCCTGTTTGGATTTATATTAGTGGCCCGACTACTCCTGGCCCTGCAGATACAATTTATATGGATTGGGTTGAAGAAAAACTAGAAAATCCTTACAGAGAAGAAAACCAATCTATTGACGGTTTAAGAGACTTGTTTAGAAATTTATACCAATATGTTGAAGAAAGTAAAATTGATTTCTTTCAATATTATGGAGATACTTTTAAAACTGAAAATCCATTCACTAATTAAAAGGTTTTAGAAAGAAATATATCATTGTATTTTTTTAAACTAGGATATGCCTGATGAAAATATTCAGTTGGATTTGTTGAATATCCATAATGTTTTAATTTCTCAAATATACTTATAATTTGATCTTTAGCTTCGCCAAAATTTTCAAAATAATTACCCGAATATACAGTTTCAAACATCTTTGCAATTTCTTGCGCATCATTTTGACTCCTATACATTCTAAGAGCTGTAACTTTGTTTTTCCAAGTATCAGAAATATCAATTGCTACTGATGGTGACTTCTCAGCTTCACTTAAATCCATATTTCTAAATTCTGCAAAAAATTTAGGCATTGATGTATAAAATAGTTTGATGTTTTTCTTTGGATTTACCTTTATATACCTAAAGAATGCATTTGTGGCACTTATATGAGTTTCTATATGATCAGTATGACCTGAATAACCTCTTTCTCCAAACGTTATTACAATATCGGGGTTTATGTTTTTTAGAATATCAAAAAATTGGTTTTCTAATACAAATTCAGTTAATAATTCCAATCCTTGATCATCGTATCCAAGTTGGTAAACTTTTTTAGCTCCTAAAAATTTAAGGACAACTTTTTCTTCATTTTCTCTAAACGAACCTAGTTCTTCTCTTTTTAAAACTAAATCACCAGTACCTAGGTCTCCCTTATTTCCATTTGTAGCTGTACAAACAAAAATTTCTGACCCGAGTCTTGAATACTTTGATATTGTGCCTCCACAAGAAGATGTTTCATCATCAGGATGAGCAAAAAATAACAAAATTTTTTTAGGTTGTTTACTTGTCATGTCAAAAATTAAACTTATAAGCCTTTATACCAAAAAATTAATTTGATGGACTCATATCTGTTCCGCAGCACATGGGCGATTTAATTTTCCCACATCCATTAGGACATTGTGAAACTCCAATGGAATTGTCTCCTATTTCTGCATAAACTAATTCAGATTCACATTTGCCACATGTTAATCCTTTTACTTCCATTGAACAATCATTACAATTATATGTTTCCATATTGCCTCCTACTATTAATTGTATATAAAATAATATTATTCCATTTTTAATATAGATACAAACAAATGAAAATTTCAGATAAAGCAAAACAAGAATTACTTAAAATAAGAACAGACAGACTTAAAGATCCTACAAAAACTTTAAAAATAGTAACATTTCCTCTTTGGCAAGGTGAAGGTGATTTTGGAATTGTAATACAAGAAAGATTTGATACAGATGTGATTATAAAAGATGAAAATGGAACTGAACTTATATCAGTTGATGCTCACATATCAGAAACTGTTGAAAAAGCGTCCTTAGATTTTACAGATGTCAACAACATGCCTGGATTTAAAATAGATATATATTAACTTTACATCAAACAAAATTTATTCCCCAATAAACAGCGTCAATTATAAGTGTGTGAAAAACAAACTGAAATCCACCTACTACTGATATTTTCCACATAATGGAATTTCTTAATTTATTATTAAAAATAAATTTTAATAGTAACAAAGAAGAGAATCCAACTAAATACAAACATAATAAAACAGAATATAAAGCAAACTTATTATCAGTCTCCAAATATAAAATAGATAATGGCATCCATAATGATGAAAAAAACAATATAGAAATATACAAACAAATTACTATTCTAAAATCATTAAATTGTAAATTGCTTAGCTTTTTTACAAACAAAAAATATGTACTAAAAATGATATATCCTAAAGCTCCTAGAATCATAGATATAAAAATAAATGGAATATGGTCAGGGTTTACGTCACCCCATAATAAATCAGGTTCATTAAAATAATTCAAACCCCATATATATGAGATTATTACACTCAATCCGAGGGATAAGTTTACAAATAAAAAAACTATATTTCTTGTATTTAACATTATTTACCGAATTCCAAATTGACAAAATCTCCATTAACCCATGATTCAGATTGATCACAATAATTTTCCGAACCCGGATCTCCTGAAATCCCTTGAGAGTCAATTATTAATAAGCCATCAGTACTCATGTCCACAATTAATCTTAAATTTGCTCCCATAGGCGCAAGGTAATTAGGGTCAAATCCTGTGTTGCAAACTGTAACTCCAGTACCACCCACTTCAAATCCTCCTCTATCAAAAAGTTTACTTAAATCACCTAAAATTGAAATTGGGTGCGTTAGATTTATTTTATGTAAATTTCCCCACCTCCAATTCTCAGTATTATCACCAAATTTTATTGTAAGATCTTTAACTACTCTTTCCATTGTTTCTTCAATTAAGTTTGATCTTGTTTTAGATTTTATCCAATTATGTTTGTCTTCATTTTTAAGTAAATAATTAGCAATTCCTGCAGCGGAAGGATATATATTTTCGGCTATATTTTCGGGAAACCATTCTTTTGTTAAAGTATGTGACCAATCATTGAAAAACATTTCAAATATTGTAGTTGCTACGCTATCAGCATTTGTATCATAATCCCATTCTTTTAATATGTTGTATATATTTTCTAAATTTGGGTTGTTTTTAATTATTTCTAAAACATGCGGTAAACATTCTATAGCTCGTTCAGAATGCATATCATATTGTATTGATTTCATTATATCCATATTCAAGATATTTTCTGATTCTAATCTTTTTCTAATTCTTCTCATTCTATGCCCGCTACTCCAAGTACCAAAAAGAGGATACTTGAAATCATCTTTTGCAGGCCTGTTGTTTGCTGTTCCAATCCAATTTCTTTTTGGGTTTTTTATTCCAGGCATATCTTCATTTGGAATCAATCCTGTCCATTGATATTTTTTATCCCATCCTGGTTTTATACCTTTGAAATGATTTTCTCTTATTGGAATTTTTCCCATTGATTGATAACCAAAATCTTTATTCTTGGTAGCATAAACCAAACTAAGTGTAGGTACTTTCCAATCTTGAAAACTATTCAAAAATTCATTTGCATTACTACTTAAATTAATTCCAAATAAATCTGTTATAAAACTACAATATTCAAATCCAAGCCATTTCAAAGTTACAGGTTGATCTATATCAACCCATTCAGGTAATAATTTATTAACAACTGGTCCATTAATAGTTGATTTAATTTCAATATCAGAATCTTCTTGTCCTTTAATTTTTATAACCTCTTTTTTATTATCAAATTCAAGATAATTATTATCATATAAATATTGATTTTTATTATTCTTATTTAACTTTTCATAATATAAATCTCTTTGGGAACATATATTATTTGTAATACCCCATGCTACATCTTTATTTCTACCCATAAATATTCCTGGCACACCTGCATAAGACATTCCCATAACATTAAATTTATCCCCTTCTAGTTGGACTTGATACCAACAAGAAATAGCACTAAAAGCAATATGAGGGTCGCTTGCTAAAAGTGGATATTTTGTTTCAGATTTTTCTGAACCTATAACCCAATTATTACTACCTAGGCCATCTTCAGATGAAGAGATAGATCCTCCATTTAAATTAGAATTATTCACACCTGAAACATATTCTCCATCAAATAAAATTGTTTCATCATCAGCTTCTCCTCCAACGTAAATATCTAACAAATCTCTATCTGAAATATATTTTCTCGCATATTCTGACATCACTAATAAAGGCATTCTAACTGTCAAGTAATATCTAAATTCACTCATAATAGCTAAAGAATCCACAGCAGTCCAATTATCTGGGGTATAGTCTAATATAGAAAATTCTAAAGGTAGGAAATCATTATTAATATCAATATAATTATTAATACCTTCAGCAAAAGAATTTAATAATTCTTTTGACCAATTTGGCATAGAATTGTATTCTTTTTCGGCAATAGATTTAAAATCTATCGTTTTAGCAATCAAATCTATATCAAATGTTTTTACTCCCATAACTTCTGAAAGTGTACCATATGCTTTTCTTCGTAAATAATCTAGTTGAAATAATCTGTCATGAGCTAAAGTCATGCCATATCCATAAAAAAGATCATTGTCTGTATCTGCTGTAATTTTAGGAATACCATGAGTTTTTCTTTGTACCTTAAATCCTATGCAGTTTTTATTCAAAATTTCAGATCTTTTTAAATTATTTCGTTTTGCTATATCATTCCACCAATCATAAAATTCTTTTTCATTGTCAAAATTATTTTCAACAATATTAGATATTAATTGAGAATCTCCAAGAGACCGTAATATGTCCAAATCAAATTTATTAAGCATAGTAATTTAAAAAATAAATAATAATATCAATTATAATATTTATTAATAAAATATGTAGTAATGAATAAACAGTTTAACAAAGATAAAGATGAATACTGTGATATTTGCAATGGCATTATGATTATTGAAGTCCATTGCAAACTAAAATGTGCAAACTGTGGTTATACCAGAGATTGCTCAGATCCATAAAATCAATCATATATTAACAGTTAATATATCATTCCATTTTGTTGTGTAAGAAGGTGATAATTTAGTTTTGTTAACTCTCCATTGATTATTTAATTCCTCAGATCCTAATTTAATAGAGTCACTACCGAATGTATTATTAATTTCATCAAAAGTTTTCATCAATTTATATCTTCTATTTTTTTGCTTCAGATTATCAAAAAGCCCTATTTGAAATTGATCAATAGAAACAAAATTTCCTAATACAATTCCAGCTTGTTTATAAGAATTCCCTGGAATAAAAATTTTGTTCAAAATTTCCAATGATTTTTTTATTATTAAGGAATTATCATTGGTAGGTGAATCAAAATAAGATTTGTCAGAATAATAATAATTTTCATGAAAAGTTTTAAACTTATTTGTTTTAATAAAAACATGAATAGAAGAACAAAGACTATTTTGTTTCCTGAGTTTTTCAGAAGCTTTGGAAGCAAACGTACTAATTACTTGTTGTAATTTAAAATAATCAGTTGTTTCTTCACTAAAACTTCTGGAAATTCTAATATTTTTTCTTACAGAAGGTTCAGTGACAATATCAATACATTTAATTCCTCTTAATTCGTGCACAGTTTTCAACCCATTAACAGAAAAGTGATCTAAAATCCATTTATCATCTTGTTTAGACAAATCGTAAGCATTGTAGATATGATTATTATGCAAAAATTTTGAATATTGTCTCCCAATTCCCCATACATCAGAAATATTCATTTTAGATAAATAAAATTTTAATTCAGAATTATCTATATGAAAAAAATTACTATTGTTTTGTTTTGCAAAAAAATTTGCAATTTTAGATAAGGTTTTATTTTGAGCAACTCCTATGGATGTGGGAATTCCAGTCCATTTATAAATTTTGTGCATTAAAGATGTAGCGTGAAATTTATAATTTGCAAATTGAGAAAAATCTATAAACGCTTCATCTATTGAATAAATTTCTACATTAGAGATATCATTTTTAATAATTTCCATTATTCGGTTTGATATATCTCCATATAAAGAGAAATTTGAAGAAAATAGGTTAATTTGATACTGCCTTACAATTTTTTCAATTTTATACAAAGGAATTCCCATATTAATTCCCATTTTTTTAACTTCATTGCTACGAGCGATAACACATCCATCATTATTAGATAAAACAATGACTGGTTTAGAAATCAAATCAGGTCTAAAAATCCTTTCACATGAAGCATAAAAATTATTGCAATCTAATAAAGCAATCATTTTAATAATTTATTAATTACAGAAGTAACAACTCCCCAAACATTAAAATCACTTTGTGAGTTAATTTGGATTTTTTTTGAATATTCACCATTATCAGAAAATAAATAGATTTTTCTATTTAATAGAAAAATTTTTTTAACAACAAAGCTTCCATTTAAAGTTGCTAGTATTATGTTATTATTTTTAGGTTCTAAAGATCGATCAACGATTAAAACATCACCTGAATTGATTCTTTCACCTTTCATAGAATTCCCATTAACTTTAACACAAAAAGTAGCGGGCGGATTATCAATCAAATATTTATTCAAATCTAAAGTAGGTTCTAAAAAATCTTCAGCAGGAGATGGGAATCCTGCTGATACTATAAATTTAACAAAAGGTATATTCATACTATAATAAATTATATTTAAAAAATATTATAGAACATATGTTCTGTTTTTTTCAATCTGAAAACTCGTATATAATATCTAAATCAAAAAATTATTAAAAAAAAAATGGATGTTATTTATATAATTTTTAGTTACTTAATTGGCAGTATGCCTACGGCTTATATTTTTTTTAAATTCGCTCAAAATAAAGATATAAGAAATCATGGTAGCGGAAACTCTGGGGCATTAAATATATGGAGATCGCAAAATATTATCTCTGGTGCGTTAGTCTTATTAATTGATTTATTAAAAGCAATATCAATAGCAATCACAGGCAAAAATTTAGAAATATCAGAGATTGCGTTTTATGTTGGTACAACCTCAGCAGTTATTGGCCATAATTACCCAATATATTTAAAATTCAAAGGCGGTAAAGGTGTTTCTGTGGTAGCTGGGATAACCTTAATCATTATTACTATTCCTTCATTTATTGCAGGAATAACTATAGGTTTAGTAGCACTGTTAACTAGAAGTCCTTTATGGGGGATATTTTGTGGTGCTTTAATTTTAAACATACTAACATTAGTGTTAGAACAATCTATAGTCTTATCAGTTTGGTGCGCAATTCTTTCAATAATAGTTGGATTAACTCATTTATTCAGAAGAAAAGATGACTTAATACCTGCTATTAAAAATATTGATTTAAAAAAAATAGGTAAAATTGAATAATTAAGTTAGTAAATTTACAGCTATATTCACAATTAATAAGATTACAACGTATATCATAAGTGCTCTTACAGATTTCAAATATGCTACGATTTTAGCACTATCAGAGGTGTTGTCTTCATTTTTATAATCAAATTGGTTTACATATTGAGACATAATAAATCCTAATAAATTAAGTAATTAAAATTAAGTTTATCAAAAGAGGTAGAAAAAAATGGAATATAACAAAGAAATTAGTTTATTAAATTAAGAAAAATGATTAAGTAGTTTTCTGGATACTAATTTAGGAGCATATAACTGAAGGTCATGCGGGGTATTTAGAATCCAATTAATTTTTACAAATGAATTTATAGATTGCATATAATCTGTATATTCGCATCTATATGATAAATTCTCGATGATAGTATCAAATTTACACGCCATAAGTCCAAGGACAGGAATTTTGATTTTAGATAATAAGCTCTCAGGATCATAATTCCATAAATAGTCAACAATTTTAAGATGATTAGACCTATTTAAAAAAGGAACAAGATTTGGTTTTTTAGAATGGTCAAAATTTGAAAGAATTGCATTTTTAATTTGTTGGCTATAAGGATTGTCTTTCAAAGCAAGATTTTTATCAAAAAAGTCAGAAATACTATCAAATTTACGAGAAGTGAAATCGGGAGGTGACAGTTTTGTTTTATAATTGTTTTGATTCATTTCAGGAACTAATTTCATAGGTACCATTCCGCCATCTAATAGTGCTAGTTTTTTAATTTCCGATCTAGAGTCGTTAGCAAACATTGTCGCAACAGAGGCACCATAAGAATGCCCGGCAACATAATCAAATTTAATATTTAATTGAGATTCTAAATAGAGTATATAATCAACAATTTGTTGGTAAGAAAAATCAGTTTCAAGTTGTGAATTCATTCCATGACCTGGTAAATCAATTGCGGTCATATGATAATCATCAATTAGGAATTGCGATAATACATCCCATGTAAATTTATTACTAGCTAATCCATGAATCAAAAGAAGTTGAGGTTTGCGAGGGTTACCTGCTTGAATATAAGAATTTTCAGTAATAGGCATTTAATATTTAAATTCCTCTCTAACTGGAGAAAAAATATCTAATACTTTTGCACCATGTTCAGAAGATTGTGCAAAATGTTCAATTCCACCAGGAATAATATAAACATCACCTGGTTTTAGTAATTTAGATTCATTTCCAATTTTCATATCTAAAGATCCTTCTAATAACATGCCAGCTTGTTCGTGTGGATGGGTGTGATTAGGGACAATAGAATTGGGATCAATATGAACAATAGACATAAGCATTTGTTCTCCCCAAAATGTTTGAGCGTTAGCTCCTGGAGCTAATTCAAAAAAATCTCTAGAATTAACATCTTTAAAATAATTCATTGTAATATCTGTTATAAAGCTAATAAAATTACAATTTTAATAAATTAATTAAAACCAATTGGCAATTTTATTAATTTTTTAAAATTTAATAACGGACTCATTTTAACAGATTCATTTTTTGAATGATATGTTTGATCGTTATTGTCAGTAAAAACAAAAGGTGGAGTGTCAATCTCATTAAATGTAAATTTTAAATCAGCAGCAATTAAAGTTGCTTCAATGATATTTTTTTTATGATATGTATTATTCACACCAATTAGTATATTTTGAGGTTGATCTAGGAATGAAGAAATTTTAGTAGCAATTAAGTTTAATTCGTTAAGAGAAAATTGAGGGCTTGATTTTATAGACAGCAATACTTTTTTTGCTGATTGGAAACCATAATTCATAAGTAAGTTGCGTTTTAAATCTAAATAAATATCATCCATCTTTTGATTTTTACCTATTTTGGATTTAGAAATATAAGTTTTTCCTGATTTAGTTAGCATATTTTTAACGTCAGCAAAATCAATGTTAATTAGTCCTGAATCTGCAATTACACTAGTTATTTCTTCAACAATATTTATTAAAGCAATGTCCGCTTGTTTAAAAGAATCTTCTAAAGTTTTGTCATCATTGTTCATAGCTAGTAATCCGTCATTATTTATCTCAATAAAGCTATCGCTTGCTCTTAAAATAGACTTTACGGCTCTATCAGAATATTGCTTCCTTAAATTTCCTTCAAAACCAAAAGGTTTTGTGGCCACTACTATAACTAGTGCTCCGAGTTTTTTTGCTAAGGATGCGATTACAGGAGTGGCTCCTGTTCCAGTCCCACCACCTAATCCTGTAGTTAATATAACCAAATCTTGTCCCTCTAGTATAGTGGATAGTTGATCAAGGCTTTCTTTAGCAGCTTCTCTGCCTATTCTAGGATTTCCACCACTTCCAAATCCATTCGTTAAAATGGGCCCTATTGCAAAAACGCCGGAAGTTTTTACTGTTTCTAACATTTGAGTATCAGTATTTACAGCTAACATGTTATATTTGGTAAATTTTTTACTTTTAAGCCTACTAATAGTGTTACAACCAGCTCCACCTACTCCAACAATAGTTACTTTTATATTTGACATAATATTTCCTTTGATTCTATGATGTAAAAGTAAATAATAGAACATATGTTCTATTATGTCAAATGATTATTTTTTATAAATTTGGTATGAAAAAAATACTAAAGATATATTAATTTTTACAAATTTTGTATATAATTTTTTTTGCCTATGGCAATATATATTTTTTTATATCAAAAGAATTTAATGAGGAAAATATGAAAAGATCAGAATTTATAAATTATAGTTTTATTGGTGCAACATTAATTTCATTAGTATTTTCAATATTAATGTGGTTCTTTGTTGAAAAAACCCCAGGTATATTTATAGCAATTTGGGTTCCATCTATACTTGGTTTTTGGATATTCACAAAATTCACTTTAATATCAAAAATTTCACTAAAACTCTACCTACTATGGATTATTCCAACCATGGCATCACTTTTGTTTTCAATTGCACTTTGGTTTTTTGTGGACGAATTGTCAGGAATATTCGTTGGTGTATGGGTTTCATCAATAATACTTTTTGGCTCAATTACAATTTCAGGGGAAAATAACAAATAATTATGATACAAATAATAATAGCTTTAGTTGGAGTCTTTGTTTTTACAATTGCATTTATAGCAGCATTGGTTTCTGTACAGGAACTTTACGGTAAAAATTTAACACCTAATGACAAAAAACCAAAACCAAAGCCAAAAAAATAGTATATCTATATGGTGGATTAAAAACGATTTAAGATTAAATTTCAATGAATCCCTAAATGCTGCAAAAGTAAATCCTGAACTTATTTTGCCAATTTATATTTACAATGAAAGTGATCTTGATAACTCTGACTATGTAAATTCAAGAGCGTATTCATTTTTATTCCACGGTTTAAAAAAACTAGAAAAACAAATAGAACGTCAAGGTGGTCGATTACTTCAATTGAAAAGTAACAACCCTTCTAAACCGTTTGAAGAATTATCAGACAAATATCAAATAAAAAAAATATATGTCACAGGAGAATTTACAAAGGAATTTAAAGAACAAATTGACAATTTAAATGATACGTTTGATGTTCACGTTCATTACGACAATCTAGTTAATCCTAAAACGCATTTGAATCAAACAGGCAATCCATATAAGGTTTTCACACAATTTGCTAATCAGTGGAAAAAGAAAAATACAATTTACAATTTATCTAATATAAATAAATTTAATTTTGCAAAATTACCTGAAAAAAATGCTGATATTCCAATTCCTTTGTATACTTTAAATCAATTAGGTGAATTTTTGCCTGGAGAAGAATATGCATCAAAAATATTTTCTAATTTTATTGATAAAAAAATACACTTCTACAAAAATAACAGAGATTATTTATATGCAGATGGCACCTCAAAATTATCTCCTTATATCAAATTTGGAATGATTTCAATTAAGCAAATTTATAATACCTGTTTAAATTTACCTGTAAGTAAAGGAGTCGAGAAATGGGCAGACGAACTCTTGTGGAGAGAATTTTATTTATATATTAATCATTATTTTCCTCAAAGTATTAATTCAGAATTTCAGGAGAAATACTCTAATTTCCAATGGAAACAAGATTTATCACTTTTTAATAAATGGAAATATGGTGAAACAGGATTTCCTATTGTAGATGCATGTATGAAGCAATTAATCAATACAGGATGGATGCATAACAGAGGGAGAATGATTGTTGCATCATTTCTGACTAAAGATTTATTGATTGATTGGAGAATGGGGGAAAAATGGTTTATGCAAAATTTGATTGATGGTGATCGTCCCTCTAATGTAGGAGGTTGGCAATGGACAGCAGGTTGCGGGGTAGATGCTGCTCCATATTTCAGAATATTCAATCCTATTTTACAAAGTAAGAAATTTGATCCTAAAGCAATTTTCATTAAAAAATGGATACCTGAATTACAAAATGTTGAAATCAAATTCGCACACGAACCTTGGTTGTCAAAGGAACCAATTTATATCCCTAAAATAGTAGATCACTTTGAAGCAAGAAAAAAAACATTAGAATTATTTAAATCATATAATGAATAAAAAGAATAACACTGAATTTGAAGATAAAATACTTATATTGTTTGATGGGGTTTGTTCTTTATGTAACATATTAATTAAAATCCTTGATAGAATTCCTAATGATAATAAGATAATTATTTGTGCAATGGAATCTACAACGGGCATGAGAATACTAAAAGATTACAACTTAAAATTAGATCCTGATACAGTAGTAGTAATTGAGAAAAACAAACATTACACAAAAAGTAAAGCAATAAAAAAAATCGTAAACAAATTTACAGGATTGTCAAAATCATTTGCTATTATTAATATTTTCCCAGATTTTGTAATTAATATTTTTTACGATTTAATTGCGAAAAACAGATATAAATTTTTCAAAAGATACAAAAGTTGTCCATTAAACACAAAAACAAACAAATTAAACTTAGAAATATTAAATTAAACCGTCAAATTCAAGATTTGTAGCAAATTTATTGTCATGGTATATAGATTGATTAGCTATAACATATTTAATTGGACTGACATTTCGATCGGCTTGCATTAGGTTAGTACTAGTCTCATAAGCAGGAAAATTACTAGAAGAAATTTGCAATCTAAGTTTCATTCCTTGATTTAATTTAATACTTATAGGACCTAAATCTATTTTATATTTTGTGATAGTTTCTGGTTCTATTTTTTTTCTGATTTCAAAACTCTCAGAAAAACTTGATCGAATTATTCCATCGCATATATTCCATGAATTATTGTTATGGTCAACATAACATAACCTTGCAGTCCAATCTGTATCTTCAGCACTAGATTTTGCATATAAATTAACAAAAACATTTCCTGAAATCTCAATAAATGTCTTAATTGGTTTAGTTGTGTATGTTAATACATCTAGTCTGTTTTCGACTTCTGATTGATTATGAACTCCTGTGTCAAAACTACCCGGAATACCACCTAAGTGAGCTCCTCCAACTGTAATCACAGGATCAGCAGGATTATAAATAAATTCATCCGGTTTTTCTTTTCCAGGTTTTTCGAAATTTAAATCTCCATCGAAATTTTTTTCTGCATTTCCATCACTATGAATATACATCTTTAATTTTTTAGTGTTTTCAGGAGGCCACATATATGACTGTTTCCATTGATTTTCTAACATTGTGTAATATTGGACTCTGTATTTATTTTTGTATTCATAATTTTTTAACCAATAGTCATACCAATCTAACATCATTCCTTGTATATCTATCGATTCTCCTGACGCTTTATTCCCAAAATGCTTAGCTCCAGCCAATGGTTTAGGCATAGGTTCGTGAGTCCACGGTCCAAGAATCATATTTTGGACATCACTTACATTTTCTTCTGATGAATTAATCATTCCTTCAAAACATCGTAGAGTACCTCTAAGAAATCCGTCGTACCATCCACCCATATTAAAAACTGGAATATTAATCTTATCAAAATATTCTTTAGGACTTATCTTTTTCCAAAATTCGTTATATGAATCATTGTTAATCCAATCATGGTAAAAATTACCCAAATTTTTAAAAGGAGGCAAATCAGAATTACTTAAAGGTGTTTTTATATTTCTAGCATTGATATTTTGTAATATCCAATCTGACAACTTTTCTCTCTCTAATATATCATCTTGATTCCTTTTAACATCATCGAGGATAAGAGTTCCAACAGTCCAATGAGTTAACCAATAATATTGCAGAACACCCCCTAAATATGTCCAACTATCATAATAAGAATCTGAAGTAACTCCAGGAATAATCGTTTTTAATGAGGGATGTTGTGTTGCAGCTGCCAGCCATTGAGTAGCTCCATGATAAGAAATACCAAACATTCCTACATTACCATCACACCATTCTTGATCAGATATCCAACTCAAAGTATCATAACCGTCATTGTATTCATTAACAAACGGGTTAAATTCTCCTTCTGAAGAATGTTTGCCTCGAACATCTTGTATTACGACTACGTATCCTCTAAGTACTGCTCTTAAAGGATCCATATACAATGAATGATATCTTGGTTTGTGCTTACCATAAGGAATACGGGATAATAATACGGGGTACTTACCTTTTTTTGCAGGAGCATAAACATCTGAAAACAACTTGACTCCGTCTCTCATTTCTGTGAAAACATTAATGTCGACTTTCATTTCTGATTTAATAAAATACTCACTCTTAATATTTTTATTTGACATTTTCATTTCCTTTGTTGACAAATATATTTTAAAACATATATTAATAATTAAACTATTTAAATACCATACAAAAAAAGATAAGGACATATAAATGAGCAGAAGACAAGTATTATCAAAAGAAGAAGCAATTGAATTACACCACAAATCTTTAGTCATAGATTCACAACAACCACCTGCCACTAACGGGTTTTTGTTCAACAATAATATGAAAATCAAATTAAACGAATTAGAGCAAAAAGGATATAAACGAAACCAAGCTGCAGGAATTCTTGCAAGTATGGCAGCTATGGAAATCAATCAAAATGACGATGCAAAAAAAGAATATTTGGATTTATGGGACAAAGCTGGTGTAAATGTATGTAGTGCTACTTATGCAGGACCACCTGTGGGTTTAAAAGACGTAGATGCAGCATTTGAATCTTCAGTAAAAGGTATAGCTCAAGCCAGAGGAATAATTGATTCTTTAGATGGAGAATTAAAATTGATATTAAAAGCAAATGATATTGAGGAAATATATGCTGAAGGAAAAAGAGGTTTAATATTAGATTTTCAAGATACTTTGGCATTTGGTATTAATTTAGATAGAGTAGATATGTTCTATCATTTAGGATTGAGGGTAGTTCAACTTACTTATAATTTAAGTAATTTTGTTGGCGATGGCTGTACAGAACTTACAAAATCAGGATTAACTTATTTTGGAAAATCTATGGTAGAAAAACTTAATTCTTTGAACATGGCTGTAGATGTAAGTCACTGTAGCCAACAAGTTGGTTGGGATGCTTTAGAGATATCATCAAAACCGATAATTATTACTCATTCAAATAGTAATACAATTGCAAAACACGATAGAGCAAAAGATGATGATTTAGCAAAAGCCGTTGCCAATGCAGGTGGGTTTTTTGGAGTAACAATAGTTCCAGGATTTATGCAAGAAAATGAACACTTGGGAACACTAGATGATTTTGCCACCCAAGTGGAACATTTAGTGAATATAATGGGAATCGATCATGTTGGAATTGGGAGTGACATATGTGGGAATGGTCCTGAGACAGGATCTATGATTGAATATCCAGAATCTATGCCAGGAACAATTGGCGAACAAAGGCGAAATCCTGAAGTGTTTGATTGGTCTGGATTTAGAGAAGAACATAGAATAAGTGAAGAATACAAAATTAAAGATTATAAAAATTTTGGAGATTGGTCTAATCTGACTGTTAAGTTAGCCGAAAAAGGATTTAACGAGGAAGAATTGAAAAAAATATTAGGATTAAATTATCTTAGATATTTTAAAGAAGTAATAGGTTAAATTTGACAAAAAGTACATCATTGTTAATAACATATTGTAAACTTTCCGATCTGCCAGAAATCATAAAGATTGATGATTTTTTTGACGATCAAACAGATAAAATTTACAAATCTAATAAAAAACAATCATTATTAAATGCAATAAAAAATCAAAAAATAATTGTTGCGCGTTGCAATGGCAAAATTACTGGTTATTTGTGGTTTGAATTTTTATGGAGCTACATTCCTTTTATTTCTTTAATTAGAGTTAAGAAATCTTATCAAAGAACTGGAACAGGCAAAAAATTATTCGTTTTTTTTGAAAAGAAAATGATAAAAATGAAATATGATAGAATATTAAGCTCTACTGAGGAAGCAAATGAAATATCAATAAAATTTCATAAAAGTCTTGGTTTTAAAAAATGTGGTTATTTCAAATTATCAAAATGGATTCCAAACAAAGAATTGTTTTATGAAAAAACACTCGATAACTAGATTTTAATGTAAGAATAGCCTCCATTTAAAAAATGAGAAACATTAGCATTTTCATCTCTAACAAAAGAAACAGAATTACCATCAAACAAATTCATAAATGTATCTTTCCCAACAGAAACCAATATTAACGTCTCAGGAGTAGCTTCGAGTCTGCTTGGAGTACTAATACATAAATTACCATCACTTATAGAAACTTCCGAAATTCCTTGTCTAAATTCGTATTTACCTACAAATTCTTTAAATAAATTAACATTATTATTATGATAATCAATATTAAATTTCAAAGGTTCGTCTAATTTGTTTCTATAGATTTTTCCCCTCATAATATTAAAAATCATTTCGGCTAAATTACTTGCTTTGACTTCGTTTTTATTAATTAAAACAACAACTCCGGATTTTTCTGATGGTATCATCATAGAGAATGTGCTAACTCCTGGTAATCCTCCTGAGTGTTTTATAATTTTTAAATCATCAGCATAAGAAACCCAATATCCATATCCATAACCCCATCCGGATTTACCAAATGGCATATTAATATTCTGCATCTTATTCAACCATTCAGAATTCAAGTTTAATTTTGAGTCTTCAAAATTCATTGTCTGAATCTGGTAAAGAGATAAATCATTTGCAGTGGTTGATATTCCGCCTGCAGATAAAAAAGTTTTATAGTCTTTACTTAATTCTAAAACTGAAAAATGTTCATGATCTATTCCCGTATAGAACGGGCTATTATTTTTATCAGAATATAAATACGTTCTGTCAGCAGATTCTCTCCATGAATCAAAATCAGTGTAAGTATTTTTCATTTCTAAATTTGAAAAAATATATTCACTAAAATAATCTTCCAAATTAACTTTAGACAAAGTTTCAATTAAATGACCAACAGTAGCATAACCTTCATTGCAATATGAAAAAAATTTGCCAGGATAACTTTGTAATTTTGCTGAATACAAATTTTCAACCAAAGATTTTCTTGTTGGAAAAATATTATGTTCGCGGTTAGTTTGTGGCCTGATAATAAGAGGATTATAATTGTCTTCTCTATATGTATCTTGATGACCTGTTCTTCCAAGTCCGCTTGCATGTTTTAAAAATAAATCTGTATTTATTGATTTAGTGGCATATTCATCTGAAACAGAAAAATATGGTAGGTATTCAATAATTGGTTTAAATAAATCAAGTTTTTTTTGTTGGGCAAGTTGTAATGCAGAAACCGAAGTAAATGACTTAGTTATAGATGCAATTGGCCATATAGTTTTAGAGGTGACAGGAAGTTTATTTAAAATATCTCTATATCCAAATCCATTTTGATAAACTATATTATTGTTCTGAACCAAAGAAACAGCAATCCCAGGTATTTCATTCTCTATTCTAAAATTTTCAATTTGATTCTCTATTTCTTGAGTATTCATACTAATTTACAAATTCGTAATCTAATAATTCTAATATTTTAATAATTTTATTTTTATTGCTAGATTTAAACATAACATAATCGGTGTCATAAGTTGACAAAACAAAAACACTGATGCCATTCTCAGATAAAGGTTTTATTACATTTTCTAATACTCCTACCATTGAAAAATCTAAAGTTTGAGCAAATTTAAAAATATTCCAATCATCTTCAAAAGGAAATTCTTTAAAATTAAAATTCTCATCGGTTCTTATCACCAATGAGAATTCTGAATTCGTTTTTGTTATATTGAAAAATTGAAAGTTAAATATTTTTTGATCTAATATATAATCAAAAGGTAATTTAATTACAACATATGTGCCTTCCAAAATTTCTAATTTCATAATTATTTAGGATCGTTTAATAATTTCACCGACTCTGTTTCCAGTGTGGTTGGAATTTTTAACGACAAAATTACCATTAACTATTACATGAATAACACCTTTTGGATAAACTCTTGGGTTATCATAAGTTGCTAAATCCTCAATTGTATCTGGATCAAAAATTACTAAATCAGCAGCTTTGCCGACCTGAATTGTACCTCTGTCATTTAAATTGAATTTTTTTGCAGGTAATCCTGTCATTTTATACACTGCATCCTCTAGTGACAATATTTTTTCTTCTCTGACATATTTCCCTAAAATTTTAGGGAAACATCCATATAGCCTTGGATGTGGATTAGCACCAGATGCTGGAACTCCATCAGATCCAATCATAGTGTAAGGATCTAATAAAATATTAATCAAATCCTCTTCGCACATAGATTCTAAAACTGCAAGAATGTAAGGGTCAGCTGACAATAATTTTTCAGCCGCCTGTTGTTCTGGTAAGTCAAATTCATCACAAATTTCAGATAATTTTTTTCCTTCATAATCTTTGTTTACAGGAGAATGTGCAATCAAGATTTTGTCTCCATCAATTTTTCCTAATCCCCCTTTCCCGTCAGTAAATGCATTATTTTGATGAATAGCAAAAAGTGCACTTTGACCTGCTGTATATGGGTATTGATCTGAATGTACATTGATTCCATTATCACGAGCTTTATGAATCATTTTCAAAGATGACTTTGATAATCCCCAATTATCTTTTCCAGAAACTTTATGGTGAGAAATTTCTACAGAAGTTTCAGATTTTTGACCAATATTAATTGTTTCCTCTATTGAAAGTAACAAATTATTTCCCTCGTTTCTCATATGACTACAATAAACACCTTGATATCTAGATATTTCTTTAGTCAACTCAATTATCTCTTCTGACGATGAATATCGCCCAGGTTCATATATCAGCCCAGTTGAAAAACCAACTGCGCCCGACTCCATTCCCTCTCTGATCCATCCTTTCATAAGATCGTATTCATTTTTCGTTGGTAGTCGATTTTCATTTTTTAATCCACTTCCATTTCTTACAGATCCATGACCAACCATAAATGCAGAATTGACGCTTGGTTTTATTGAATTAATTAAATTAATATAATCATCATAAGTTTCCCATTCAGGAATAGGGTTATCAGGATATCTTGTTTGCCATCTCTCTAAAGTGCCATGCCTTGGAATAACA
>CAJWSY010000001.1 GCA_913045935.1 uncultured Chloroflexota bacterium | reverse complement strand
CTACACCAGAAACAACAGAAGAAGTATCTACACCAGAAACAACAGAAGAAGTATCTACACCAGAAACAACAGAAGAAGTACCTGGAGTTAAAATAAAAGCTTCTCCATTGGCAAAAACTTTAGCTAAAGAAAAGAATATTGATTTGAGCAAAATATCTGGCACAGGTCCAGGTGGAAGAATTGTAAAATCAGATGTTGAAAATATGATTAATGAAAGTAATAACCAAGATGAAACTATTGATGCTGATGTATCCACAGATCCAATAGGCGTAACAAGTTCTCCGGTTAAAGATATAGAAAATTCAAGTACTAGCCAAGAAAGTAATAAAATGCGTGCTCAGATTGCAAGAGTTACACAAAGAAGCAAACAAGAGGTTCCTCATTATTATTTATCTACTGAAATTAATATGGATAAAGCCTTGGAAATAAGATCACAAATTAATGCTAAATTAGAAGATCAAAATATTAAAATTAGTATTAATGATTTAATAATTAAAGCATCAATTGAGACACTTAAAAAATACCAAATTTTTAATAGCAGATATGAGAATAACATGGTTATTTCCAATGATGAAATAAACATTTCAATTGCAATTGCTTTATCGGATGGATTGATTTTACCAGCTATAATTGGATGTAATGATAAGGATATAAAAGATATTTCATTATCTACCAAAGATTTAGTTGACAGAACAAAAAATGGAAAACTAACAAGTGCTGAGTATACAAAAGGTACTTTTTCTATAAGTAATTTGGGAATGTTTGATGTTAATAATTTTCTTGCAATTATTTTACCACCTCAAACTGCTATGCTAGCTGTTGGATCTGTTAAGAAAACTCCAGTTGTAAATGACGATGATAGTATATCTATTTCGAGTATTATGCATGCTAGTTTGTCAGCTGATCACAGGGTCACTGATGGAGCAGCTGGAGCTCTATTTATAGCAGAATTAAAGAAAAATTTAGAAAACCCTGTTAATTTGATAATCTAAAATAATATATACTATATCTATTATGAATATAGCTAAATTAGTATCAATTACACCTAAAGCAGAAGAAACAATTGCTTATATTGCAAGAGTAAGCAATCCAAAAAATCAAGATAATGACCAATATGAAGGCTTATTAAAATATATGATTGAACATTCTCATTGGTCACCATTTGAGCAAGCTTATATGACTATTGAAATTCAAACATCGTTAGCCATAGCTACACAAATTTTGCGACACAGATCTTTTACTTATCAGCAATTTAGCCAGAGATATGCTGAAAAAAATTTAATTAATGAATCTATAGATCTTCCAGATTTAAGAAGACAAGATACAAAAAACAGGCAAAATTCCATCGATGATATTTCTGAAGATGTCAAATCACATTTTAATGTAAGAATTAGAAAACACTTTGATGAATCAACACAGTTGTATAATGATTTGCTTGATCAAGGAGTTGCCAAAGAAAGCGCAAGATTTGTGTTACCACAAGCAACAACAACTAGAATGTATATGACGGGAACAATAAGAAGTTGGATGCATTATATTGATTTAAGATCAGGTCATGGGACACAGAAAGAACATATGGATATAGCAAATCAAATTAAAGACATATTTAAAGAAAATATGCCTGTTATTGCATCTACTATGAATTGGTAAAAAAAAACCCGGTTTAGAATAAACCGGGTTTTTTTTAATTTGTTTTTACTTTTTTAATCTAGTTATTTTTTCTGTAATTCAATCTTATAAATCCAGATATTGTTATTAGCATAATACCCATTGAAAGTACAATGTATGCCAAATTTTGAATATTTGTATCGTAAGATCCTACACTTGGTAATCCAGGGAATGGACCTCTTCTAGCGATAACTGTATCAACTAGGTGAATTATTCCATTACTAGCTTCGATATCAGTTGCAGTGTATTGAGCTTGGTTACTGTCCAAAACTCTAATATCTATTTTTGAGTCACCTGACAAGATGTGATTGTCTAGGACATGAACTTCTAGAGCTCTTTTTAAATTAGCTGAATTAGATGATAGCTTATCCCACTTGTCATCTCCGTAAGAAGTAATGGCAGTATCTGTTGGTGCTAATAGCGTCATAGGACCTGTTGCAGAAAGAGCAGAAGACATCCCAGCCGTATTTACCGCTGAAGCTAATTTAGTTAGTCTAGTATCATTTTTAATTGTTGTATATATATCTTCTAGTTTTGTTAATTTAAACGATCCCATTTGATATGCTTCTGACATTGCTAATACTGTACCTTGATTTTTAGCTCTCATAAGAGAGTTAAGAGCATCATTCATAAGTATTGCACCTGTTTCAAAGTTTGTAAAAGTCTGAGCTTGTGTAGCAGATAGTACTGCTGCATCAGCATTGCTTTGAATTATGTCAATTGCATTACCTGCTGTTACTCCATTATCGTAAACATATGAGCCTGTAATATTAGTACCCATGGCTTTTGTAATGGCTGCTTTAGATAGATCAATGTGTGCGGTAACTCCGTTTCCAACATTACCTTTAATAACGTCCATCATTTTTTTTGCATTTAGAACTAGATCTGCAGTTGTTTTTGCATTTTTTCCTGCAGTCGCATGGGTGATAGCTGTATCTAGCAAACCCTGAAGAGCAGCGATTTCCGAATCTTTATTCACAAGAGCTCGTATGTTTTTTACATCTTGCCCTGGAATAGTGTTTGCAAAAACAATTCTAGAAGATGCTCCGGATTCTTCTCTAACTTCTAATCTTCTAAAATTAAGCAAAATATCAGAATCTGAATTGTAAGATAGTTTTGCTGCACCATCTTCGTCTACAGAAACTGCACCTATACTTGTTTTCTTCATAGAATCATCAAGCAAGTACGCATTGTATTTCATTGAACCTGTTGGCGGAGTAACTCCTGTCATACTTATAGTTAAAGTATTACCTGCAGATGATCCTGTTGAAATCATTGCAGAGCCACTTCCTGAAACTGTTGCTGCATGAATTAGTTTTGCTGGCAATGCAACAAATGCTATTGCCATTAGTAAAGCTGTGTATCTCAATATATTTCTTTTGGGCATGATCTTCGCACCTCGATTTTTAAATATTTAATCAAATTCAGAAACGTATCTTATCATAAATAGATACTTCTTCCTATATAAATAATAACTAATTTAATAATTATTATTACCAAAAGTTTATACAAATTTGTATAACTAGGCAATAAAGACTATATCAAAAATTATTATACTGAATGAAATATATACAGAATCTCACTTATAAAAAATAGGTTTAGATGTCTTTTTTTTACAAATTTTAGCCTAATAAAACAAATTTAACCAAAATTAACAATTAAATTAGTTATTAATTTGATAGAAATAGAAAAAAGATTTTTTATTTTGTTGGATAAAATATGCATGGATAAACAGATATATGATGTGATAATTATCGGAGGTGGTGTAATAGGGGTATCAATCGCTTACAAGTTATCTCAAAATGGCGTTAAATGTGCAATTATTGAGAAAAATCAATTAGGCAGTGGGGCAACAAATGCAGCTGCCGGTGTTATATCCCCGTTGTTTTACGGGAGTGATAAAAGCAATTCTCCAATGAGAAAAATTAGAGAATTAAGTTATGAAATGTTTTTGCATTTGGACAATGAGTTTGAAGAATTAGAAATAGAATCACCGTTTAACAAAACGGGAATATTTAGAACAGCCTTTAATCAATCTGAATTGAAATTGTTGATCGATCTTGCGAGTAAAACTTCCAATTTGGGTGTAAAGTCTGAGCTTATATCAGATAGATCACAAAAAAATGAATTAGGCTTTTTAAATTCAGATATTCTTGGAGGAATGTATTTTCCTGACGAAGGATATGTAGACGGTATAGATTTTGTAAATAAGTTTAGAAAAGCTATTTTGAAAATGAATTCAGATATATTTGAAAATGAAGAATTTGTTGATTTTGAGATTCTAGATGATGAAATTAAACAAATAAAAACTAAACAAAACATTTTTCACGGTAATACTTTGATTTTTGCTACAGGTTCAGAAAATATTTTGAGTAAATACAATATTTCTAACGATCTTATTATATCCCCGGTAAGAGGGCAATATATTTTAGTTAGAACACAAGATTTTGATTTGCCATACACTATTGGAGATGGAACTTATGGGCAGATTGACAATGGTCCGCAGACTCAGGGATATTTGGTACCCAGGGATAATGGAGTCATATACATAGGAGCTTCTAAGCATATTAATAAAAATGATTTGAATTTGGATCTTAATGGAATTGAATTTTGTTTGGCAGTTGCAAAAAAATACTTGAACAACATAAATAATCTGGAATTTATTTCTGCTGGAGCTGGTATACGTCCACAATCAAAAATTGGTGTCCCAATTATTAAAAAAATATTTGATAACGATAATATACTTTTAGTTTCTGGTCATTATACTCAAGGAATGATGTTGTCATTAGGAACCGCAGAAATTGTTAAAAATTATTTGTTAAATTTTGATCAAGAATTATTTGATTTGTTTAATGGTATGAACGAATGAGCTCAAATATCAAAATATATTCTAACTTAAGGATTATTGATCATCATACAAACCTCCCGTTAAAAAAAACTATTTATGTTGAAGATGGATTAATATCAAAAATAACAGATGAATTTTTACTTAACGATAAATATGTAATTGATTGTAATAATTCATTTTTAATACCTGGTTTTGTTGACGGTCATGGCCATGTGGCACACATGGGGAAGAATCAATTTGAAGTAGATTTGTCTGAATGTAATTCAGAAGAAGATGCAATACAAAAAATATATGAATTTTATGAGCGAAACAAATCTTTAAAAATAATATTTGGTAGTGGTTGGAACCAAGAAGAATGGGATATAAAAACCTTACCGAATAATGAAAAATTAAGTTTGAAATTTCCAAATATCCCTGTGATTATGGCTAGAGTTGACGCACACGCTTTATGGGTTAATAAAAAAACACTTGAACAAGCAGGTATTAATCCCAATACTCCTAGTCCTGATGGAGGAGATATTTTAATTGAAGATGGTAAATTAACAGGTATTTTAGTTGATAAAGCACAAAGATTAGTAAATAAAATAATTCCTTCAGAAACATTAGACGATGTTAAAAAATGGATATTAAAAGCCCAAGATATTTGTTTGTCTAATGGTATCACAGAGGTTCACGATGCTGGCATAAGTTTAATTCAATATAACGCTTATTTGTCTTTGTTAAAAGAAAATAAGTTAAAGATGAGAATATATGCGATGGCAAATCAAGAATTGTTTGAAAAAGGGATAAGTAAACAACAAAACGATCTTTTTGAACTAAGAAGCATTAAATTGGTTTCTGATGGCGCTCTCGGTTCAAGAGGTGCTGCGCTAATTGAAAAATATAGTGATTATGATACTAAGGGGATTCTGATTTTAGATAAAAACAAATTGAAAAAATTATTTGTTAAAGCTTTTAATGAAGATTTTCAGGTTTGCATTCATGCAATAGGAGATAAAGCAAATAAAGAAGTTTTTGAAGCTATTGAAACAAAAGAAGTTATAGATGTCATTCCAGATGATCATAGAACTAGAATTGAGCATGCACAAATAATAAAAAAAGATGATATTAAAAAATTTTTTAACAATAAAGTGATTGCAAGTATACAGCCTGTTCATTGTATATCAGATATGTATATGGCAGAGTTAAGATTAGGTTCAAGGGTTAATGATTCGTATTTATGGAGATCCTTGATAGAAAATAAAATTAAATTAATGGGAGGATCAGATTTCCCTGTAGAAGATTGCTCTCCTATAATTGGTATTCATGCTGCCGTTAATAGGCAAAAATTAAATTTTTTACCTACTAATGGATGGCAACCAAAAGAGAAAATTAATATAAAAGAAGCAGTAGATATGTTTACTAAAGATGCTGCGTACGGTTCATTTAAAGAAAATATGAAGGGGGAAATCAAAAAAGGGTTTGTTGCAGATTTTACACTTCTGGATCAAAATATATTTGAAATTGATTCAACTGAAATTTTGAACACTAAAATTTTAGGTACAGTAGTAAAAGGTGATTTGATGTATAAAAATTTTTAATTATCTAAATGTAAATCTTTTGCCAAGTCTACAATTACGTCTGTAGCAGTATCAAAATTCATTTCGCTAGTATTAAGTACAGCGTGGTAATTAAATCTGCTATCAGGATCATCTATGTTAAAGAACTTTTTAAAGTATTGAACTCTAGCTTTATCTCTGTTCTCCATTAATTCTTTAGCTTTTTCATGATCTACATTTTCAAAAGAAGCAATCCTTGATATTCTGTCTTCTTGTTCAGCTATCAATCCAACTCTTAAAACTTTTGGATGGTTTTTAAGAATTATATTAGCACCCCTACCGACTATTACAATACTTCCTAATTCTGCTAACTGTAAGACTGTTTGTTGGACTCCTTTTGAATAATCTACATCATTCAAATGATATTTATCAGTATTTTCTTCTGAATTCAAATCTTCAAATTCATGAGTTAGAAATGCAGCAGCTCCAGGACCGAAATGAGGGTCGCCAACAGCTCCGGAAAATGCAGATTTCTCTAATATATTAGATACTTTTTGTAATATAGATTCAGTAAAAGAAGAAGGTTTTTCTTCCTTTTTTGTAAACAATTCTATGTCCATTCCGCTTTGCAAAGCAGCTTGCTTGACGATGTCTTTGTCCACGTAATCAATATTAAGCTTTTTTGCTACCTTGGGTCCTATTATTCGGCCTCCGCCTGCTGTAAGCCCACCCAGTGCAATTACTGGCATATTAATTCCTAAAATTAATTAAATAATACATAGTTATTATATCATTTTTTCATACTGATATGTTTTTTTAAAAATTTACTAGTCAAAGATCGTTTTTCTTTTAATAAATTTTGGATATTTCCTTCATAAATTATGTCACCACCTTCGTCTCCGGCGCCAGGCCCCAAATCAATTATCCAGTCTGCTGATTTTATTATATCTAAATGATGCTCAATGATTAAAACTGTATTTCCAGAATCTACTAATTGTTGTAAAACTTCTATGAGCATATTGCAATCTTGGAATGACAATCCTGTTGTTGGTTCATCTAGAATATACATAGTTTTTCCTGTCGATCTTTTAGATAACTCAGAGGATAATTTTATTCTTTGAGCTTCTCCTCCGCTTAATTGTGTTGCGGGTTGTCCTAGTTTGATATAACCAAGCCCTACATTTTGTAAAGTTTTGAGTTTTCTGTTTATTGAAGGAATGTTTTCAAAAAATATTAATGCTTCATCAACACTCATTGATAGTACATCAAATATATTTTTACCTCTGATTTTTATTTCTAAAGCTTCTCGATTATATCTTTGCCCTTTACATACATCACAGGTTATCGATATGTCTGGTAAAAATTGCATTTCTATATTTATTGATCCATCTCCAGAGCAATTTTCACATCGACCGCCTTTTACATTAAAAGAAAATCTTCCTGGTTTGTATCCTCTCGATTTTGATTCTGGTAGATTTGAAAAAAGTTCTCTTATAAATGTGAATGTCCCAGTATAGGTTGCAGGATTGCTTCTAGGAGTTCTACCAATAGGTGATTGGTCAATATTTATTATTTTATCTATATTTTCTGATCCCTCGATTGATTTAAATTGACCTGGTTTATGTTTTGATCTATTAATTTTTTGTGCAAGTGCTTTATATATTATTTCGTTAACTAGTGTGCTCTTACCAGAACCTGATACACCTGATACTACAACAAGTAATCCGATTGGAATTTTAAGAGTAATATTTCTTAAATTGTTTTCGGATGCATTATTAATTTTTATATACTTAGAACGATTTTGTTTTCTGTTTTTGTGGTTATCGATAATTAATTTATTTGATAAGTAAGCACCGGTTATCGATTTTTTTGATTTTAAGATTTGGTTTAAACTTCCTTGAATTATGATATCACCACCAAATTCGCCTGCCCCGGGGCCCATGTCAATTATATGATCTGCAGATCTGATAATGGATTCATCGTGTTCAACTACTATTATAGAATTACCTAAATCACGTAATTTTTTTAAAGTATTGATTAACATTTCGTCATCAGCTGCATGTAATCCAATAGACGGTTCATCACAAACGTATATAACCCCAGTAAGGCCGGATCCAATTTGTGTTGCTAATTTTATTCTTTGAGCTTCTCCTCCGCTTAGTGTACCCGATGATCTTGAAAGAGATAAATACTTTAAACCTATTCCTAATAAAAATTCTAATCTCGAATTGATTTCATTTATTAATCTTTCTCCAATTAATATTTCTCGATTTGATAGGCGGTTTTTTGATTTATTATTTGAAATATTTTGTATCCAATTTTGTAAATCTGAGATATTCATAAGTGTTAGGTCAATAATATTTTTATCAAGAATTTTTATACTTAAAGATTCTTTTTGCAGTCTTAATCCATCACAATTAGCACAAATTTCTTTTGACATATATTTTTCAATATCGTCTCTTGCATAATCAGAATTTGTTTGGCTATGTCTTCTGTTTAAATTATTTAACAAACCTTCAAATGGTTTGTGATATGTTTGCCTTCCAAATCTTTTGGATGTGTAATTAAAATTTAGAGAATCTTGTTTTGATCCTTTTAAAATAATATCTAAGTGAATAGGGTTTAATTTGTTGATAGGTGTGCTTAAAGAAAAACCGTAATTATAAGATAAAGATTCTAATATGCCTTTATATATATTTGCATATCTTCCAGATCTGAACCATGGAGCTATTGCTCCGTCATTAATACTAATTTCTTGATTTGGGATGATCAAAGAAGGATCAGCTTTTAATGAATGACCGATGCCAGAACAAGCTTTACATGCTCCTTTAGGGCTATTGAAACTAAAATTTCTTGGTTCAATTTCTTCAAGGCTTATATTGCAATCTGGGCAAGAAAAGTTTTCAGAAAACTTTAATTCTGTTTTACTATCAATTGCGATAACAGTAAGTCCATTTGATAGTTTTAGAGAAGTTTCAACAGAATTCGTTAGCCTATCTTTATCAATAGATTCGTTCATTATTAATCTATCAATAACAATATCAATTGTATGCCATTTGTTTTTGTCTAGATTTATTTCATTTGAAAGTTCTTTTATTTCACCATTAATTCTAGCTCTAACAAAACCTGATTTTTTTGTCATGTTAATTATTTCTTTATGTTCTCCTTTTTTATGCCTTACGATTGGGGAAAGGATCATAAATTTACTATCTTTTGGAATAGACAATATTGAATCTACTATTTGTTGAATTGTTTGCTTTATAATTTTTTTACCACAATTTATACAGTGAGGCACCCCTATACGAGCAAACAATATTCTAAGATAGTCATAAATTTCTGTTGTTGTCCCAACGGTAGATCTTGGGTTTTTAGATATTCCTCTTTGATCAATTGATATCGCAGGAGATAATCCTTCGATATAATCTACATTAGGTTTTTCTAAATTACCTAAAAACTGTCTAGCATACGCAGACAGTGATTCAACATATCGTCTTCTTCCTTCTGCATAAATAGTGTCAAAAGCCAAAGAACTCTTACCTGATCCGGACAACCCGGTGATAACTACAAATTTTTCACGAGGGATATTAATATCTATATTTTTGAGGTTATGTTCTTTAGCACCTCTAATTATTATGTTTTTTGAATTCACAACTGATTATTTAGAATAATTAATAGTTCAATTTTATCAAAATAGTTGTAATAAATAATATAAAGATTACTTTTTATCTAAGTTGTAATTTGGAAATAAGATAACAATTGATATAATGTCCTTTTATAAAATTATGAATATTTGATAATGGAGAGATGGCCGAGTGGTTTAAGGCGCTGGTCTTGAAAACCAGTATAATTTTACGATTATCGTGGGTTCGAATCCCACTCTCTCCGATTATAGGTGTGTAATTTGAAAATACATGAGTATCAGTCAAAAAAATTATTGAATGAATTTGGTGTACCAGTACCAAAAAGTACGATTGCCACAGATAAAGAGACTTTATTGGAAAATTTTCGAGATTTTCAATCTAAAGCAGTTTTAAAAGTTCAGGTACACGCTGGAGGTAGAGGCAAAGCAGGAGGAGTTAAATTAGTAGATAACTCACAAGATGCGGTTGAATTTGCAGATAAATTTTTTGGTAATTTATTTCAAACATTTCAAACTGGCGATGAATCTGTTGTTGTAAATAAAATTCTTGTGGAAGAAGCAAGTATTATAGTTTCAGAAATGTATTTAGCTTTACTAGTGGATGGTAGTAATCAATCTATAAATATCATTGCTAGCCCTGAAGGAGGAACAGATATAGAGGAAGTTGCTTCTAAAAATCCGGAAAAAATATTTAGTCTACCTGTTAACACAATTTTAGGTCCAACCGATTTTCACGTTAGAGAAATTTTAGACTTTCTTAATCTAGATAAAACACTTTTTTCTCAGTTGAATAAAATTATAAGAGGATTGTATAAGCTGTATATAGATAAAGATTGTTCTCTAATTGAAATTAATCCGTTAATTTTGAATGATAATAATGAAATAATTGCTTTAGACGCAAAAATAACTTTCGATGAGGATGCTTTATTTAGAAATAAAGATATTTCCGAATTAAGAGATTTAAGTCAAGAAAATGAAGTTGAAATCAAAACAGCTGAACTGGGTATAAAATATGTGCAATTGAAAGGAAGTGTTGGATGCATTGTAAATGGGGCTGGTTTGGCAATGGCAACTATGGATGTCATACAATCTGCAGGATTAAGTCCTGCAAACTTTTTAGACATAGGAGGAGGAGCTGATGAAGATAAAGTTTCAAAAGCTATGTCCGCTGTTTTGTCAGATGGTAATGTAAAAATTGTATTGGTCAATCTGTTTGGGGGGATTTTGAGATGCGATGTGGCTGCCCGTGGATTTATTTTAGCACTTAAAGATTCGGATGGGACTCCTCCAAAATTAATTATTAGAATGCAGGGTACAAATAGTGAAGAAGGTAAAAGAATATTAAGTAATACAAAATACAATATATCTTTTGCAGAAAATTTAGATCAAATTTCACAAATATTATCTAGTGAGGAGTAAATTTTGTCTTTAAAGATTGATGACAATACCAAAGTAATTGTTCAAGGGATAACAGGAAAAGAAGGAGGATTTCATGCTCTTAGATGTATCGAGTATGGAACAAATATTGTAGCAGGTGTCACTCCGGGACGAGGAGGGCAAATGTTTAATGATACTATAAAAGTTTACGATTCAATGAAAGAAGCTACACATGAGACTGGGGCAAATACTTCTTTAATTTTTGTTCCGGCTCCATTTGCTCCAGATGCTATTTTAGAGTCAATCTATTCAGGAATCAAAACAGTTATATGTATTACTGAAGGAATTCCAGTTAATGAAATGATTAAAATTTATAAAATTGCAAATGATCTTGGAGTTACTTTAATTGGTCCTAATTGTCCTGGATTAATAAATCCTGCACAAAAATGCAAAATAGGAATAATGCCAGGAGATATATTTATGCCAGGTAGAATAGGAGTAGTTTCAAGAAGTGGTACTTTAACTTACGAGGCAGTTGATCAATTGACTAAAAGTGGTATCGGACAATCTTTATGTGTAGGAATAGGTGGAGATCCTATTGTTGGAACAACATTTATTAATGTTTTAGATTATTTTATTCAAGACGAAGAAACTGATGGTATAGTGTTTATTGGTGAAATAGGCGGGACAAAAGAACAGGAAGCGGCTGAATATTTAAAAAGCATTAATAATACTAAACCGATTGCAGCTTTAATAGTTGGTGCTAGTGCACCTGAAGGCAAAAGAATGGGACATGCAGGCGCAGTTATTAGTGGTGATTCAGGAAAAGCAGAGTCAAAGATGTTTGCCCTTAAAGAAGCAGGTTGTGAAATTGTAATTCATCCAGGTCAAATAGCAGAGACTTTAAAAAAAATTATTTGATTAGTATGGGGAAGGAGAGACTCGAACTCTCACGTTCTATGAACACTTGATCCTAAGTCAAGCGCGTCTACCAATTCCGCCACTTCCCCTTTATTAATTTTGTGATTCAATTATATTAATTTGTTGATTGGAATTAATGTTTTTGAGTATTTGAGTAATTCCACTTGGCCATATTACAGTAATTTTATCTATTATTTCAATATCTCCTAACCCAAATTCTAAATTTATTGAATTCATCGATAAATAACTTGAGCCAGCTCTTACTTCTTGCATTTGTATAGATTTGTTATTATTAGCATCTTTACTTTCTATAAAGACTTTAGCTCCGACTCCATCTGAGTTACTACCTGTTTTATCAATGCCTTGTCTTCCTGTAAGTTTAATATTTATCCAATTATTATTACCTCCTCCATTAATCCATACAAAGAATGGTCCTGGAGCATCATCGAGAGTACCAGACCAAACTGGACCACTGCTATTTGTACCGATTAAATCAACATATCCATCCCCATTCAAATCTCCGTGAGCTAATCCTTTGCCATTTTCATGGTATTTAGTGTGGACTTTATATTTTAAATTATATTTCTCATTAGGGATTTCATTTGGCTTTAAATTTGAAAAATATTTATTGTAATTGATTCCCTGTATGTCTAGAAGTTGAGCTCTTACAGTTATATCTTCATACTTTAAATTAGGTAATCCCATCAACATTCTGCCTGCTGAAGGATATATATTACCACCAGGACCTTCACCTCTACCTACTTCAGATCCAAGCCAATATAAATCTTTTATTGTGTCGTTATTGAAATCAAAAGCTGTAACGCCGTACCCAAAATCGTACGCTCCCAAGCCTTTAGGTATTTTTGATTCTTTTTTAATATTTTTAATAGTAGCTTCAGCAGGCAGATAAGGAGATGGTATAACATGAATTTTTTCTGTTTTGTTTTCAAAAGAGTTGTTATTTTTTTGATTTATTAAAAATAAATGTAAACAGGATCCAAGTTCATGTAGCTCGTGATATTTACAATCTCCGCCAGGTTTAATTGTAGGGCTATTTATACCACTTCTTTCAATTCTTTGATGGGGGCCTGCGTTGGTTATAAATACATCCTCAATTAAATCATTGTTAAAATCAGATACAGCAAAACCCATCCAGTTTCCTATTATATTTAAATTGAGTTCTTTACTAACATGATTAAATAATATTTTTTCTTTTGAAGAATCATTTCTATAGACATGCAGTTGATCTCCATCACTTGCTACCCATAAATCTTGATCTCCATCACCATCATGATCAAAAAATACTGCAGCATGAGTTGGACCTGTGGGATCTCCGACGATATGAGAATTTTTATCTTTTACCAAAGGATTAAATCCCATATATTCTTTACCATTTTGGTCGCTAAAATATATTCCTTTTCCTTCTGGATTTAGCATTATTACTTCTGGTCCTTGGACTCCGGCTTCTTTAGATACTTCTTTAAATGTTTCGTTACCATTGTTTTGGTATAGGAGGTTGTAATGACCTGGATGTGATGGCCAAAAAAGACTCGACATAAAAAAATCTTCATCAATTAGATTTGTAACATAAATATCTAAATATCCATCATTATTTATATCAGCGCATATCATGCTGCTAGCAGATCTGTAATTTAAATTGTTACCAAATGCTGACTTGGTAATATCTTTGAATTTTCCGTTTTTCAAATTTAGATATAATCTGTCTTCTATACCAATAAATTCTTTACTATCTTGCAAAGATCTAAAATCTAGTCCGTCACCATTGAATCCTTTTCCTCCAATGTATAAATCTTGGTATCCATCGTTATTTATGTCACACGCTACAGCGCCACTTGCATTAAAATTTTTAGCTCCTAAGCCTGCATCAATTGAAATATCTGTAAACTTATTCTGACCATCATTTTGATATAAAAAATTAGAATATTCATTGCCGTTTGTTATAAGAAAATCCATGTCACTATCTCTGTCGAAATCAAATATCACTACTCCTGGTCTATAATTCCAAACTTCTGTATTCCCATTGAAATGTTCATATGTTAATTGATTAAATGGTTTAAATTCGTAATTATCATAATTTTGATTTTCTGTATAAGATGATAAATTTATATTATTGTTGTTTAAGTTATTTGCTGAATCATTGTTAAATGTTGTTTGCTTTATTATCGGTTCATTGTCTGTAAGTTTTATTCCCAAACTAATATTATTACCAGACATGAAAATCGAAATTGATCCGGTGATTACACCCAATATCCAAATTAAACAAGCATAGTAAAAAACAGATCTTTTGGGCAGAACTTTTCCTAGTCCCCAAAATGTAATTGGACCACCTGATGCAGCTGTGAATAATAACGTTGATGCCGGGGCTATCCCCATTCCAAGTAAAAGTAATGTTACTACTAAAGGGATTTCAAATAACAGAGGAACATTAATTAGAACGCCTATAGTGCTAGCAATGATTACTCCTTTAAAATTATTTCCTAAATATTCATTGATGGTTTCCGCAGATAGAAATTGAATTATTAAACCGGCTATAAATCCAGCTATTATCATTATTGGCCCTAGTTTAATTACATTTGATTTTGTTATATCGAAAAAATCTTTTAATCCTTCTTTGATGGATTTGGTAAAAGAAATGTTTTTTTCTATAGATAAAGATGGAATAGTATTGGGAATTTCATTTTTTTGATTTAATCCGTATGTTAATCGAGAGATTATAGGTCCAAATAAAAATACACTTATTGCGCCTGCTATAATTCTATTCAAACCTAATTCAGAGCTAAATATTGTAAAAATCATTATTATTGATAAGAAATTTAATGTAGAGGATCCTTGGGCTAAAGCAATTACAGATTCAAGGGAAGACCCTTTGTTTTTTAATGAATTTACAACTGGAACAATGCAGGCAGAACATAAATTAAGTGCGGGAGCAATGATATAACCCCTTATTGCCCCTTTGATTCCTGGTTCGAAAAATCTTGTATTTTCTTTTCTTGGAAAAATAAAAGATTCTACAATTCCTGCAATGACAAAAGCAAAAATCATTCCTAATAAAACTAACTCTAAGTATTCGAAAGAAAAATTAATCCACCTAGAAATAAGAGTTGCATCAGGATCGCCTCCAACACAAAAACCTTGAAAACACTCTCCTTTTCTTGATGCTGCTGTAAATAATTCCTCTTTAATAGTTCCCAACTTTTGGAACCTGTTTAAAAAGAAAAACAAAGGCGTAGAAATCAGGATTAATATTATGCCAATCAATCTTTTTTTGTGTATATTAATATTTAAATTCAAAAGTTTCATATGTTTAATAAGCAATTTACATATTTGTTAGTAATTTCGTCTGTAATTATTATATTTTTATTTGGATTAAATTTTAGTTTAAATTACTTTAACATTTCTGATAAAGGTTTTGTCTTAGATAGTATTAATTCATATTGCGAAAAATTAAAAAATAGCTCGAATAAGTATATAGGAACTAATCAAAGTAAGATTTGGCAAACAAAAATCAATAATGCAAAAGATGAATATAATTTGTGGATTGCAAATATAGGACTAGCTAATTCTGAGTTGAGATTGGGGAATTTTGAAAATTCCAGAAAAATTATAAATAAATTTTTACAACAAGATAATTTAGCTAGGATGGACGAGGTGTCAAAGATTGTAACACTCGAAACTGCAGCTTTGATATATCTTAAATCTGCTGAGTATGAAAATTGTGTAATACCCGGCGGATCTATAATTTGTCAGTTACCAATTGATCAAAATTATGCACACCAAAAACCAAATTACTCAAAAGAAGCTTTGAATATTTTGAGTGAATTGATCTTAATTGATCCTGAAAACATTAAAGCAAAATGGTTACTAAATGTTACTCACATGAACCTTGGGTCATATCCTGATTTAGTTGACAGAGATTTACTTATTGATATTTCTAAAACTAAAAATTCTAATAATAAAATTAAATTTAAAGATATATCGGTAAATTTAGGAATCTATAATGTTGATTTGGCTGGTGGAGTTATATTTGATGATTTTAATAACGACGGATTTTCAGATATTATTACTTCTTCTTGGAATCCATGTTCTTCGATGAAATTTTATTTAAATAGAGGTATTGAGGGTTTTGTAGAAATAACAAATGAATCAAATTTGAATAAACAATTGGGGGGGTTAAACATAGTAAGTACAGATTACAATAATGATGGTTATGTAGATATATATGTCATGAGAGGCGGATGGCTTTCTGAAGAAGGAGAAATGATAAATACTTTGTTACGAAATAATAAAGATTTGACTTTTACAGATGTTACTGAGGAAGTTGGTTTGCTGAATTATGCTTACCCATCACAATCAGCAGCTTGGGGAGATTATGATAATGATGGCGATTTAGATTTGTTTAGTTGCAATGAATCTGAAATTGATGAAAATCAAATTCCCAAATATCCTAGCAAATTATTTATTAATGAAAATAATAAATTTGTGGATGTTTCTGGGAATTTGTCGCCCCAAAATAATAGATATTGTAAATCTGCGGATTGGGGGGATTACGACAATGATGGCTACATAGATTTATTTGTTTCAAATTATGCAGGTGGAAATAGATTGTATAAAAATTTTGGAAACAATAAATTTGTTGATATTGCTACTGAATTACAAATTACTAATCCTTACTATAGTTTTACTTCTTGGTTTTGGGATTATGATAATGATGGGGATTTAGATATTTTATCTTCCGGATATGAGTATGGGATAGTAAAATCTATTAAAAGTTATCAAGATGATATTGATGAAGATTATTCAATAAAAATATTTACTAATGACGGAAAAGGAAGATTTGAAGAAAATTCAAAAAAATTAAATTTGAATAAAGTGCACTCTGTTATGGGTGGTAATTATGGTGATTTAAATAACGATGGATATGAAGATATTTATTTTGGTACGGGGTACCCATATATAGATTCAATTATCCCAAATGCATTTTATATAAATAATAAAGGATTGAATTTTATAGATGAAACACATTCTTATGGTTTGGGACATTTACAAAAAGGACATGGTATAGGATTTGCAGATTTTGATCTTGATGGTGATTTAGATATATTTGAGCAAATGGGAGGATTTTATTTGTCTGATGGGTTTACTAATTTGTTATATGAGAATCCTGGTAATAGTAATAATTGGATTGGAATCATATTAAAGAGAAGTAATAAAAAAACAATTGTAGGTACAAAAATCACACTAAATTGTGGAAATGAAATAATTTATAATTCAATAGTTGATAATGGAGGAAGTTTTGGTTCATCTTCATTTATCCAAACTATAGGATTAAATACTTGTGACAATATTGTTGATTTAGAAATTATTTGGCCTAGCTCTGATAAACCTCAAAATTTCAAGAATGTACCAGTGAATAAATATATACTGATTAGAGAGTTTGAAGATAGTTATAAAAACATACAATTTAAAGTAGGAGAAGCAATTGAATGAAAATGACATGTATTCAATGATAGATAATGAGCCATGGACTCCAACTCCGTTGTTCAAAGCTAATGTATTAAGTGATTTGTTAAATGCTGATATTTGGTTAAAAAGAGAAGATTGCACGCCGGTTAAATCTTTTAAAATCAGAGGAGCTCTTAGTGTAATAGGAGACATAGTTAAGTCTGATAGAAATGTGAAAAAAATTGTCGCAGCTTCTGCAGGTAATTATGGATTAGCAATAGCTGAGGCATGTAAAAGAAATAAAATTGATTCTGTTATTTTCGTACCCGAAGATGCAAATATATCTAAAGTAGAACGTATAAAATTATCTGGATCAGAAGTAGTAAAAATCGGAAAAGATTTTGATGATGCCAAGTTAAATGCAAAAAAGTATGCTGAAGATACAGATTTATTATTTTTAGAAGATGGTAAATTGCCAGGAATGCATATAGGCGCAGAAACAATAGGTACTGAAATAGTTGATTCTGAATTTGATTACGTTTTTGTTCCTATCGGAAATGGATCCTTAATTTCAGGAATTGGCAAAGCGATTAAAGATAAAAATAAATGTACAAAAATCATAGGATTAGTACCTTCTGAATCTCCGTCCATGTTTTTAGCTTTAAATAATAAGGATTATGAAAATCAAACAGCTGATACTATTGCTGATGGATTATCGGTTAGGATACCTGTATTGGATTCTGTAAATCGAGTCAAAGAATTTATTGATGATGTATTGCTAGTTGAAGAGAAATTACTTATGAGATCAATGAAATCATTTATAGATCATGAAAATATGCTAGTAGAACCTTCTGCAGCCATAACATTGGCAGGGTTTTTCGAGTATCGTGACAAATTTCCTGATTTATCAAAAATTTGCTTTGTAATTACAGGAAGTTTAGTTGACCCGCGAATGGTTGATGAGATTATTTCTCAAAAGGGATTAATATGAATAATGCATGGGTATTGAATAGAAGGCCAATAGGTTATCCAAAAGAAAGTGATTTTAAATGGATTGAAAGCCCATTACCTGAACTTGATGAAGGAGAAATTTTAATAGAAGCTCACTATTTATCTCTTGATCCTTACATGAGAGGAAGGATGAATGATTCCAAATCTTATGCACCTTCAATAAAACTTGGAGGTGTTATTACAGGAGAAGTAGTGGGTAAAGTAATTAAAAGCAAAAGTAAATTATTTAATGAAGGAGATTACGCAACTGCACATATAGGGTGGCAAAAATATGGAAAAATTGATGCAATCAGCGCAAGGAAAATCGACTCAGAATTAGCACCTATTTCAACTTCTTTAGGAATTTTAGGAATGCCTGGGCTAACCGCATATTTTGGATTTTTAGATGTGTGTTCTCCAAAACCTGGAGAGACAGTTGTAGTTTCAGCATCATCTGGTGCTGTTGGAGCAATTGTTGGGCAAATCGCAAAATTGATGGGATGTAAAGTTATTGGAATAGCAGGTTCAGATATTAAAACTGATTATTGTTTAGATGAGCTCGGCTTTGATTTTGTTATAAATTATAAGTCTGATAATATTTTGAGTAAAATTTCTGAGTATGCCCCTTATGGAGTAGATATTTACTTTGACAATGTTGGTGGAGAAATTTCTGATAATGTGATTTCTAATTTGTCAGTTGGTGCAAGAATTGCTGTCTGTGGACAAATTTCTCTCTATAATTTAGAAGAAAATGAAAACGGACCTCGAATAGGAAGTAGTTTATTAATAAACCAAGCATCAATGACAGGATTTTTAGTTTTTCAATTCAAATCAAGATATCATGAGGGTTTGACTAAATTATCACAATGGTTAATTGAGGGTAAAATTAAATATAAAGAGGATATAGTATCAGGAATAGAAAACGCTCCTAGTACATTTATAGGAATGATGAAAGGTAAAAATTTTGGTAAATTATTAATAAAGATAGTTTAAGCAAAACCTCCTGGACAATAGTCGAAATCAATCCCAGCTTTATTTGCTATTAATTTTCTTATTATTCCAGCATTTTTTTTCCCCCAACCTTTATTCATTGCTTCAATCATATTTTGTTCAGCAATATTTGCCATATCCATAGGAACATTATTTTCTCTTCCCATTTCACAAGCTAATTTAACATCCTTTGCTCCCAATTCAAGGAAAAAAGAATATTCATCTGCTGCAAAATCGTTTTGAGTTGAATTTATCCAATTTTCCAATGGCGGGTTTTTCCCCGACGCACATTTAGAGATCGCAGTAAGAAGTGTACCCAAATCCATTCCTGCTTTAACCCCAGATGACAGTACTTCTGAAGTGATATTCATTAGCATTGCACTAAAAAGATTATGAGATAATTTACAAATTGTACCACTTCCTGTTGGGCCACAATAAATCACTTTATCCCCTATAGCTTCAAATGCTGAACTGTGTTGATTATACAGATCTTCCTCTCCTCCGACCATAACACACAAATCTCTATCAATAGCTCCAGTAACTCCCCCGCTTACAGGACAATCCATGAAAGATATATCATGTTTATTGAATTCACTATTTAATTTTTTTACCATAGCCAAAGAATTAGTTGATGAGTCAATTACAATTGTATTTTTATTAACACCACTCAGAATTCCATTTTCGCCAAGTGCTACTTTTTCCACATCTTCAGGCATAGGTAAACACATAAATACAAGATCTTTTCCCTGTGCACATTTTTTAGGAGAATCTGCCCAAGAACCTCCGTCTTCTAAAATATCAATTGCTGATTCTTGGTTTAAGTCATTTACAGTGAATTCAGATGCGAATTTTTGAAGATTCTTAGCCATAGGTTTTCCCATATTTCCAACTCCTATCCATCCTATTTTCATAATTTCCCCCTTTTGCTATTTTTATTAATTAAATATATGTAACATTATTTTATAAAATTTTAATTCAAACAAGACCATGAATAAAAAATATTGTAGAAATAATTATTTAATTATGATAAATTACTCGGACAATCGTTGAGAATGATAGGCTAGGCGACTGGGCCTTTGATCCTATCTGGCAACCTAAATGTAAAGGTGCCCCAGATCATACGTGACCTGTTTAAAGGTAAACATTGAGTATGAATCTCTCCTGATTAGGGGAGATTTTTTTTTGGGAGAAAATTATGAAAAGAAAAAATATTAAAATAGAAACAAAATTAATTAGAGAAGGATTGAATAGAACTAATTTTAGTGAAACTAGTGAACCTATTTTTATGACAAGTAGTTATGTATACGATTCTCCAGAACAAGCTGAAGCAAGGTTTAAGGGAGATGATGATGGGTTTATTTATTCTAGGTATGGGAATCCTACAGTTAAAGTATTTGAAGATAGATTAGCTTCTATTGAAGGTGGAGAAAAGTGTTTTGCAACTTCTACAGGGATGGCTGCGGTTTTTTCTTCTATGATGTGTTTTTTGGAACAAGGTGACAAAATAGTTGCATCAAGAGCTTTATTTGGATCTTGTTATCAAATACTCACAAAAATTTTCCCAAAATATGGTATTAATACAACCTTTGTATCAGGTAAAAATATCGAAGAATGGGAACAGGCTATTGATGATGATACAAAAGCTGTTTTTTTTGAGACACCCTCTAATCCTACTTTAGAAATTATTGATATAGCAGCTGTTTCGCAAATAGCTAAAAAAGTTGGAGCAAAAGTTGTGATTGACAATGTTTTTGCTACTCCAATTTTACAAAAACCTCTTCAATTAGGTGTTGATATAGTTGTTTATTCAGGAACTAAACATATCGATGGTCAAGGCAGAGCGTTAGGTGGAGCGATAATTTCTGATAACGAATATTATGAAAAACATTTAAAACCTTATATGAGACATACAGGTGCTTCATTAAGTCCTTTTAATGCATGGATAATGTTAAAAGGTTTAGAGACATTAAAATTAAGAGTAGAGCATCAATCTGATAGTGCATTAAAATTGGCAGAATATTACCTTAAGCATAAGAAAATTAAGCAAGTTATTTACCCTTCAAAAAATACTCATGATCAATATGGCTTGATTAAATCTCAAATGAGTAAAGGAGGAACTTTGTTGACTATGATTTTAGATGGAGGTAAAAAAGAAGTTTTTAAAATGTTAAATAATTTAGAAATTATAGATATTTCCAATAATTTGGGGGATACAAAATCTTTGATTACTCATCCTGCAACTACAACTCATTATTCCTTGGGGCAGGAAGGAAGAAAGGAAGCAGGAATTTCTGATGGAATGATTAGATTGTCAGTTGGTTTAGAAAATCACGAAGATTTAATAGATGATTTGGACAAATCTTTAGATAAAATTTAGGATGAAAAATGTATAAATCTTCTGATGAAAACAGATCAAATCAATTTTCTAAACATATTAAACATTACAAAATTCCTGAATTATTAACTTTGAGTTCAGGTTATGAATTGAGTGATTGTGAAATTAGTTATGAAACCTACGGGATTTTAAATAAGGAAAAAAATAATGCTTTATTGGTTTGTCATGCGATTAGCGGAGATTCTCATGTTGCAAAACATGACGATTCAGATATTGAGGGTTGGTGGGACATTTTTGTTGGACCTGGGAAATATATTGATACAAATAAGTTTTTTGTTATATCTTCTAATGTTCTTGGAAGTTGTATGGGAACTACTGGGCCTAATCAAATAAATAGTGCAACTAATAAATATTGGGGAGCAGATTTTCCAGAAATATCTATATCAGATATGGTTTTAGTTCAATCCAAATTAATAGAACATTTAGGTATTAAAAAATTAGTTTCTGTGGTCGGCGGATCTTTGGGTGCATATCAAGCTATTCAGTGGGGGATACAATTTCCAGAAAAAACTCAAAGTGTTGTGTCTTTGGCAGGAGGCTCTAGATTAACGAGCCAAAGTATAGCATTTGATATTATAGGGCGAAATGCAATACGAAGAGATCCTTATTTTTATGGTGGGCAATATTATGACAAAGAAGAATCTCCTGATACAGGATTGGCTCTTGCAAGAATGTTAGGTCATATTACTTATTTGTCTCAACAATCTATGAGTGACAAATTTGACGATGATAGATATGAACCTAAAGATGTTGATACAAATTTTGAAAAACAATTCTCCGTAGGTTCTTATTTGGCGTATCAGGGAGACAAGTTTGTTGAAAGATTTGATCCTAATTCGTATATAGTACTTTCTCAAGCAATGGATAAATTTGATCTTGGTGAAAATAGTATTTCAATATCAAATAAATTAAAAAATAAAAATTTAAAATGGTTTTTGATTAGCTTTTCAAGTGATTGGTTATTCCCCACAAGCTTATCACAAGAATTAACAAAGGCTTTATTTATGGCTAAAGAACAAGTGAGTTTTGTTGAAGTCCCTAGCAATTGTGGTCATGATGCTTTTTTGTTAGAAGATGATATAGATTATTATGGTAAATATGTTTCAAATTTTATAGAACATATTTTTATTGAGGATGAAAATACTAATTCCAAACAAAATAAAAAGTCATTAAGCTTTGATCATGAATTAATTTTAGATTTTGTAATTGGGTCTAAAAATATAATAGATATGGGGTGCGGGGACGGAAGTTTGCTGGATTATATTAAAAATTATAACCAAGGTGGATCTTTACTTGGTATAGATAATAACTTAGATGAGTTATTACACGCCTCACAAAAAGGAATTCCTGTTCTGAGTTTGGATCTGAATTCTGACTTGTCTATAATTGGTGATAAACAATTTGATACTGCTATTTTATCTTTAACACTACAAGCAATTGATAATGTTGAAAAAATTTTAAACGAAATGTGCAGAATAGCAGACAAAGCTATATTGAGTTTTCCTAATTTTGCTTATTATCCATTAAGAAATATGCTTTACGAGGAAGGAAGAGCTCCTAAATCAAAAGGGGTATTAGGTTATGAGTGGTACAATACACCTAACAAGAGATATATGTCTATAGTTGATTTTGAAGAATTTTGTAGTGAGAAAAAAATTAAAATAATTAACAGTAGATTTTTGAATTCAAATACAAGAGAATTTGTTCAAGAAGAGTATAATTATAAAGCTGATTTAGGGATATTTATAATTTCCAAATAAAACAAATATGAAATCTGTAATTTTTAAAAATTCTAATTTATTAGATATTGATAATTCCAATCTCATTAAAGGGATTGATGTTTTAGTTGAAAATAATTTAATTACCAAAATTAGCGAATCTTCTATAAAATCAACAAATGCTATTGAGTTAGATTGTACTGGTAAAACATTGATGCCAGGTTTGATAGATGCCCATGTTCATATAACTGCGACTGCATTGGATATGTCAACAATAAGTAATTATCCTCATAGTTTAAATGTTTTAAGATCGGCAAAACTAGCTGAATCAATGTTGATGAGAGGCTTTACTTCAGTAAGAGATTGTACTGGAGCTGACTGGGGATTTCATGAAGCAATAGAGAATGATTTAATTAAAGGTCCGAGATTGTTTTTTGTTGGAAAAGCTTTGGGTCCTACAGGAGGACATGGAGATCGAAGACCTAAAACTTACGAAGGAGATCATTGTAACTGTTACCAGGGAACCCAAAAAGAAACTTGGATTGTTGATGGTGTTGCCGATGTTCAAAAAGCTGCAAGAAGAGAATTAAGAAAAGGAGCACATGCTATAAAGATTTTTGCGTCTGGAGGAGTTGCTTCTCCTGATGATCCTATATTTGGATTACAATTTTCAGAAGATGAAATACGAGCCGTGGTAAATGAAGCATATTCTTGGCAAAAATATGTTCTTGCTCATGCATATACTTCTGAAGCAATTACTAGAGCCGTTAATTGTGGTGTCAGAACTATTGAACACGGTAATTTAATGGATAAAAAAACTGCTAAATTAATGAATGAAAAAAATGCATACCTAGTTCCAAATTTAATCACTTATGAGGCAATGGACTTAGAAGGAGAAAAATATGGACTACCTAAGGTAAGTTTGGAAAAAAACAAATTTGTTAAAGATGAAGGCAAAATAGCTTTGGAGTATGCTTATGACGCAGGAGTAAAGATTGGCTATGGAACTGATTTACTTGGCGAGTTGCAGGTGTATCAAAGTAAAGAATTTTTGATTAGGCAAAATATAATGCCTAAAGAAGAAATTTTAAAAAGCGCTACATTAGTTAACGCCGAAATAGTTAATCAAAAAGATCAAATTGGTATTATTAAAGAAGGGGCTTTTGCTGATATTCTAGTAGTAGAAGGCAATCCTCTTGAAGATTTTGAAGTTTTGCAGAATCAAGGAGAAAAATTGTCAGTAATTATGAAAAATGGGAAGTTTTACAAAAATACTATTACTTAAAACTCATAAAAACATTCTAACCAAAATTGTTATAAATACTGTCATTATAAATATATTTATTTTAGTTCTAGTACTCATTAATTAAATCTTGAAATATTAAATAAATCGATATTGTATTCAGTTTTTCCTTCATTACATAAATCACTAATTATTTCTCCAATTGCTGAGCTATATTTAAATCCATGACCTGAACAGCAGGATACAATTATACAATTTTCAGATGAAGGGTGTTTGTCTAGTATAAAATTATCGTCAGGAGTATTCGTAAACATGCACACTCCGTAATTTTCTCCTTTTTTTGTATTTTTAAAATTTTTAGTAAAATCTGATAATAATTTTATATCTTCGGGGGTAATGTTTTTGTTGTTTTTATCAGGATGTACCTTTTCATTCAAGTGATTGAATATACCAATTTTCAAACCTTCATTTCCATATTCAGGAAACCCGTACCCATGATTCTTCCCATCATCTAAAATCCAAACAGGGAAATTATTTTTATCAAATAACGATTTGTTATTACTGGGAAACCAACCTACAACTTGTCTTATAACAGACAGAGGAAGATTGGGAATACCAAACAAATCAATATTCCAAGCACCTCCAGCAATTACTAATTTTTTTGTTTTATATGTTGCTTTATTTGTTAACACTTCAATATGAGAAATTTTATCCTCCCATGAAAGTACTTTTTCATTATAGTTAATAATAGCTTTATTCTTAATTGCTAACTGTGTATGTGCTTTTACTGATTTTTCAGGATCTAAAAAACCCCCTTCTTTCATGAACACCCCATTTAAATCCTTAGACAATTCAAATCCAGGAAACTTTGACATGATTTCTTGATTATTCATGTCTGTATAATCAAGGTTATGTTTAATTGCAGAATTCAATGTATTTTTATATATATCACTGTTTTTTTTTCCAATATTTATAATCCCAGTCATATAAAGGATTTGTTCATTGTATTCTTTTTCTAAATCTCTCCATAATTCAAAAGATCTTTTTGCTAATGGTAAATAGGTATCTCCCTCATATAGTCCCATCCTAATAATTCTTGATAAGCCGTGATAGCTGCCATTATTATGTATCTGGTCAAATTGCTCTAACCCCAGCACATTAAAACCTTTTTTTGACAAATGAAATAATCCGGCACTTCCATGAGCTCCCATACCTATGACTATAACGTCTAGCATAATTAAATATGTCTCCTCTGAACTCTTTTATTAATTCTTGTCATTAATTCGTCTGCGATAGTTCCAATTTTTTCTGCTGCCGTCTGAATTTCTTCGTCATAAATATCAACTTCTGTTCCTATTTCAACTCTATCTTTAATGGATTCAGGTATAACAATCATTGTCATATCCATGCAAACTCTTCCAATAATTTTACATTCTTGACCTAACACTTTTACTATTCCACCGTTTGAAAATCTTCTGTCTAATCCATCGGCATAACCAATTGGCAGAGTTGCAATTATATCTCCTTTTTGCCCTGACTCAGTTTTCCCATAGGATATAAAAGTTTCTTTTTGCAATTTTTTTAAATATATAATTTTGGTTTTTAGTTTAAATACAGGTTTTAGTATGTTTTTTAAAGGGCTGTCAAACAGCAAAATACCATACATTGCTATACCTGGTCTAACATAATTTGTATTTGTATTTTTATAATATTTGAAAATCCCAGGACTATTTAGTATATGTCTAAATTTTATGTTTTCGTTATTTTCGTATTTTGAAAATTGAGTTATTTGATTTAAAGTAAATTCATCTTCGTTTTCATCTGCGCTTGAGAGGTGGGAATATATTCCTTCAATTTCACCCAGATTATTTGTTTTAATATATTGTATAGCTTTCTCTGCTTCAGAGGGTAAAAATCCAATTCTACCCATTCCTGTATCTATTTTGATATGAATCAAAGAGTTAATATTACTCGTAATGGTTTCCAAATTTTTTATATCATCCCAAGAAGAAATAGTTATACTAAAATTATTTTTTATCGCTTGTTGCAAATCATCCTTATCATTATTGCCCATTATAAGAGTTTTAATATTTACACCTGATTCTTTTATTTCTAGCGCTTCGTGAAAATTAGCTACTGCATATAAATCGTAGTCTTTACTTTTTAAGTATTGAGCAATTTGTATAGATCCTAGTCCGTAAGCATTTGCTTTTATGACTGGAATTACTTTTTTATTAGTTAATTTTTCAATTTGGGCTAAGTTATAGCTTAAATTATTCAAATTAATTTCTAACCAACTTCTCATTTATATATTATCCATGAACGGTCTTACAAATAAAAGTATGCCAACAATAAATAGAATGATTCCCAAAGTTAAGACAAATTTGTTTAGAGAAACTTTACCTGTGTAAGATGCCCCAACATAGCTGCCAATCATCCCTGTAAAACTCATTGTAATAAGAATTTCGTAATTTACCTGGTCAAAATAAGCGTGTCCAATCCATCCTAATATTCCAATAAAGAAACCTATGAATAAATTTGATCCAGCAGCTTTTCTTGGATCGATTTGTAGAATGTAAATGATTGCTGGCAGCCTTATACTACCAAGAATTAAACCAACAGACCCTCCAATCATTCCTATCGCTAATCCTGATAAAGCTTCTAATGTTATTCTTATTCTTGTAAATTGTCCATTTGAATTTTCTAAATGCGATCCGAATATATCACTCATAGTGTTTCCACTTTTTTTTCTTCCTAATTCAATGAATTCGTATCCCTGCCAACACACTAATAATCCTGCAAAAATAAGTAGAATATTTTCAGGAGCTTGCGATGAAAGGAATCCTCCTAAAAATGCTCCAACACAAGCAGGTATTCCCATTACGATTACAACTCTTTTATCAACACGTTTATTTTTTAAATGTTGTACTGATCCCAAGAAAGAAGAAAGACTTGAAACTAGAATATTTGTTCCGGCTGCTATCTTTGGATTTATTCCTAAAAGTAACATAATGGGAAGACGGATTGTTCCAAGAGCTAATCCTACAAATCCTCCTAATAAGCCAACAAAGAACGATATTAAACCCAAAAAGATAATTATTTCAAAGCTTGTTGCATTTATATACATTTTTTATTTAATCTTATTCATAATTCCACTCGAAGTGGTTACACTTTCAATTTTCTGATCTGAAGATTTGTTAAATGTTATTTTTTCTCCAGGTGCGCCATAACCTAATTTGTCGGTATTAACAAAAGTATTAATATTTAATTTATTAAGTATAGACCAATCACCCAAAGGATTTGTAGATTCAGCAGAAAAAGAAACTAATTTTGAACCTATACTTACAATGGCCATATCACCCCATCTAGATCTGTAAATCCCATTGTAATCTTTTTTGAGATTTGATCCTTCAAAAAGATTGGATTTGGTATTGTATATAATGTCAAATATAGAATCATTTAATTCAGATGCTAGTATAGAATTTGTATTAGTGAGTACAATCACTTGTAAATTATCATTTATACCAGTTCGTGATCTAGTGATGAATCCGGGATATCCTCCTCCATGACCAACTATAATATTATTGTCGATGTTTTCTATATCTAATCCTAATCCATATCCGATTTTCCCGTTTTTTCTATCTGTAAATCCATGTGATTTTATCATTTCTTTTTTTGATTCTCTGTTGATTACGCTATATTCTGAATCTAAGCATAAACTTGATAAAAATTTAGCTATATCTGCTGAATTTGAAATAAATCCAGTTGCAGAAGCATATGCATATGTTTTTGAGTGATCAAAAATTTCTCTATTTAATTTCCCCGGAATTACTCGTTCATACCCAAAAACTAAATCATCTGGTATTTCATCCGGGAGATCAGGGTATGTTGATGATAAATCCAATGGATTAATTATACTTTCATACATGTAATCATCGTATTTTTGATTTGAAACTTTCTCAATAATTGCACCTAGCAAGGCATATGCATGATTAGAATACTTAAAAGTAGATCCATTCTCAAAAATAATTGATTCTTCAGATATAGTATTTTTAAGATTATTGGGAAATCTGTGATTTGACCAATGATGTGTTTTCCCATCTCGAAACATACCAGATTGATGAGACATTAATTGTCTTATAGTAATGTTTTTATTATTTGAAACCTCATTTTCGCCTTTTACCCAATCAAGATATTTATTTACCTTGTCATCTATTTTCAATTTCCCTTTTTCTTGTAGCTGCATTATCCCTACTGAAGTGAACATTTTGGAATGAGATGCTATTCTAAACAAGCTATTTTTATTTAATTCTACCTTTTTTTCCAAATTTTGATATCCAAACGATTTTAAATATATAGGCTTACCATTATGAGCAATACATATGTTTACACCAGGAACATTGGAGTATTGAATTTTTAAGGGTATCCACACATCTAATATTTCACATACCGATTTTATGTTGAATTTTATTTTTTCAGTCATATTTTCTCCTTTGATTATGAGCCGGGAGGGATTCGAACCCTCGACCTAATGATTAAGAGTCATTTGCTCTACCTCTGAGCTACCGGCCCATACATATTAAAAGATTTTTTATTGTGATAAATCAATTTATTTACTTATTGTGATATTATCTATTAAATATGAGTAGACGTATATATGCAAAAAAATCATTAGGTCAAAATTTTTTGGTTGATAAACAAATTAAAACCAAAATTATAAATAATTTGTATTTAAACAAAGACGATAAGGTTATTGAAGTTGGTCCAGGGAAAGGTGCCTTAACGGAAATGATTTATGAAAAAGTAAGTTCTTTGTTAGCTATTGAATTAGATGACAATTTATATTTAAATTTGTCGTCAAAATACGAATCTGAAAACGTAAATATAATTAAAGCTGATGCTAAATTATTTAAGATTGAAGATTATTTAGACAATAAAGAAAAATACAAGTTTGTTGGAAACTTGCCTTATAATGTGGCAAATAAAATTATTTTAAATTTTTTACAATCACTACCCAAACCTGAATTTATGATAGTAATGCTTCAATTAGAAGTGGCAAAACGTATTATTGGAGACGAAAAATTTCGGGGATATCTTACTATTATGATAGGAATATTTTGTAAATCTGAAATTTTATTTCAAGTTAAATCAACTGCGTTTAAACCAAAACCAAAAGTAACTTCAGCAGTATTAAAACTGATTCCTTATGAAAAACCTAAAATTAACATTTCAGATATAAATAAGTTTTCAGATTTTGTAGGAAAAAGTTTTATTAGTAGAAGAAAAACTATATTAAATAATATTGCTTCAGGTCACAAAATATCCAAAAATGAAGCTGTTGAAATATTAAATCAATCAAAGATCAATTTAAATCTAAGACCTCAAAATTTGAGTGTAGATGATTGGGTTAAATTATATTTTATATATAAAAAATAAATGAAAAATATTAGTTTAAAATCACCTTCCAAACTAAATTTAACTTTAGAGATACTGAAAAAATTTCATGATAATTTCCATGAAATCAGATCTTTAGTCTTAAATATGGATTTGTGTGATGAAATCAGATTGGAAAAATCAGAAGATTTTGAAATAAAAACCGATTCTGATATAGCTCAAAATGAAAATTTAATATACAAGGGATACCAAATTTTGCTAGCTAAATTTGGCGATTTGCCTACCAAAGTACATTTAAAAAAGAACATTCCTTTAGATGCAGGATTAGGTGGTGGAAGTGGTAACGCAGCTAATTTTTTATTTGGAATGAATGAATTATGGGATCTTAATTTAGATTTTTCTGATTTTAAATCCATTGGTAACAACTTAGGAATGGATGTAAATATGTTTTTCAAACCGGGGATTAACTTGTTGAAAGGAAAAGGTAATGAAACAGAGAATATTGATGCGTTACCACATGGAGCGATCTTAATATTTCATGATGGATTAAGAATTCCAAAAAAAACTTTTAGAGCATATAATATGATTAAAGTTTCGGAATTTTCTTCAGGGGAAAATACTAATCAATTAATCAATTGTATTGTGGGACGTTCTTTTGGACTTGGCTCAATTAAATGTTTTAATGTTTTCGACAATTATATAAATGATTTATACCCTGAGGCATCAGATTTCAAAGCTTTTTTAAATAAACAAATTGATAATGAGATTTACTTATCAGGGAGTGGAAGTTCTCTTTTTTGTCTTTATGATGATGTTCAAAAAGCAAAGCATGTGTATGAAAATATAGATGTTAAACATTATAAAAAATTTTTAGCTTTTCCTTGGAGGAAATAATTGCAAGATATATTAGTACCGAGTTTGTTTAGTGGAATAATTTTAGCTTTTTTATATGCAAACTTATTCCTTGCTGCATCATTTATAAATTTAAAAAAAGCAGGACCTTCTCCTAGTAAAGTTAATCCGAAATTTATTTTTATTAGTGTAATGCTAACTTACCCAGTCTGCGCGGGGCTATCTTTTGTAATTGGATCTATTTTTGTTCTAATTGATAACACCTTAATTTACAGTTTATTGATAATTGTATTAGGATTGATTTTCATGTTTGGGAGCTTTTTAATTTTTAAAATTCTAAAGATAGTTTTAGTAGGATATATAGGGTTTTTGATTTTAAATTTATGGTTATTACCATTTATGATTAATGCTTAGGATTCTATGATTTTAGATTTACATCTACATACAATATTAGGTAGCAGTGATAGCAGTCTGAAAATAGAAGATGCAGCAGAAAAGCTTATTGACAGAGGTTTAGATGGCGCTTGTTTAACTGAGCATAGTAGTATTTGGGAAAAAGATAAAAAATTGATCGAAGATGTCTTTTCTTACTATAAATTAAAAATTTTTAGATGCATAGAAATTAGTACAAATTACGGACATGTTGTAGCTATAGGATTTAATAAATATTTACCTGGTTCACATGATATTGATTTATTAAAACAATTTGCAAAAGAAAATAATGCTTTTTTAATTTCAGCGCATCCTGCAAGAAGATTATTTGGTAAAGAAAAATTCCAACATAACTTGTTATATAAAGGACAAGAATATATTCCAGACATTAATGAATTTTCATCTAACTATTTATTTGATCAAGTTGATGGCGTAGAAGTTTTAAATGGAGGAAATAATATAGAAGAAAACAGATTTGCTTTTCTTGCTGCTACTATGAATAATAAAGTTATGACAGCAGGGAGTGATGCTCATTCTGAATCAGGAGTAGGTACATTTGCTACAAAATTTGATTACGAAACTGATCAGTTAGATGACATAGTATTGCAGTTGCAAAGCAATAAAGTTACTCCTGTTTACAAATCTGAAAACCGATGGATCCCAGTTAATGAAAATTATTTTACAATTGATAGCATATGATTTTAGAAAATAACATTACATTTAATAAATCTATTATTTCAATTGATCTTGAAACCACAGGATTATCACAAGAAAAAGATAAAATTATTGAAATAGGATCAGTTAAGTATGATCATTTTGGAATTAAAGAATCAGAGTTTGAAACTTTTGTAAATCCCGGTGTTGCTATAAATTCATTTGTTCAAAATTTGACAGGAATTACAGATAATGATCTGCATGATGCTCCAATGTTTGATGATATTTCTCCAAAATTAGAAAGTTTTTTAAATGATTCTGTAATTATTGGCCATAATGTTGGGTTTGACAAAGGATTTCTTTATCAAAGTGGAATGGATTTAAATAATATTTTTATAGATACATGGAGATTTGCTCAGATTATGTTACCTGAATTACAGGATTTATCTTTAGGATCCATATGTAATTACATAGGTGTAAATCAATTAAACGCACATAGAGCCAAATCTGATGCCGAATATACTATGCAAGTGTTTATATATCTAATAAATAAATTTGAAAAATTAGATATAAGAGTCAAATCTTTAATAAAAAGCTTAATTTTGAAGGAAGATGAAGAATTGTATTTTTTATTTAATGATTTGGTTTTTGAGTACGAAGAAACAACTGAACATTTTTCCTTAATCGAATTAATTACTAAAAATGAAAATATTAATTACACAAAATCAAATGTTACATTACAAGATGAAGTTGTAGACCAAGTTTTTAGTGACGAAAGTGAAATTTTGAATTCTTTACTTAGTAATTTTTCATACAGATCTCAACAGCATGAAATGTCAGACATTGTTTTGAAATCAATTTATGAAAATAAAAATATAGCCGTTGAGGCAGGTACGGGTGTTGGGAAGTCACTTGCTTATTTATTGCCATCTGCAATATATGCGCTGAATACAGGAAAAAAAATTGTTGTATCTACAAATACAATAAATTTACAGGAACAACTTTATTCAAAAGATTTACCTTTGGTGAATGAAATATTAAATAAAATTCAATCTACTGATAATTCTTTCAACTATTGCACTTTAAAAGGAAGAGATAATTATTTGTGTTTAAGTTCATTGGGAAATCAGTTGCTTGAAAAAACAGAAGACATTGAATATGCTAGATTTCTTGCTAAAATTCTAGTTTGGATTAATAATACCACCAGTGGTGACAAATCTGAATTAGGATTAAGTAAATATGTTGATTCAAATTTTTGGTCTAAACTAACGCATAAGAATAGAAAATGTTTTGGGAAAAACTCAGGATGTTTTTTTAATGATTCAAAAATAAGAGCAGAAGAATGTGACGTGATTGTTGTTAATCATGCGCTACTGATGAGTGATGTTAAATCACTGAATCAACTTATCCCAAATCATGAAGTTTTGATTATTGATGAAGCACATAATTTAGAAGATGTCGCTTCACAGCATTTGGGATGGAGAATTGACGAAAGAGTTCTAAGGGATTTGTCCAAATTAGATTTGGGTAAAATAAATATACTTGAAATTATTGAAAGAATTATATCTATTGAATTTAAAACTCAAACAGATATCTTTGACGAAGACTCTGACTATAATCAACGAAAAAATAAATTAAACAAAAAATCAGAGGAATCAGTGTTAACCCTTAAAGAATTTATTAATGAAGTTAACATTGTTATTAATTCCAATGCAACTAAAAGTGCCGGTATAAAGACTTTGAGAGTAACGAAGAATAATAAGTTTGATACTAAAATTATTACTGAATGGAATGATTGCAAACTCAAATTAGATAGATTGTTGGAAGAGTTAACATTGATATTTAAATTTGTAAAAGATAATGTAAATAAAAATAAATCTTTAGTAGAAAATTTGAATGATTTAATCACTGAATGGACAGAGAATTATAACACTGCTAAATCAAACTTAGACGAAATGTTTTTAGATAAAAACGAAACAAATGTTTTTTGGATTGAAAAAAATGAAAGATTTAACAATAACGAATTTTTTTCAGCGCCGATTAATGTGTCAGATTTATTAAATGAAAATTTATTTTCAAATTTAGAAAGTACAATACTTACTAGTGCAACTTTAAACTCAAACGATAATTTTACGCATTTAAGAAACACAGTGGGATTAAAAGTGGATTTGACAATGTCTTTTGGGTCTCCATTTGATTATGACGAATCAGTAAATATTGTAATTCCTAAATTTTTACCAGAACCAAATTCGTCAAATTATTTAACAGAAACAAGTAAAATTATTTTTGAAAATGTAACTGATATGAAAGGGTTTTCTATGGCTCTATTCACATCTCATCAAGCATTACGTGAAACAAGTAAAATTTTGAAAGATAAATTAGATGAATATAATATTAATGTTCTAGCTCAAGGTTTAGATGGGTCTCCACATCAAATTCTTAAAAGATTTAAAAAAAATCCCCAATCTTTAATTTTAGGTACGTCTAGTTTTTGGGAAGGTGTAGATATTGATGACGGTTCTTTAAAATTATTAATAATTTTGAAATTACCTTTTGATGTCCCTACTCATCCATTATTCCAGGCAAGATCAGAACAATACAAAACTCCTTTTTTTGAGTATGCAATTCCTCGTGCAATCATTAAATTCAAGCAGGGATTTGGACGATTGATAAGAAATGAAAATGATAAAGGGAAAGTACTATTATTAGATCCAAGAGTCATAACAAAACAATATGGTAAAATTTTTCTTGAATCACTACCAGGTGGAAAATTGGATTTTGGGGAAGAAGATTATTTATAATTTTTTTTTAAACAATATGTATCAAATTAAATTAATACATGATTTAGATTTAGACAGCACTTTATTTAGTGGGCAGGCATTTAGATGGTATAAAAAAAACGAATGGTATTATGGTTATATTAAGAATACATTTATAAAGTTAAGAAAATATAACAATTGTATTGAATATACGAATTCTGAAAATACAAAGTTTGAATCAGAAATTATTGAATATTTTGATTTGAACAATAATTATTATCAGATTTTTGAAAATCTTGATGACCATAATGCATATTTAGCATATAAAAGATTTAAAGGCATGAAAGTTTTAAATCAAGATCCGTGGGAGTGTTTGATTTCGTTCATTATTTCAGCATGGTCGAATGTTCCCAAAATATCTAAATCTATTAATGATTTAAGCTTGAAACTAGGTGTAGAAAAAAAAATAGACACAGAAGTAGGACATACTTTTCCAACTCCGGGTATCCTTTCTGATCTAGATGAAAAATCTCTACGAAATTTTTCTTTGGGATATAGAGCTAAATATGTTTTAGGAACATCTAAATTATTAAATAATAATTTAGATTTGATTTATGATTTATTTAACTATAACTATGAAAACTCACTTAAAGCTTTATTGAAATTCCCAGGAGTTGGTGACAAAGTGGCAAATTGTGTTTTGGTATATTCATTAAAAAAATCTTATGCTTTCCCGGTTGATTTATGGGTCGAAAGAGTACTTGTTGATGATTATGGTGTTAACAAGAAATTATCAATGTTAAAAAAAAGAGAATGGGCACAAAATCACTTTGGTCCTTATTCAGGAATTATACAGCACTTTCTTTTTCACTATAAAAGGCAGTATAATCACTAAAATAAATTTTATAGGGTATATTTATGGTAAAAGTACAAGATTTGTATACGTTTATTAATGGTGAGTATGTAACTGACAAAGATGCTGTGATACCAATTCACGACGGTGGCTTTACCAGGGGTGATGCTGTCTTTGACACATGTCGTACTTTCAGAGGAGAGATTTATAAATTAGAAGAACACATAGACAGATTATTTATGTCGTTGAAATATATGCAAATTGAATCTCCATATAACAAGAAAGAATTAATAGAATTTACTAATAAATTATTAGAATTAAACAACCATTTACTCACTGAAAAAGATGATTATTGGGTGTTTTTGAGAATAACTAGAGGATCAAAAAGAACTTCGGATGGCCCCGTTATTCCTAATGTGATTATCCATTGTGTTCCTTTACCATTAGCTGAAAGATGCGAGTATTATAAATCAGGAATCCCTTTGATTATTTCTTCTATAAGAAGAACTTCTCACGAAGCTTTAAGTCCAAGAGCTAAAGTTAATCAATATATTAATTTTAATTTGGCAGACATTGAAGCACATAATTACAGAGAAGATGCCAAAGCTATACTCTTAGATGAAAATGGTAATCTTACTGAAGGTTCTGGTGCAAATATATTTATTGTAAAAAATAATCAGATTTTTACACCAAAAGAAAAATATGTCTTAGCAGGTATAGGCAGATCTGATTCAATGAATCTTGCTAAAGGGTTAGGAATGCCAGTAGTTGAGAAAGATTTAGATTCTTACGATGCATTTACCGCAGATGAAATGTTTGTTACATCTACAAGTTTTTGCATTGTACCAGTAGGTTCTGTTAATGGTAGGCAAATCGGAAATGGAGATATTCCAGGGAAAATAACTAAGAGATTACAAGAAGCATTTATAGATTCTATTGGTTTTGATTATGTTTCACAATATTTAAGCCACTTATCAGGATAATATTTTTATTAATTTTTCAGCTACTATTTGAGCTTCATCTGAATGAAAATTTGAAGTTACAATTTTGATTCCATTATACTCAAAAGTATTTCTAACCCTAATCGAGGGATTCCCTTCAGCTAACTTTTCTTCTAATTCTTGATCAGAAAATTTATCTGAAGATATTATTATTGAGGGATGGGTTGAGTCTTCGTCGATAATTAAATTGGGATCTTTAGGTGATTTAATATATTTTATATTTACATCTTTGACCTTTGAATTTATTTGATCAATAATTAATTCACAGTCTTGCTCCCATTTTTTCATGATAGTTGAATGGTCACGGTCTATAAATAACTCTAATGCAGTTATCAGTCCTATAATTTCTTCTTTAGAAACTTTAGAAACTCTTCCTATTCCTTCATTATTTGGAGCAGCGTTTAAATAGGCTGCATTGATTAATTCTTTTGTTCCGCATAATATTCCCGTAGACTGAGGACCTCTTAAGCCTTTTCCTCCACTAAATGCTACCATATCAGCGCCTAATTGAGTGAATTTCATTAGATTTTCCACAGGAGGTAAAAGTGCAGCAGCATCTACAATTACAGGTAATTGATTTTTATGCGCTATCTTTATTGTGGTTTCTATATCTATGGCTCCATTTTGCTTGGGACCATAGACGTATATTATGCCAGCAGTTTTTTCATTAATGTTTGATTCTAACTCCCAAGTATGAGTTCCTCCTGTATTTCCTATTTCTATTAATTTTGCCCCCGCATTTCGATAGTTATGGTCATAATTGGTTTTGTGAGATCTATGTATTATAAATTCATTTTTCAAACCATTGGTATCTGGAAGTTGATTTATTTTTTTTGGATCTGTCCCGGTTATGCAAGCTGCGGTTTGAAGCATTAAAGCTGAAGCTGCTCCGGCAGTAACTAATCCTGCTTCAGCTCCAGTAAATTTTGCAATAACATCACCTGCGGCCATATTTAATTCTTTCATATCTACAAACCATTCGGATGCTTTATCCATGGCTTCTGTAACTTCAGGTGGCATTATACTCCCGCCTAGCATTGTAAGGTATGATGCGCAATTAATTACTCGTCTGACCCCTAGTTTATTGTAGTACTCATTATTTAATAAGTTATCCATTATCCTATTGTTTTTTATTTAAATATACTCAATATTTTACGTTTACGATAATAAAAAACAAGAGCAAATATGTATTTGAGTATATTTAATTTATTTAAAATAGATATCTTAGATCTGTAGATGATTTTATCTTCCATTAGAGTATTGTTTTTACCTTCTTTAAAAGTATGACTATGTTGCCATATTTCAAAAGGACCCTCAACTTGGATATCTGTGAAAGTATTATTGTTTTTGTAATTTTGTATTAATATTTGCCATTTACTTACTGTGATCCCCAATATTTTAATTTTAATTTTAAAATTTGAACCAGAACTTACTTTGGTATTTGGAGAAACTTGAGCTGATACAAACCAAGGGGTTAACTGATTGATATTTTGTGGATTGGAATAAAATTCGAATACTACATCTATAGATCTTCTAATAGTTGTATTGTATATGAATGTTCTATTTTTCATTGTAAATATTATTTAAAGCATCTTTTAAAAAATCAAATTTAAATTTAAAATTTGAATCAATTAATTTTTTTGGAACAATTTTTTTGCTATCCAATAATTCTGTGGCAAAATTTCCTAAAATTATTTTTAATACAAAATCTGGCGTGTACATTAAGGACGGTCTGTGCAGATTCTTTGCTAGAATTTTTGAAAAATCTTTTTGTTTTTCAGGATTAGGGGAAGTTATATTAATAGGACCTTCTAATTTGTTTTGCACTATGTGTAAAATGGAATTGATTACATCGTCTATGTGTATCCATGACCACCATTGATTCCCTTTCCCTATTGGACCTCCTATTCCCATATTATAAATTAAATTTAGGTATTTTAAAGATCCACCATTTTTACTTAATACTATTCCAAAACGCATATTTATATTTTTACTAATTTCAGAAGAATTTAGCTTTTGTTCTATTTTTTTAGACATTTGTGAAACAAATGTATCATCCGAAGTTTTGGAATCTTCAGATTGAGATTCAGTGAAGTTATTCCCGTATATTCCTATGCCACTTGCGCACAGAATTGTGGAATTATTAAGATTGTATTTTTTTATTAATGATATGGATTTATTTATTCCATCTAACCTACTTTCCAACACGCGTCTACTTTTGGTTTTTGTCCATAATCCTATTAATGGCTCTGCAGATAAGTTAATGAAAATGAAATTATTAGTATTTGTGTTAAAAGTATTTGATTTTATGTATGCTGTATCAAGTAATTCGTTTAAAAAAGGTAGTTTCTTTTTTGTTTTATTAATATTTCTTGTAATACCAATAGTGTATTCGTTATTTTTGTGAAGAGTTTTTGCTAATTCTGTACCAATTAATCCGCTAACACCAAATATTACAAAAATATTTTTATTCATAATCAATCAAATCAATTCGTCAAGCGGAGAAAAATTTAGATTTAGTGAGTCTGCAACAGGCTTGGAGGTTAGTTTGTTTTTATAGGTATTAACTCCATTTGCTATTTCGTTATTATTCTTTATTGAATGCTCAAACCCATTGTTTGCTAAATATTCTATATACGGAAAAGTAGCTTCATTTAAGGCTTTACTTGCAGTTCTAGGAACTACTCCTGGCATGTTGGGTACTGCATATCCATAAACTTGATTGATGTTTACGATTGGATCATCATGACTGGTCGGAGTTAGGTTTTCCACGCTTCCTCCTTGATCTATAGCTACATCGACAATTAAACAATTATTTTTTAATTGTTGCAATAAAGCTTGATCAATAATTTTTGGAGCAGATGCTCCCGGTATATATATACCATTAATAATTACGTCCATCAAAGGTAATATATCATTTAAATTTTGCTTATTTGATAACACAGTATTTGCATTAGGATAATTATTATTTAAATTTAATAACTTTTCTTCATCTATATCAAATACATAAACATTGGCTTGCATTCCTAAAGCAATAGAAGCTGCATTATACCCAACAGTGCCAGCTCCTATAATCCCAATTTTAAGAGCAGGAACTGTCTCAGTTCCACCAATAAGTACTCCAAGTCCCCCATTTTGTTTTTGCAAGAAATTTGATGCAATTTGAGGAGCAAGTTTGCCGGCTATTTCTGACATTGGTTTTAACAAAGGGAAATTCTTGTTATCTGGAGACACATTTTCATAAGCGATAGCAGTTGTTCCTGCATTTAATAAAGAATTAGTTAATTTACTATTGGCAGCTAAGTGAAGATATGTAAAAAGAGTCGCTTTGTTATTAAGTAATTTGTACTCTGATTCTAAGGGTTCTTTTACTTTTAGTACTATATCAGAAGTTAAGAAAATTTCATTTGAGCTTTGTATTATTTTACAGCCTGCTAATTCATAATCTTGATTTGTATATCCAGATCCAATTCCTGCATCGAATTCTACTAACACCTGATGATTTTTAGCTGTTAGTAACTTTGCCTTTTCGGGAATTAAAGCTACTCTATTTTCGTTGTTTTTTATTTCTTTTATTATTCCAATAATCATTCTTAATATTTGATATTTTTCAAACAAACGCATATATGATATCAAATAAATATAATGATTACGTTTAAATTATTATATAAAAATTGAATTTGATATTATTTTCATATTTATATATAATCTAATCATATTTACTAACCTTTAAATTAGTACTGAGATACTGAAAAGGATGTTAATTATGTTTTCTATATACTTGTATAATTTTAATCTTTTTAAGAATAATACAACTCTTAAAGCTTTGGTATAATTGGGTAAACTAATTATAGATTCAAATAGCTTTTCAAGAATGCTCAAAAGGATTTCGCATGAAATACTTGAGAAAAATTCAGGACCTGAAAAATTAGTTCTAATTGGCATGCACACTAGAGGTGTTCCAATAGCAAAACGTATTGCTGATTTTATAGAAGATTTTGAAAAATTAACTGTCCCTATTGCTCAACTAGATGTTTCATTTTATAGAGATGATATTGAAACCAAAATCAAAACAGATATTAATCCAACTGTAATTGATATAGATATTAATGATTGCAATGTTGTTTTGATAGATGATGTTTTATATACTGGCAGAAGTATAAGAGCAGCGATGGATGCTTTAATGGATTATGGCCGCCCGTCTAGTATTCAACTTTCTGTTTTAATTGATCGAGGGCACAGAGAATTACCTATTTCTCCTGATTTTATTGGTAAAAACATACCCACTTCTAAAGATGAAAAAATAAAAGTTTTAGTTGAAGAAATTGATGGGGTAGATGGAGTGGAAATAGAATGACTAATAAAATTAAACCATTGACCAATTTTCGTAATTTATTGGATGTTGACCAATTAAATAAATCAGATATAAATTATATATTTGAATATGCTGACAAACTTCAGTCTATTGCGAAAGGCTCAATCAGAAAAATCCCGGCGCTTCGAGGAAAAACTATTCTTAATTATTTTGCTGAACCTAGTACGCGCACAAGAGTATCTTTTGAAAATGCAGGCAAAATATTGTCGGCTGATGTTATAAATATGTCCTCAAGCGGTAGTAGTGACGAGAAAGGAGAATCTCTTTTTAATAGTGTTCAAACTCTTGAATCTATTGGTGCAAATCTTTTGGTCATGAGACATTTTGACGCAGGGGCTCCTTATTTTGTTGCGAGGAATATCGGCATTCCTGTTATTAACGCAGGAGATGGATCTCATGCTCATCCTACACAAAATTTAATTGATTTATACACTGTGCATAAAAAAGTAGGGAATATTGAAGGTCTTAATTTAACTGTACTTGGAGATAATGTACACAGCAGAGTAGCAAGGTCCACAATTATAGGATTTTCGATTATGGGAGCAAGAATAACTATTTGCGCACCAACAACTATGGATGCTCAATATTTGAGTGATAATTCAGTAGAAAGAAATCAAATATATTGGCCTGAAATTAAATATAGTGATGATTTAAGATACAGCTTGAAAAATGCAGACTTAGTTATGACTTTGAGAACTCAATTTGAGCGAAAGTCAAATTATGTAGTTCCAAATATAAATGAGTATACTAGATTGTTTAAGTTGAATGAGGATTCTCTTAAAAGTTGCGAGAAAGAAATTAAGATTTTACATCCTGGTCCAGTAAACTTAGGTATTGAAATCGACGGGTATGTATCAAATTCTGAAAGATCATTAATAAATGATCAGGTCCAAAATAGTGTGGCAATTAGAATGGCATTATTATTACTGTTAATTGGTGACTATTCACTAGATCAAATATAGGAGATTAGCATGAAGAAGATAATTAAAAACGGGCAAGTATTTGATGGGATATCAGATAAACTGATTAATGTAGACATATTAATCAATGGGAAATTTATAGAAGAAGTTGGCAAAATTGAGATTAATGAAAAAGATGTGGAAATTATTGATGCAAAAGGTTACATAGTCAGTCCTGGATTTATAGACATTCATTCACATCTCAGAGAGCCGGGATATGAGTATAAAGAAACGATATTAACAGGAACTCAGGCAGCCGCTAAAGGTGGATTTACAACAATATGCTCAATGCCAACAACCATTCCTGCTTTAGATTCATATGATTCTATTGAGTATTTAAAAGATATATGCGCAGACAGAGCTAAAGTTAAAGTATTGCCTATAGGAGCTGTAACAGAAAACAGAGAAGGAGAGAAGATAGTTGAAATGAAATCATTAGCTGACGCTGGAGCAATAGGATTTAGCGACGACGGAGAACCCGTGTCTGATAATAATATTATGAAAACAGCTTTGGAGTATAGCAAGATGGTTTCCAGGCCGATTATGAATCATTGTGATGATAGGCAAATAAATTTTAAAGGGCAAGGTGTAATGAATGAAGGTTATTTATCTCAAAGACTAGGATGCGCGGGAATTCCAAATGCTGCAGAAGCTTCTATGTTATCAAGGGATATTCTCTTGGCGGAAATGACAGGAGGTAATTATCACGCTTGTCATATCTCTGCTAAACAATCATTGGATATTTTAAAAATGGCGAAATCTAGAGGAATTAAATACACAGCCGAGGTAACACCTCACCACCTTACTTTAACAGAAGATTTTATTCTTGGTGCGTTTGAAGGTGACCAAAAACAAATTGGAGAAAATGCCTACAATACTAATGCAAAAGTATTTCCACCGTTGAGAACAGATAAAGATATACTTTCTATGATAGAAGGTATAAATGATGATCTTATAACAATAATTGCTACAGATCATGCTCCTCATGGATTTGAAGATAAAATGACAACAATTAATCAGGCAGCTTTTGGTATAAGTAATTTTGAAACATCTTTAGGATCGGTTTTAGCAAAAGTGCATTTGAAGCAAATTGAATTGACAAAAATATTGAAATGTATGACTTCTAATCCTGCTAGTTTTCTAAATAAAAAAATAGGAAGAATTGAAAAAAATTATCCAGCAGATATAGCTATTTTTGATTTAAATAAAAAATGGATTGTTGACACGAACAATTTTGTTTCTAAAGGCAAAAATACACCAATAAATGGAACAGAATTGACAGGCCTAATTACGACCACATTAGTCGATGGGGAAATTATATATTCTATTAATGGAGAGTTTAATGAATGAAGGATATTTGATTTTATCAGATGGATCAATTTATAAAGGTAAAATTTTTGGTTATCCCAAAATGACTTATGGAGAAGTTGTCTTTAATACTTCTATGACCGGTTATCAAGAGATATTGACTGACCCTTCTTATAGAGGGCAGATAGTAATTCAAACTTATCCAATGATTGGCAATTATGGGATTAATGATTTGATTAGTGAATCAAATAAAATACAAGTTGCTGGATATGTAGTTCGTCATCATGAAACAATTCCAAGTCATATCACTTCAGAAACTACTATTGATGAATTTTTAAAAAGAGAAAAAATAATTGGAATATCAGATTTAGACACAAGATCGGTAGTGAAAAAAATAAGATCTAAGGGTGTTATGAATGGTGTTATATACAAAGGGTTAGACCCAGAAGAAGGAATTAAATTCCTCGAATCAGTGCCATCCTATGATTCCTTAGATTTAGCTGAAGGTGTTTCAAATAAAGAATCTTTAAATATAAAATATGGAAAATCAATTACGAATTCTTCATATAAAATAGCAGTAATAGACTGTGGTGTAAAAGAAAATATTTTAAAGTTATTAAATAAAAGAAATTGTGAAATAGAAATATTTTCTTCAAATTTTGATTTGAAAAAATTAAAAGAATATAATCCTGACGGAATTTTAATTTCACCAGGCCCAGGTGACCCCAAAAATATGGAATACCTTGTAGAGAAGATCGCAAATTTAACAAATGATTATCCTATGTTTGGAATATGTTTAGGACATCAGATATTAGCTAGATCTTTTGGAGCTAATACTTTTAAGTTGAAATTTGGACATAGAGGAGGTAATCAGCCGGTAAAAGATTTGATTTCAGGAAAGGTATACATAACAGCTCAAAATCATGGTTATGCAGTCGAATCAAATGGAATATCAAACGATCTTGAGATCACTCATGTTAATTTGAATGATGAAACTGTTTCAGGAATTAAACATAAGACATTACCTATTATGGGTATTCAATATCATTCGGAAGCATCACCAGGGCCATATGATAATGAATATGTATTTGATGAATTTATAAACTTAATTAATTCAAAAAAGGATAATAATTGAAAGTACTAGTACTAGGATCTGGGCCAATAGTTATAGGTCAAGCAGCTGAGTTTGATTATGCTGGGACGCAAGCATGCAGGTCGTTAAAAGAAGAGGGCATTAAAACAATATTATTAAATTCTAATCCAGCCACAATCATGACTGACATGGATATTGCTGATGTAGTTTATATAGAACCAATGACAGTTAGTACAATTGAAAAAATAATCAAGAATGAGAAACCTGATGCATTGCTTCCAACACTCGGAGGTCAAACCGGTTTAAATTTGGCTATGGAATTACATAAGGAGAATATATATGAAAAATATAATTTAAAATTACTAGGCTCTCCAATTGATACTATAGAAAAAGCGGAAGATAGAGAAGGATTCAAAGAATTAATGAAAAGTATAGAAGAACCGGTTCCCACTAGTGCGGTAGCAGAAACTGTTCAAGAGTCTAAAGAAATTGCATTATCTATTGGATTACCTGTAGTTGTTCGTCCAGCTTATACTTTAGGAGGAACTGGAGGAGGAATGGCAGACACTTTAGAAGAATTGGAAAAGATTGCAGAATCAGGAATTAAATCTAGCCCTATAAATCAAATTCTTATAGAAAAATCATTGGTTGGATGGAAAGAAATAGAGTTTGAAGTTATGAGAGATTCTAATGACAATTGTATTACAGTCTGTAATATGGAAAATATTGATCCGATGGGAGTGCATACTGGTGATAGTATAGTTGTAGCTCCTAGCCAAACTCTTACAGATAAAGAATATCAAATGCTAAGATCTTCAAGTTTGAAAATAATAAGACATCTTGGAGTAGAAGGAGGATGTAATGTTCAATTTGCTATTAAACCCAATGATCCTGCCGAGCAAAATGTAAAAGATGATTATTATGTGATTGAGGTAAATCCTAGAGTAAGTCGAAGCTCTGCTTTGGCTAGTAAGGCTACAGGATATCCGATTGCTAGAGTTGCTGCCAAAATCGCTATAGGAAAAACACTTGATCAAATTGATAATGCTATAACAAAAAAAACAAAAGCTGTATTTGAGCCTGCTTTGGATTATTGTGTTGTGAAAATACCTCGGTGGCCATTTGACAAATTTATTTATGGAGACAGAACTTTAGGTACACAAATGAAAGCTACTGGAGAGGTTATGTCGATTGACAGAACATTTAAAACAGCTTTTTTGAAAGCTATAAGAGGACTTGAAATCACAGGAAAATCATTGTTTTGGGAAGATGAACAATGGACAACCAATCTATTAAATCAAAAAGAATTTTACAAACCGACTGACGAAAGATTATGGGCTCTATTATACGCACTTAGGAAAGGTATTGATATTGATTATATTAATAAAATTACAGGAATAGATTATTGGTTTCTTAATGCATTTAAATCAATAATTGATAAAGAAAAAACTATTAAAGAATCAAAGCTTGATAAGGAAAATTTGTTAGATTACAAAAAATCTGGATTTAGTGACAAAATGATTTCTACTTTACTAAACATAAAAGAAGAAGATATTAGAGGCTACAGAAAAGATGAAAATATAACTCCTGTGTACAAAATGGTTGATACATGTGCAGCAGAGTTTGAAGCTTTAACTCCGTATTTTTATAGTACATATGAACAGGAAAATGAAGCTATATCAATGGAAGGAAATAAGGCAGCAGTATTTGGAAGTGGACCTATTAGAATAGGACAGGGAATTGAATTTGATTATTGCTCAGTGCATGCAGCATGGGCTTTAAATGATATAAATTATAAGAGTATCATGATAAATTCAAACCCGGAAACTGTGTCAACAGATTTTGATACTAGCGACAGGCTGTATTTTGAGCCATTAGATTTTGAATCCGTTGCGGATATTATTGATAATGAAAATTTAAATAGTGATACAAAAACAATAGTACAGTTTGGAGGACAAACTGCTATTAATTTATCTTCACAAATTAACTTGAATAAATATCAAATATTGGGCTCTCCTGTTAATTCTATTAACACTGCATCTGATAGAGGTTTGTTTGAACAATTTTTAAAAACTATCGATGTGCCAAATCCTCCAGGATTTACTGCTTCCGATGAAGAAGAAGCAAGGAATATTGCAGTTAAATTAGGCTATCCAGTTCTTGTCCGACCTAGCTTTGTGCTAGGAGGCAGAGCTATGGATATCGCATATAAAGAGAGCGAATTAGATTCATTACTAAAAGATGCATTTCAAGCTGGAGAAGGTAGACCTGTTTTGATTGATAAATATATTTTAGGTACAGAAATAGAAGTTGACGCTGTTTGTGATGGTAAAGATGTATTTATACCAGGAATTATGGAACATATTGAAAAAGCAGGAGTTCATAGCGGAGATTCAATGGCAGTGTATCCGCCTATCAGTTTGTCTGACGATCATATTAATCAAATTATTGACTATACAACTAAAATTGCTTTGAATTTAAATGTCAAAGGATTGTTGAATATACAATATGTTATAGATCAAAAAACACAACAAGTATTAGTTCTTGAAGTTAACCCACGAGCAAGTAGAACTATCCCTTTTATATCAAAAGTCACCAATATTCCTATGGTAAATATTGCAGTTAAAGTTATGGCAGGTGAATTATTATCTTCACTAGGTTATCCTGGAGGATTGAATAAAAATAAAGATTTATTTGCTATAAAAGCTCCGGTTTTTTCCATGTCAAAATTAACCGGAGTTGATACAACTTTAGGTCCTGAAATGAAATCAACAGGCGAGGTTATGGGTATAGATAAAGAATTTAATAAAGCAATGTATAAAGCTCTTATATCTTCAGGTATGGCTATACCAGACAAAGGTACGGTTTTAGTCAGTATTGCTGACAGAGATAAATCAGATTTTGAAAAAATAGTTTTAGAGTTAGATGAAAAAGGATTTAACTTACTTGCTACAGAAGGTACGGCAGACTTTATTAAAAATATGGGTATAGACGTGAATTTCATTCCTAAAGTTTTTACCGGAAAACACCCTAATGTAGTAGATGTTATTAATCATGGATTAGTCGATGTAGTAATTAATACAGTTACAGGAGAAAGTGAAATGATAAAGGACGGATTTGATATTCGTAGAGCAGCCGCCGAAAAAAACATCCCATGTTTCACGTCTCTTGATGGGGCTTACTCTGCCATACTTAGTGTGAATAGTAAGAAATTTGAGTATAATGTTAGTCCTTTATCAAAATATATTGAGGATAGTGATGGCTCCAAAAAGTGATAATGAAATAAACGAAAAAGTAGGCATACTACTTAGAAGAGAAATAGAAGCTAAGCTTATTATGAAATTTAAAGATTATTTATCCGGGGAATTAGGTACTAAAAAAACCCGGCATATCATTACAGAAGTTATAAAAGGCATAGCAATTGAACAAGGATATGAACTAACAAAGATTAAAGGAAATTCTTTGGAAGCATTTATAGACAGACAAGAACCATGGACAAGAGACGGATCTTTAGAAACTTCGATTATAAAAAAAGATGATAAAAGTTATCATTATAACGTAGTGAGATGTAAGTATGCAGAAATGTATAAATCTATGGGATTGGAGGAATTGGGATTTGATCTTTCTTGCAATCGTGATTTTAATTTGGTGAAAGGGTTTAATCAAAATATAAAATTAACTCGTAAAAAAACTTTAATGCAGGGTGATGATTATTGTGATTTTAAATACGATGTTGTGAATTAAAGATTTATGATTCCTTCAAAATTGAAATTAAATAATTTTATGTCTTATAAAGGTAAGACTGATGTTTTAGATTTTGATGATTGGAGTGTTGCTTGTATCACTGGCGATAATGGTAATGGTAAATCTGCTCTTTTGGAGGCAATTACATGGTCGTTATGGGGAAAAACTAGAGTTCAAAGTTCTAAAGATTTAATATCTAAAGGTGAGGATGAAATGTTTGCTGAGCTTGAATTTGACATTGATTTTATTACTACAGAATCTTTGTCAAATACAAAATACAGAATCCTTAGATCTATTAAATCTAAAGGATCACAAAAACTCAACTTTGAACAATTTGATGGAACAGGATTTAATTCAATATCTGGAAATACTGTTTCTGAAACGCAAAGAATTATTGAAAAAATAGTAAATATGAACTATGAAACATTTGTTAATACATCTTATCTAATGCAAGGAAATGCTGATAGATTCTCTACTTCTCAACCTACAAAAAGAAAAGAAATATTGTCTGAAATATTAAACCTGAATGAATGGCAAAAATTATCTGATTTTAGTAAAAAAAAATTAAATGATATAAAAAATCAGATAGGATTTAATTCTATGTTAAATGAAAGAATATCTGACGAATTATTACAATTAGACCCTGAACAAATAGGATTAAATGGACACAAGAAAAAATTAAAAGAAATTGAACAAATGTTGTCACATAAAGAGCAAACAAAAAAAGATAACGAATCAAAAATATTAGAGTTTAATAATTTGAGTAATGCAATAAAAGGAGATATAGATAAGAAAAATATATTAGATGAAAATCTGAAATCTAAAAACACAGATATACAATTAATTTCAGATGAAATAATGAGTGATAAAAAGTTGTTGATTGACTCGAAAAAAATTAATTTAGATTATGAGAAAATACTTTTAAAATATGCCGAGTTTAATGATTTAGGCAAATTATTTTCAAAACATCAGGAAATTAATTCTAAAATTGACAAATTAAAAATTACCTTAACTTCAGTAATTAAAAATAATGATTTGGAATTAAATAATATTTCAGCAAATTTGATTGAATTGAAAAAGAAACTTGAATCAGAAAAATCAACTTATACAAATAATAAAAATACGATTACTAAATTACAAAACGATCAAATAGATGCAAGTAGTGATTCTAAAGAACTTGATATGAAAATTGTTACATACGATTCAAATATAGAAAATTTAAATAAAGAGATTTTAAAGAAAGAAAATATTGTTGAAGATTTTTTGCAAAAAATTGATTTGCTTAAATTTGATGATAATATTTGTCCTGTTTGTAAATCGAAAATAGATGATAATTCAAAAAATGACTTAATTGAAAATTACAATAATGAAATTGAACAATTCAATTCTCAATTAATTAAAGATAAAAAAAAATTGTCAGATCAGATAAAAACTAGAGATCAAATTAGAAAGGATTACAAAGCAATTACTGATCTATATGTAAATAATGATAATCAAATAAAATATTTAGAATCTGAAAATAATAAAATTAAAACTGTGGGTGAAAATTATAATAATGAAATTATAGAAAAAGAAAAAATTCAAAATACATTACTTAATTACAAGGAAAATAATTTTGAATATAAAGATTTGAATGAACAATTAATCACATTAAACAAAGAAATTAATGAACTGAATTTTGATCAGGATAGATATAATTATTTGCTAGAAAATGTTCAGACTCAAAAAATAGAGTTAGAAAAAGAAAAGTTTTATATGGATCAAGCTTTATCAAGAACTACTCAAAATAATCAAAAATTAAATTTGTTGAATGAAGATAAAAAGATAATTGAAAATGATATTAAAATTTTAGAAGAAAACATTATTTTAAATAATGAAAAATTAGATGTCTATGATTTTGATATTGAAGTAATTCATAACTTAGAATCTGAAATTAAAGAATTAACGAATGAAAAACATTCAAAATCAAATTTTATTGATAACTTACAATCTAAATTAGACTTAGTTGAAGATACTAAAATTAAAAATACAAAATTATTTGAAAAACAAAATAATTTAGAAATTTTGGTTAAAAGTTTTGGCACTAATGGAATTCCATCTCAAATAATTGAATATTCTTTACCAGAATTAAGTAGAGAAACAAACAAATTACTTTCGGCATTGACTGAAAATAACTTGACTGTTGAATTTAGAAAAATAGATGGAAAAAAAATCAGTGGATCTGAATCTTTTTCACAAGAAATAGAAATTTTTATTGCTGATCATAATGGTGTTGTAAGAGATTATGAAACATATAGTGGAGGAGAATCTTTTAGAATAGATTTTGCAATTAGAATTGCTTTATCTAGACTGATATCTTTAAGATCAGGTGTAAGATCTCCCATATTATTTATTGATGAAGGTTTTGGTTCGCAAGATCAAGAGGGACAAGATAGACTTAGGGAGGCAATACAAACAGTTAGTATTTCAAATGATTATAAGTTTAAAAAAATTATTGTTATTACTCATTTGGAATCTCTAAAAGAATCTTTTGACAGAGCAATTGAAGTAGAGAAAAACGGTGGAATTTCATCCTTTAGTTTAAATTAAATTTAATGATCTATATTTAAAATAGACAGAAAAGCTTCTTGAGGGATTTCAACTCTTCCTAATTTTTTAAGCCTTTTTTTCCCTTCAGCTTGTTTTGCAAGTAGTTTTTTCTTTCTAGTTATATCACCTCCGTAACATTTTGCTGTTACATTTTTTCTTAGTGCTTTCACATTATCTCTTGCAATTATTTTTGAGCCAATAGCTGCTTGTATTGGGACTTCGAACAACTGTCGTGGAATTAGTTCTTTTAATTTTGAAACCAATTCACGGCCATAATAGTATGATTTTTCTTTTGAAATAAATGTACTAAGTGAATCTACTTTATCCTGATTAATTAGTATGTCCACTTTTGCTAAATTAGACTTTCTAAATCCAATAATTTCATAATCGATAGATCCGTAACCTTGTGTAACAGATTTTAGTTGATCATAAAATCCAACTAATATTTCCCCAAGAGGCATTTCAAATGAAATTAATATACGATTAATTTTTGATTTGTTTTCAGATGTATTTAGATATTCAATATTTGACGAAGTTCCTCTTCTTGATGTAACTAGATCCATTATTTTACCAATAAATTTATCAGGGCAAATTATTGTTGCTTTGATCCAAGGTTCTTCAATACTTTCTATGTCAGCTAATTCTACCGAGGAAGGATTATTTATTAAAATTGTTTTTTCATTTTTTAATGTGATCTTATATTCAACGCTTGGCGCAGTCATAATAATTTCTATTCCATATTCTCTTTCTACTCTTTCTTGAATTATCTCCATATGCAAAACACCTAAAAACCCACACCTGAAACCAGGACCTAAAGCTTGAGAAGTTTCTCTTGAATACAAAATTGAAGCATCATTTAATTGAAGTTTAGAAAGAGCTTCTTCTAAATCAATAAAATCATTTGGGTCTAATGGAAACATACCTGCAAATACTTTGGGTTTTAATTCTTGGTTAGAAATTAATGGCTCAATATTTTCATTGTTTAGATTAAATATAGTTTCTCCTACAGGTAAAGTTTTGAATTCTTTTAATCCAGTGTAGATATATCCTACTTGTCCATATTTAAGTGAATGTTTTTTAGTTTGTTCTGGGGTGAAGATTCCAACTTCATTGGCAAGAAAATCATTTTTAGAATTAAATGTTCTCAGGTTATCACCAGATTTTATTTCTCCATCAAATATTCTCACATAGTTAATAATTCCTTTGTATTGATCATATTTTGAATCGAAAACTAATGCTCTAGTAAATCCAGGGTCTCCTTTTGGAGGAGGAATGATTTTTATTATATTTTCAAGTAATTCTTTTACTCCTTCTCCTGTCTTGGCCGAGCAATGCAATATTTCATCTTCAATAAATCCGAATGTTGATATTAATTCTTCAGTCACGGATTTTGTTTGAGAAGATGGTAAATCTATTTTATTGATCACAGGTATAATGGTTAGCCCTAAGTCGATAGCGAGGTATGTGTTAGCAATAGTTTGAGCTTGTATGCCTTGCGTAGCATCAACTAATAATATTGCCCCATCAGATGATCTTAAACTTCTAGAAACCTCTGATGCAAAATCTACATGCCCAGGAGTATCTATTAAATTAAGATTATAAGTTGTTTTATTGTCTAAATTGAATGGGAGGCTGACTGCTTGAGATTTAATTGTTATCCCTCTTTCTCTTTCAAGATCCATAGTATCAAGAATTTGGTCTTTATCATCTTTTTCTCCCTTGGTGAATTCAATTAACCTGTCGGCCAAGGTGGATTTACCATGATCAATGTGTGCAATAATACAAAAATTTCTTATTAAATTTTGATCCATAATTAAATATTTAAATATATATATTGTTTTTACTATATAATTATCACATAGGATACTATTTATTTATATGTGTTTCGATAGTTATATTTAAGGATGAATTGATGAGAATTGATAATAGAAAAAATAATGAACTTAGAAAAATTTCGATTGAAAATAATATTCAATATCAATCAGACGGTTCTTGTTTGATTAGTTTGGGAAATACGCAAGTTGTTTGTGCCGTAAGATTTGAAAATAAAGTTCCTCATTTTCTGAAAGGTACAGGTCAAGGATGGATTACTGCAGAATATTCTATGATGCCCGGATCAACAAATTCAAGAGTTAGCAGAAATAATACAAACAGTGGTAGAAGTAAAGAAATTCAAAGATTGATTGGAAGGAGCCTAAGGGCTGTGGTGGATTTAAATCAAATTGGAGAAAATTCACTTTTAGTTGATTGTGATGTTTTGAATGCTGACGGAGGGACAAGAACGGCTTCCATTATTGGAAGTGTTATTGCACTTAGAAATTCAATAACAAAACTACAGAGTTCTAATGTTTTAACAAATAATATTAATTTTAATTTGATAGCTGCGATCAGTGTAGGAATAGTAAACAATGAAATTATATTAGATTTGAATTACGAGGAAGATTTTCAAGCTAGCGTTGATTTTAATTTTGTTATGGATGATATGGGTAATATTATAGAGGTTCAGGGGACAGGAGAAAGTGGGACATTTAGTAAAACTCAATTAATAGAAGCTACTGAAATGGCAGAATCAGCAATTAAAGATATAATTTCAATTCAAAAAGAATATTTTGATTAATATTTGTATATAAGTTGTTTTAATCTTACATTTATGAAGGTAAAATAAGATTGACCATCATTGTAAAGATTTATATAATCCTTTTTTCGCAAATAAAACTATGGCAAAAAGAACATATCAACCTAAAAAAAGAAGAAGAGCCCGAGTGCATGGATTTAGATCGCGTATGCGAACTAAATCTGGACGTAATGTATTGAAGAGAAGGATGGCAAAATCACGATCAAGATTGTCACCTTAATTTAACATGAGAATTTTATGATTGGCTATGACAATCAAATAATAAGATTAAAAAAAAATACTGATTTTAGACTAGTTTGGTCTTCAGGTAAGAAAAAAATATCTGATAATCTGATACTCATATATGTTAAAAATAGTCAAAAGTATACTCGAGTAGGGATATCTTCAGTAAAAAATTACGGTAATTCCGTACAAAGAAATAAAATAACGAGGAGAATAAGGTCTATTATCCGTAATGCTAATATCATCTATGGTAACGATATAGTAATTATGGCAAGAAAAAAATCAAAGGAATCCAAGTTTAGTATAATCGAAGAAGAGTTAAATCGTTTATTAACAAGCGCAGGATTAACCTCTAGATGAAAGACTAATAAAACAAATGAAATCTATATCAATATTAATAATAAAGTTTTACCAACAGGCTATATCTCAGTATTTGCCTAGTTCATGCAGGTATTTACCAACTTGCTCCCAGTATGCAATTGATGCCTTAAATAGACATAATTTTTTAAAGGCATCCTTTCTTGTTGTTAAAAGATTAATTAAATGTAATCCATTTAATAGTAGGGAGTACGATCCAGTAAAATGAGTAATATTAAGAGAATAATTACATCTGCATTTGTTATTTTGAGCTTTGTTGCTTGTACAGCTGACAGATTTCAGGGTTCAGGCTGGTCAACACCTTTAGTTGATGAAGGAAATGTATATGTTGCAACTATTGATGGAGAGTTGATTTCAGTAAACATAGATAGCGGCAGTGAGAATTGGAGAGCAGTTTCTTTAGACGACGAAGACAGAAGGTTTGTTGCAAAAGCGATTTATTCTAAACCTTTTATTTATGATAACAAAACTTTTATCGGCACATCTGCAGGTAAAATATTAGGATTTAATAAACAAACAGGATTAGATGAAGTATCCTTGCAAGATATAGAAGAGAAGGTATTATTATCTGAAGAAAATTATGGCCCCATGATAGTCGGAAATATTGTTTCTCACGAAGATTTAATATATGTACCGGCATCAAATGGGGAATTGTTAATATTTAAATATAACAAATTAGAGATGTTTGATCCTGTATGCTCATATCAAGCTGAGGAAGCAATTTGGAATACTCCTGTATATGATGAGCTAAATCAACAAATTATTTTTGGTTCTATGGATGGTAATATGTACTCCATCAACAATCAATGCAATCTTAATTGGGAATTTGATACCAAATCTAGTATAGTTGGTTCTCCGATATTAGAAAATAATCAAATTTACTTTGGTACTTTAAATAGAAAATTTTATTCGATAAATGCTAAAAACGGTAATTTGATATGGGAGTTTGATGATTCAAAAGGTTGGTTTTGGACTGCTCCAGTAATAAATACAGATATAGTTTACGCTCCAAATTTAGACGGAAGTATATATGCTTTGAATAAAAATACTGGACAAATTAAATGGAAATACGAGACAAAAAGTCCAATAGTCTCATCTCCAGTGGTAATCGACGATTTTTTGATTTTTGTAACAAAAAATGGAGAATTATTAGTCATTCACAAAGATTCAAAAAGAAAATTAGGAACTTGTAATATTGATAAAAAGATTTACTCTTCTATTGAAGTTCATGAGAATAACATATTTATTCAAGTATCTGATGGATCTTTGAGAGGTTTTAACATAAAAAAGAATGGTAATCCTGATGAATTATGGCAGAAACCATTTTTTACACGAGAAAATGATGATAGAAATGAAGAGGATTGGGACCCTTCTTGTTAATTATTTAGGATAGTTATGGAAATATTTGCAGACATATGGAATTTAGTTTTTATTAGACCAATGGTCAATAGTTTGATCTTGCTTTATATATTACTTGGAAATAGCTTTGGATTAAGCATTATATCTTTTACTGTACTTATTAGGATGGCTATGTTTCCTTTATCAATTAGACAAACTCGTCAAATGAAAGCTATGTCTCTTATACAACCTAAAATAAAAGCAATACAAGAAAAATACAAGGATGATAGACAAAGAATATCTCAAGAGACTATGAATATCTACAGGCAACAAGGAATAAATCCTGTTGGTTGTTTAGGTCCACTAGTAATTCAAATGCCCATTTTTATTGGATTGTACCAGGCGTTGTATATCACATTACCTTCTAATCCAGAAAACTTAAGCCAATTATATGATTCGATTTATGGATTTATTCCATTGATAAATCAAGCTATTCCTATTGACGGTCAATTTTTATGGCTAAATTTGGAAATCATTGTTGGATCAGCAGATATATACACAAAAATATTTTTACCGTTATTAGTTGGAGCATCTACATTTTTTATGCAAAAAACCACAGCCACACCTGCAATAGATGAAAGGCAAAAATCTACTAATAGAATGATGTTATGGTTTATGCCTATATTACTTGGATACTTCACGCTGAGCTTTCCAAGTGGTTTGGCATTATATTGGTTAATATCAAATGTTATTGGTACAGTTATTCAGTTGATCATAACTGGAAAAATTCAGAATCTTTTTAATTTGAATTCAAAATTGATCGATGAAGATAAAGATTTAGAAAATGAAATTGAAGATAATAAAATTATTCAAGTTGAGGACGAAAATGAGAGTGATAGAAACAACAGGAAAAACAATAGAAGAAGCAATAGACATCGCACTAGTAGAACTAAACGCAAGCAGAGAAGAAGTAGAAATTAAAGTTATTAGTAGAGGTAAAAGTGGACTATTAGGGTTTGGTAACGAGGAAGCAAAAGTTAAAGTTGAAAAAAAATCAGATGTTTCCGAAAATATTCAAATTGCTTATGAAATTCTAAGAAATATATTAGGATTTTTAGAATCAGATATGACCATTACAACCAAATTAATTAATAATGATAAAATATCTGATTCAATAATATCTCTAGATGGAGAAGATGCTGCATTAATTATTGGTAGACGAGGAGAAACATTGAGATCCTTGCAGTATTTGACAAACTTGATGATTCAAAAAAAATTAAACAAAAGAGACCAATTAGTTTCATTAGATGTTGAGGGTTATATTGAAAAAAAACTAAATAATTTGTTTCAATTATCAAAAAAAATGGAATCTAAAGTTTTGAAAACAAAAAAGAAAGTTGCTCTCGATCCAATGCCTTCTTTTGACAGAAGATATGTCCATAGATATTTTTCTGATCACAAAAAAATAGTGTCTGAGAGTGAGGATTACGGTAGAGATAGACACGTTGTTTTGAAATTAAAATAAAAGTTTTTACGTAATTTGATTTTTCGAAATTCATATGATGTTGTTATAGTAGGTAATATAACTAAAGATTTTTTTGAATACAATTCAACTTTTAATGTTGGAGGTTCTAGTATTTACGCTGGAATAGGATCAGCAATGATGGGGTTGAAAACATTGATAATAAGTAATCATTCAATTTCTGAATTAGATTTGCCAAATCATGATCAATTAGATATTTATTGTGTAAATAGTGAAAGCAACACAGAGTTTGTATGGAATTACGAAAAAAAAATCAGGAAGGGAATTATCAAGAATTATACAAAGAAAATTAATCTAAATTTGACAAGTAAAATAAAAACTAAAATGCTAATGATCGCACCGATTTTCAATGAATTAGATTTAAACGTAAGAAACAATTTTGATTATGAAATTTCTTTATTATCCCCCCAAGGGCTTACAAGACATCTGAATAAAAAATCGGAAATTTGTTTAAAAAAGATTTCATTAAATGAAAATTTTCATGATATAGATTTGATTTCATATTCTGAAGAAGAAGATGATTATATGGATAAAAAATATTTATTTAATTACGTAAAATATATTGCAGTTACTTTATCGGAAAGAGGGGCTAAAATATACTCTGATTACAATAAATCTGCAAAATTCAATTCCTATACACCAAACAGGGTATTGGATCCTACGGGTGCAGGCGATATTTTTGCTTTATATTTGTTAGTTTATTATTATAAGACTAAGAGCATTGAATTTGCAGTAAATATTGCCAATTGCGCAGCAAGTTTTGTTGTGGAAAATTTAGGTATTAATGGCATACCTTCTATTGAATATGTAACAAATAGGTTGAATATAATTAAACATGAATGATAAAGAACAAATATCTATTAAAAACAAAGATAATTATATTGTGATTACAATAAATGATGAAGAATTTTCTCCAGAATTAATACATCACAATTTACAGTCTATTATTACTGAAATTAACACTGATAAAAATATTTGGGTTGTAGGATTTGATTTGACTAATGTAAAACAAATTTTAAATTTAGATTCTAGAGAATTAATAGATAATTTTAGTTTAACTAATTTAATTATCAATATAAAAAAACCTGTTATTGGTTTAATAAATGGAGATGTGTCCAATAGATTATTAGAGTTAACGTTACCTATGGATTATAGAATAGCTGGAGTTAATTCATTTTTCAGAATGTCTCAGATGTATGATTACAACATGCAATTTGATGGCGCAACAAGATTACTTCCAAGAATTATTGGTTTAAATCAAGCTAAACAAATGATTATGTTTGGTAAAACATACGATAGCAAAGCTGCATTAAAAATTGGTTTAATTAATGAATTAGTTGAAGATAGTAATCTTAATTTAACATTAGATGAAAAATTATTGAATTTATCTAAGAATTCACCTTTGGCTATGCAATTTACAAAAAATGCAATTAACTTTAATTTGAGTACTAATACCATGCAAGGGATGAATAGCGAAAATGATTTATATTCTATCCTTTTAAATAGCCACGATCGAAAACAATCTATTAATGCATTTAAAAATAGAAAAAAACGTAAACCATACTTAGGTGAATAAATGTATTGGAAATATATGAAATTCAATAAAGTTAAAAATGTTGGAAATATTATTTTTAATAATCCTAAAAAAAACAACGCACTTAGCATAGAAATGAGATACGAATTTTCAGAAATCCTTAATGCTTGCAATTTAGATAATGATATTAAAATTGTAGTTATAAAATCTGAGTCTAACAATTTTTGTGTTGGAGCGGATTTGTCAGAATTTAATAGTTATCCCTCTATCATAGAATCTAATTTGATATCAAAGGAAAACACACTATGGAAAGATTTGTATAATTTTAACAAACCTATAATTTGTATCACACAAGGATGGGTGGTTGGATCAGGATTTGAAATCGTATTGTTATCGGATTTTGTTTTTTCTCACCAAAGTACAATATTTAAGATGCCAGAAGTTGAATTATCTATTACTCCTATTTCTGGAGGCACTCAGACATTATTGAAAAAAACATCCATATCTGTTGCAAAAGAAATACTATTATTTGCTCAACCTGTAGATGTTTATAAAGCTTATGATTATGGAATAGTAAATTTTCATTCTCATGACTACGATTTACTGTTGAAAAAAGTTGATGAATTTAGCCAAAATATAGAAAATATTGAATTAAATAGAATAAAAAATGTAAAAAATTTATTACGAGTTAGCTCAGATGAAAATATATTTTTATCAGAGCAACTTGAAAAAATATATTCAGAAGTAAACTAGGTGAATAATTGAACATAAATGATTTATTAGAAATATCAGCATCAATTTGTCCTGAACGAAAAGGATTTATATATAAAAACAATTCGCTAACATTTGGTGAATTGCAAACTGAGGTCTTAAGCTTTTCAAATATATTACTGAATCTTGGAGTGAAAAATGGGGATAGAATTTTTTATTTTCATACTAATACTGTTGATTGGGTAAAAATTGTTTTTGCTGCATGCAATATTGGAGCTGTGGTGGTTCCTATAAATTATAGATCAAAGGCTGAAGAATTAGAATTTATGTTAAATGATAGCAATCCAAATATAATATTTGCCGGTACTCGTTACCATGATTTGATTGATTCTGCTATATCAAAGTCTAATTGCAAACCTATTTGTGTAAGTATTGATGATGAATTTTCTGATCCTTGGTTAGGTATTAATAATTTAGATAATACATATAACTCTTTGATAGAAAGCGATAATAATAATTCTTTAGCCTTGTTAGTTTATACTGCAGGTACAACTAGTACACCAAAAGCCGTTATACTTAATCATTCCAGTTTTTGTGATTTTGCTTTAAATAATCTTAATCCTCCAGATCCTGAATTTAATGAAGTAAATTTACTTTCCGTTCCGCTATATCATGTTGCGGGAATTCAAACTTTAATCTCTGGGATTTACTCAGCCCGAACTACGGTTATCCAGGACCAATTTGAAGCTGTCGAATGGATGAAGTCAGTAGAAAAATTCAACGTTAATCGAGTTATGCTTGTTCCAACTATGTTAAAACAAATTATAGATAGCCCCGAATTTACAAATTATAATTATCAATCACTAGACGTTATAACTTACGGAGCTGCACCTATGCCTATCAGTGTATTAGAAGAAGCAATTTCAAAATTTCCTGGAACAAATTTTATTAATGCATTTGGTCAAACAGAGACAGCAGCAACAATAACTTCTTTAGGACCGGATGATCATAAAATATTTGGAACAGAAAAAGAAAAAGAATTAAAATTAAAAAGACTTACCTCTATAGGCAAACCACTTCCTGATGTGGAAGTTAAAATAGTTGATGATAATTCTGAAGAAGTAGATTCTTTTGTTATAGGCGAAATAATAGCAAAGGGAGATAGAATTATGACAGGTTATTGGAACAATGAAAAAGAAACTAATTCTGTTTTGATAAATGGATGGCTATATACAGGAGATCTAGGATATATTGATGATGCTGGGTATATTTTTCTTTCAGGTAGAGCCAAAGATTTTATTAAAAGAGGCGGAGAGATGATTTCTCCTGAAGAAATCGAACAAATAATATATGGACATAAAAATATATCTGAAGTTGCTGTAATAGGATTGCCTGATGAGCAATGGGGTGAAGTAGTAGTAGCTGTTATTGTATTGAAAGATGGAGATCTTGTTGATAAAAATGTAATATTTGATTTTTGTAAAGATAAGTTGTCAGGCTACAAACGTCCCGAACAAATAATATTTGTAGACAAATTACCAAGAAATTCAATGGGCAAAATTCTAAAGAAAGATCTTAGGGAAATGTATTCATAGAAAATTTTAAGATATTTTTTTGAATTTAGTATAATCCCATAAAGTTTCAGGGATATCTATACTCAAATCTTCATTTTGATATGTTTCTAATATTGCAATTATTATCCTTGGAAGAGCTAGACCTGATCCATTTAAGGTGTGCAAGTATTCTGTTTTAGACTTTGGATTTTTTTTAAATTTCGTATTTGATCTTCTACTTTGAAAATCGGTACAATTTGAAACAGAGCTAACCTCAAGCCATTCTTGAGAGCCAGGCGACCAAACTTCTATATCGTAGGTTTTATTTGAACAAAATCCTAAGTCGCCAGTACATAAAAGTTTGATTCTGTACGTAAGCCCTAATTTTTTACAAAGATCTACGCATGCATTCAGCATAGAATCTAGTGCATCTTCAGATTTTTCAGGTTCAACAAACTGATACAATTCAACTTTTTCAAATTGATGCACTCTTTTAATTCCCCTTGTATCTTTCCCGGCCGCAGCTTTTTCATTTCTAAAACATGAAGTTTGTGCAACAATTTTTATTGGCAATTGATCTGATGTTATTATCTCATTAGCATAAATATTAGTTATGGGAACTTCTGCTGTAGGTATTAGCCATAATTCTGATTCTTGATCGCTAAACATTGTGTCTTTAAATTTTGGCAATTGTCCTGCGCCTCGCACTACTGATTCTTTTACTAGGTTGGGGAGGTAGTGTTCTTGATAATCATTGTTTAAATGATTATCAAGCATCCAATTAGTTAAGGCTCTTTGCAATTGAGCTGCTTTATTTTTTAGAATATAAAATCTTGATCCTGATAATTTTGTACCTCTTTCAAAGTCAATCAAATCTAGCTTTGTGCCTATATCCCAATGAGGTAGAGGATTGAAATTATCATTTGTTTCATATTTTTCTGAATAAATAATTTTATTTAAATCTTCATTTTCTCCTATAGGGACATCTTTTGCAGGAATATTCGGGATTGTTAGTAGTAAAGAGTTTAACTGTTCACTGATTTGTGACAAATCTTTTTCTTTTTCTTTTATATCTTTGCCAAGCAGTCTCATCTCATCAATAACATTTTGAGGTTTGTCTTTCATTTTGCTTAATTCTTTAGAAGTAGTATTTCTTTTTGATCTTAATAAATCTATGTTTTCTATTAATTTTCGTCTTTTTGCATCAAATTTTGTGATTTTATCAAGTTCAGATTTGTCAACATTTCTATTAGTTAGAGATATGATTGTTTTGTTATCGTTAGTTCTTAGTAGATCTATATTTATCATTAGTAATTTTTTGCTCCCTAGAAAATATAAAATATTTATTATTATTTTGTTATTATTAAATATATTTAAGACATAGTACTATGAATATAATCGATGTACATACACATTTTTTCCCTAATGACATGAAATTGAATCGATCTAAATATTGCAGATTGGATTCAAATTTTTCTGAATTGTACGAAGAAAAAAGAATTAATATCCCTATAGAAGATGATTTAGTCCAAATTTTAAATAAATATCCAAAAATCAAATTAATCATACAGAGTATAGGTTATCAAGATTTTGAGCTTACAAAATATACCAATGATTTTTTAATTGAAATGTCAACAAAATACGATCAAGTCAAAACTTTTGGTTCCATAAATATAACTTGGGGTATTGAAAAATGTTTAGAAGAATTAGACAGAATGTACAGTAAAGGAGTTATTGGAATTGGCGAGTTACATCCAGATGCCCAAGGATTTGATTTATTAAATTTTAATATATTTGATCCTATTGTTGAAATAATGGTATCAAATAATATGATTATTAATTTTCATTCTTCTGAGCCGGTTGGCCATATTTATAAGGGCAAAGGCAGAATGTTTCCAAGCAAATTATATTCCTTTGCGAAGAAATACAAAAATCTTAAAATGATTTTTTCTCATTTAGGAGGAGGTCTTCCTATTTATTATTTTATGCCTGAATTAAAAAAAGAATTAGACAATGTTTACTATGATACTGCTGCAATAGATTTTTTATATGATCCGAAAATTGTAAAAGTATTTTATGAAATTTTAGGATCAAAAAAAATATTGTTTGGAAGTGATTATGGATTGATTTCTATAGAAAGAGCAGTTCAAAATATTAGAGATTCAAAGTTAACCACTTACGAGTTGGATGATATATTTTATAAAAATGCATCAAATTTATTATCTTGGTAAAAAAAAATATATCGAATATAATACTAGTAATATAAATATAAAAGAGGGGATCGTTAATGGCAGATGAATCAAATTTTCCTAAATGTATGAAATGTACAAAAGGTGGAACTTTGTTACCGCTTTCAGACTTTGGTAATCAGGGGGCAGCAATTCATTACAAAGCATGGGTATGCAATGTTCCGGATTGTGGATATAACTTGAAAATTAGAAATGGGGATGTATATATAGATGAACCAATTGCAAGCGGCGAATCTCATTCTCCCAGGGTCCGTTAAGATTTATAAATATTGAATTTTTTTAAATTACTACTAAAGTATCACGTATTTGAGATTTTTGGATTTTTCTTTTTAATTTTTGGAATTTTGATATTTGCATTGATTCAATACTCAAAAACTGATATCCAAAATTTAAACAATGAAATAAATGATGAACTTTTAGTTGTTCAAAAAAAACAATCTACTGTTTTGTCTGAAGATGACAAGTCAGTAAATAATAATCAAACAAAAATAGATGCAGGAATTATTGTTAACCAAGACGAGGATAATGCAGATCCTTATGCAGGTCTCCCAACTAATTTTCAAATATATCAAAAATCGATTTTTGATATATTTGAGGATAATACTCCTAAATCAATTATGATAAAAGAAATAGGATTGAAATCTCAGATTAAAGAATTAGATATTATTGATTTGGGTGATTCTTCCTCTTATGAGACCCCAAAAAATGTTGTTGGGCATATACCTGAATCTGTAAAACCTGGTGAGAAAGGTAAATCTTGGTATTTTGGGCATTTGGAAAGCTTTATTAAAAAAGAAGGTAAAGTATTTCATATGTTACCTAAGATTCCTGAATTGATGCAATTTGATCCATATATATATGTGCATATTGAAACAAAATCTAAAACATTTGTTTACCAAATTTATAAAACAGAAGTTATTCCCAAAGATGATTTGGTACTAGAAATTGATTCCGAATCCCCTGAAATAGTTTTGGTTACTTGTGTTCCAAGTTTTTTGTATCACTCAAGATTGTTAGTGCATGCTAAATTAATTGGTGAATATTAAATTATTTTATGTAATCTTTCTAGAATGGAACTGTTAACTTCTAATTCAAAACTATCAACTTTATAAGCAGAAGTTGCAGTAATCCCGTCTACTCCACCTGCGTCTACAAAATCTTTAATTAGTTTTTCATCTTCAGATATGCTTGGCAAAAGGTTTTGTTTCGAGATTTTTGACAGACCTGCCACTAATCCATAACCTCCCCAGTTTGATGTACTTGCAGGAATAAGAATATCAGTTTGTGTTATGCAAGGAGGATTTGAAAGTTGATTTGATTTTTTGATTATATTGTTTAAGTTACCCATACCTATTTCGTTTCCACCGTCACCTATTCCTATACTGGGTATTTCATTATTAAGAAGAAATTCAGTTTTAGAATTAAATTCATCGATTTTTTTCCCCCTACTATTAAGGTATTCCCCATTTATGGTGGGACCGCATCTTTCAATTGATATTATTATATTAGGGTTAATATCTTTAATGATTTTTGATGCTGTTTTTTTACTGTCAATTACGTTTTCGTGAGGGAAAATTATAAAATTATCATCTTCTGATAATACTTTTTTTATAGGGGGAGCTGAAAATTTGTCGGTTATATATGTTACTTGATAATTTAATTTTTTTAGAGCATTGCCAATTGCTATTGCACCGATAGGTCCGTCTGTTTCAGCAGCACCTGCGGATAAGATGTAGAATCCAGTTAGTATTACAGCTTTATTTCCGTTGTTTAAAATTAATTCCGCTGCTTCTTCGCAGACATTATCAGACACATGTGGAAGAAGTATAGATATTCCTCTTTTATCATGATCTGTAATTATATTTTTTATTGTTTCCATAAATTATCCTAATTTTAAATAACAGCTACAGAGTCATCTCTTGTACTAGTAACAAACATATATCCAGGAGAATGTGTAATCATAATAGGCGGTTTTGATTTTAAAGCAACAGCTTGAGGTGTTACTCCACAAGCCCAAAATACAGGAATTTCGTTTTCTTTTATTTCAACTTTCTCTCCAAAATCAGGGGCATCAATATTGTTAATTCCTATTTCATTTGGATTGCCTATATGCAATGGAGCGCCATGTGTTCCAGGAAATCTGCTTGTAACTTGAACAGTTCTAACTAAATGCTCTTTCTTGATGGGTCTCATTGATACAACAGTTGGACCGCTAAATTTTCCTGCAGCTTGTGTTTCTAGGTTTGTTATGTACATAGGTACGGTAGTATCTTGTTCAATATGTCTTAAAGAGATATTTGCATTAAGCATAGCTGTTTCAAATGTAAAACTACATCCAATCAAAAAAGATACCAAATCATCTTTCCAGTAATCGATTATATTTTTTGTTTCGTTAACTAACTTACCGTGTTCGTATATTCTGTAATAAGGAATGTCAGTCCTGATATCAGCTCCTTTGGCTAGTATTTTTGGTTCATATTCTCCTGGTTCCATAACTTCAAGAATTGGACATGGCTTAGGATTTCTTTGGCAAAATAGCAGGAAATCAAACGCATACTCACTTGGGAGTGTTACTAAGTTGGTTTGTAAATAACCTAGAGCTACACCTGCTGTAGATTTTAAATATTTATCTTCTCTTATCAGATTCCATAATTCTTTAGGATCCTCAATTAATTCTGTTTTATTCATACTCAACACCAAAAAAGTATATTCATTAGTAAAGTAATAGTATATCAAATATTTTAGTGAATAAGATATTTAGTTTCAATTTGGTCAAAAATATTTAGCATTTAATAATTATCCTAGTTCAATATTTCACAATTTTATATAAAGATTTATATAAAGGGTAGTAACAAATATAATTTTTTATGTTATGATCAAATTGAAGTAACTTTTTATATATTTTTATATGTTTGGATGTTAAAAGATTACAAAGATGAATATATTCTAAATATTATTGAAAATCAGCATTATACTACTAGAACAATATTGTCCTCTTTATTAGCTGTGCAAGACGAAATTGGTTATTTACCTAAAAATTCGGTTAATGTAGTTGCGGAATTCATGAAAGTTTCAACTAACGATGTTTGGGGAGTAGCTTCCTTTTACTTGAATTTTAGATTTGATCCACCTGGAAAATATAATTTAGAAATATGTTGGGGCCCATCATGTCACATCGGAGGAGCTTCTGATTTGCAACAAACAGCATTAAAAAAATTAGATCTTGAAAATCAAGGAGATACTAAGGATGGAAAGTTTTCACTTAAATTTAATACGTGTTTAGGAGCCTGCCCTCAAGCACCTCTAATAAGTGTTAATCACAAACTTTATGGAAAAATGAATACAAAAAAATTATCAAAAATGATGGATGAATTAAATTGAGTTACGAAAGTCTGAAAAATGATAGCGACATAAGATGGTCAGAGTTGAATAGTGGCAATATACCATGGATCAGAGTAAGCGATGCTATGTGTTGTGGTTCATCATTGGGTTCAGAGGAAATAGTACAAACTATAAAGGGATTTAGTAAAAAACATAATATCTCACTGAATATTGATACAGTTGGATGTCATGGTATTTGTTATGCGGGTACGATTATTGATGTATTGTTAGAAGATAAACCAAGAATGTTTTGGGGGTATGTGACCATAGAAAATGTTGAAGAGATCATTGATAGTTATATAAATAAAAATAAAATAATCAAAAAGAATTTACTTGGATCTTTGGGTGATCAAATAATTAAAGGGGTCCCAAGATTTTCTGATTTACCTGGAATACAGTATCAAAACAGAATAGCTCTTAGAAATTCTGGAAACATTGCTTTTAATGATATTCATCAGTACATTGCTAATGGAGGTTTTTTGGGATTGAATAAGGCTTTGAGTTCTATGAGTTCTGAAGAAGTAATTAACGAAGTGAAAAACTCTGGTTTAAGAGGTAGGGGAGGGGCTGCTTTTCCTACAGGTGTTAAATGGAGTTTTATGGCTAATTCTAAAGGTAAGAAATATATTCTTTGTAATTGTGAAGAAGGAGATCCAGGAGCATTTAACGATAAAGGTATATTAGAAAGTGATCCATTTACACTAATCGAAGGAATGATTATTGCAGGATTTGCTACAAATTCTACAAATGGTTATGTTTTTATCAGGCATGGACATGAAGGCCCAATTATTCGAACTGAAGAAGCTATTAAACAAGCTTATGAAAATGGATTATTAGGTGAAAATATTTTAGGTTCAGGTTTTTCATTTGACATTGAGGTTTCTTTAACAGGAGACTCGTATGTTGCAGGTGAAGAAACAGCATTAATGGAATCTATAGAAGGTAAAAGTTCTAGACCACGATCAAGGCCTCCTTTTCCGGCTGCCTATGGTGTTTGGGGTAAGCCAAGTACCATAAATAATGTTAAATCATTGTCATATGTTGCTGAAATTATAAGAAACGGAAGTGACTGGTTTAAATCAACAGGTACAGAAAGTAGTTCTGGTACAGCCATAGTTTGTTTATCTGGTGACATATCTAATCCTGGAATGTACGAAGTTGAGATGGGGCTGTCTATAGGTGATGTAATTGAGAAATTGGGCGGAGGTATCCCGAATGGCAGAAAACTTAAAATGTTACAAACAGGAGGCCCCTTAGGAGGAGTTTTAGGATCTGATAGCCTTAAAGTAAAAATTGATTTTGATGAAATGGCAAAAGCAGGTGCAATTTTAGGCTCTGGCGGAATTATAGTGGTAGACGACAGGACTTGCGCTGTTGATCTAACTAAATCATTAGTAGCTTTTTGTCAGTATGAATCATGTGGTAAATGTTTCCCATGCAGATTAGGAATGACTCATCTGCTGGAAATTGTTGAAAAAATTTCTAAGGGTGAAGGAGTTATTGAAGATTTAGCGCTTATGAATAAAATAGGTAAAAACATGCAAGCCGGATCTTTGTGTGGGCATGGGCAATTAGGGTATAACCCGATAAGCTCTGCATTAAAACATTTTCAAAAAGATTTTGAAGAATGTATGAGTGGCGATTGCCCTACGGGTAGTTGTAAAAAAAGAAATATAGTTTTCCCCATTAACACTCGTCCTAATGCCTGGCAAGTTAAATCAGGACAAGTTTATCAGGGTAAGATAAGGCAGGTGGTCAATGATAGAAAATAATATTGATACAGTAGATATAACTATTGATGGCAAGAAAATAAAAGCTGGTAAAGGTAAAAACATACTTCAAGCTGCTATGGATGCAGGAATGTATATACCTTATTTATGTTATTACCCAGGAATGAAATCATATGGTGCATGCAGAATGTGTGTAGTTGAAGTAGAAGGTGGGAGAGGAATGCCTGCATCTTGTACTACGCCTGTAGCTGATGGAATGAAAATTAATACCCAAACTGACGAGTTAGTTGATTTAAGAAAAGGAATTATGGAATTACTTTTGTCAGAACATCCACACGGCTGCCTCACTTGTCATAGAATTGATTTGTGCGGACCAAGTGATATTTGTCTAAGACATGTATCAGTAAATGACAGATGTATTACTTGTCCAAAAAATGAAAGATGTGAATTAAAAGACACAGTCAGAAGTTTAGACATGGAAATGAATAGCCCTCTAACTTATAACTATAGAGGAGAGCATGTAAAGAATGATGATCCATTATGGGATATGGATATGAATTTATGTATAGTTTGTGCCAGATGTGTCAGAGTTTGTTCTGAAGTTAGAGTTGATAATGCTCTGACAGTTAAGGAAAGAGCAGGAAAAGTAATAATAGGAACTTCTATGGGCGATAGCTTGATTGACGCAGGATGTGAATTTTGTGGAGCATGTTTGGATGTTTGTCCTACAGGAGCTATAGTTGAACGGGATTATAAATGGGAAAAAGCTGAAAACAAAACGACTTCTATATGTAATTATTGTCCTATAGGATGTACTGTGGACTTGGAAACAAATTCAAGAGAAAAATTAGTTAGAATCGGTAGTAATCTATCTGGACCATCGAATAAAGGACAAACTTGTTTTAGAGGTAAGTTTGGATTTGATTTTGTTAATTCTAAATCTAAAATATTTTACGCTATGGCACGAAAGAATAAAATTTTAGTAAAATCTACTATTGCTGACAATATGGAAGCTATTTCCGAGTTGATTCAAAATACAGATCCTCAAAAATATGCAATGATTATTGATTCGAACTTAACTAATGAAGATATGTATTTAGCAAATAAATTTGGTTCTGAAATTGTTGGATCCAACAATATTATTTCAAATGCAGATCTTGATAGTGGGCTGAGATACAAACTAACAGAAACACTAGGTTATTCTTCTGCTTCAAATACTGTCCAAGACCTTAAAAATTCTAAATCTTACCTTGTTGTATCTTCCAATGTCACTGAAAACCATAATGTGTTATCTTTACCGATAAAACAATCTATTGATTCGGGTACGGCAAAGATGGTAGTAATTGATCAAAGAGAAACTGAAATGACAAAGTTTGCTACATTATGGCTAAATCCATATCCTGGGACTGAAGCATATCTTGTTGGAGGAATCATAAGATCTATCATAGATCAGGCTTTAGAAAATAAAGATTTTGTCGAAAATAATTGTAATAACTATTCTGAATTCAGAAATTCAATATGGAAATTTGATTTAATGAAAGTATCTGCTATTACAGGTATAAGTATAGAAGACATTAGTGAAGCAGTTAATATACTTACAAATGGTCCCATGGCAACAATTTATTCAAATGACACTATAAAACCAGAGAATTTGGAAGAATTGGTAAAATTACTTGTAGATTTAAGTCTAATCACTGGCAATATTGGCATAAGCGGTGGTGGAATATTCCCTCTTTATAGAGGATCAAACTCTCAAGGAGCAACTGATTTGGGTCTTACTACAGTAGTTAACAACCCTACAGATTTAGATATTATCGATAACAGAAATATTTCATATGCTAAAATATTGGACATCATTAAAGATAATAAAATTGAAGTATTGCATTTGGTAGGTGATTTTAATGAATCATATAATGATGAATTATTTGAAATTTTAAATAAAGTTAGTAATAATATGAAAATTATTTCTCATAAATCATTATCGAATCCTAATAGAAAAGAAATATCAGATTATATTCTTCCTTCTACGACTTTTGCTGAATCAGAAGGAACTAAAACAAATATTGAAAGAAGAATTCAATTACTAGATATTGCTATCAAGCCTAAATTTGATCAATCTCAAGTTTATCAATCCATGCAAAATCTTTCAAAATACTTTGGTGATAAGAAATTTAAAAATATCAATATAAAAAATATATTTAATGAAATTTCTGAATCTGTTCCTATATATTCAAATTATGATTATAAGTATTTAAAGGCTAATAAAAAGAATACATGGCCAATTCATGAAAATAATACAAATAATATTCTGTATTCAATGAAAATGAATGCAACAAACAAAGAATTTCAACTTCAAATTTCTTCTCTTTTAGATTCAGATTTCAAACAAAATGGGTACTACTTAGCTATGGGAAGAGTTTTGAATAAATCAAGATTTACAATAACTCATAAACCGAATGATCAATCCACTTTCAAACAACTTTATAATTTATCTATTCATCCAGACGATGCTATAAAGCACAAATTGAAACAAAATCAAAAAATCAAATTGCTCTCTGATAATATGTCAAAGCCTTTAGATTGCATTGTGATAACAAATGGAAAAACTAAAAATGTATTCAGCATTACGACGTTATTTGGAAATATGATTAAAACACTTGATGAATCAAAATCAGATTTGAAATATTATTCAGTTCCTAATTTAGATCTTGTGTCTGTTAAAATAAAAAAATAAACTGTAAATATAATTTATTTTTTTAATATTATGAATACTAATTTTCCTGCTAAAAAAAAATTACTTGAAACGGAAATAGTCAAAATAGAATATTTAAGTGATTTGATGATTAAAGTTTGGGTTGAAAAACCCGATGAATACAACTTTAAACCAGGTCAATATTGTACACTAGGTGTTGATGGAATTGAGAGAGCATATTCTATCGCATCTGCTCCTTCTGAGCAATTGATTGAGTTATTTATAGAATTAGTTGAAGAAGATGAAGGCGGTATTCTTACTCCTGTTATTTGGACTATGAAAAAAGGTGATGTTTTTACAATGAGACCCAAAGCTAAAGGAATATTTCAAATAAAAGATAAAACTCTTGATAATTATTTATTAATAAGTACAGTAACCGGCGTGGTTCCATATGTTAGTTTTGCCAGATCATATTTAGACAATAATGATTCAGATATGAAATTTCATATTCTTCAAGGATCAAGCTATGTTGACGAATTTGGGTATTTGGAAGAGTTAAACGAATTGTCAAGTATACATAAAGATAATCTTCAATATGTGCCAACTATTAGTAGACCAGAAGAATATAGAAACAAATCATGGAAAGGATCAGTTGGCAGGGTAAATACGATAGTCGACAAATATGTCTTAGATAATAATTTAAAACCAGATAATACAATTGTTTTTGCATGTGGCAATCCTGATATGATTATTGATATACAAAGAAATTTAGAAGATAAGAAAGGATTTCAAGTTATAGAGGAACGTTTTTGGAAATAAATGAGTAGCAATATGACTCCTGCCTGGAAACAGTATATGAATATAAAAAAGGATTATACTGATGTAGTTTTGTTGTTTAGAATGGGAGATTTTTATGAAGCTTTTGATAATGACGCTCATATTTTAGCTGATATTCTACAAATCACACTTACTAAAAAAGAATTTGGGAAAAACCAAAAACATCCCCTAGCAGGATTTCCCTTTCATTCATTGAATCAACATTTATCTACTTTGATTAAACATAATATTAAAGTTGCGATTTGCGAACAAACAAGTGATGATGTCAATTCTAAGGGTATAATCGAAAGAGAAGTTGTAAGAGTTGTAAGTCCAGGGACTGTATACGAAGAGCATTTACTCGACACCCAAAGTAATAATTATCTTACAAGTTTGTATATTTCAGATGAGATAATTGGTATATCCTATATAGACGTATCTACAGGGGAACTAAAAGTTTCCAAATTGAATAAAGAGTCAATATCATCTGAGTTAGCAAGACTTAATTCAGCTGAAATATTGTTGAATTCTTCAGACAATCAACTCTTTGAAAATTTTCATACTGTGATTTTGGATAATCGAGAATTTGTAGATTTTAATTTTGAAATAAGTATTGCTCAAAATCTAGATAAAATAGTAAGCGAAACATGGTTTCTTGAAAAAGATGTAGACACAAAATCTTTTATTGGTTTGTTAAATTATTTGAACAAAAATAAGTTGTTAGCAAATATAAATTTTGGCAACACAAGATATTATCAAGTCTCTGATTATATGTTTATAGACCCTCAAACAAGAAAGAATCTTAGTTTGTTTCCTTCTAAATCTAATTCTTTTTCTCTATTCAACACCTTAAATAGTACGCAAACACCTATGGGAGCAAGACTACTTAAACATTATATTGGGCAACCATTAATAAATTTAAATAAAATCACTAACAGACAAGAAATTGTTGAATGGTTTTATGTTAATAACACTATAACCAAAGAATATAGAATGAAAATTAGTAAATTGTCTGATATTGAAAGATTAGTATCTAAAATATCTAATTCTAACCCTGAACCGATTGATGTTATTTCGTTAGCTCATAGTATTAAAATTTTAGATGACAGTGTATCTTACTTGTCATCTAAATCAATAAATAAAAATATAAAAAAACTTGTGTTACTATTTCCTGAAATTACAGACATTCCAAATTTAGTAGAAAGAAATTTTGATATGGAGTACTCCGGCAAATTAGGTGATGGAACTCTTATAAAAAAAAATGTTTCCAAAGAATTAGATGAGTATATTTACGCATTAAATAATTCTAAAACTTTACTCTCAGAACTAGAATCAAAAGAAAGAAAAAATACAAAAATTAAAAATCTAAGAATTAGATTCAATAAAATATTTGGGTATTATTTTGAAGTTACAAAATCACAAATAGAAAATGTTCCTGAATATTTTATAAGAAAACAAACTCTTGTTAATGCTGAACGTTTTTTTACTGAAGAATTAAAAGAATTGGAAACTAAAATTAGTATATCCATAGATTTAGTTTCTGAACTTGAAAGAAAGATTTTTAATGATGTTTGTGATTTTATTATTTCACGATCATCATTGATTTTATATTCATCAGAAATTTTATCTAAGTTAGACGTATTATCAAATTTTGCCACGATTGCAATTGAAAATAACTATATTAAACCCAAAATCGATAATTCTATAAAATTGAATATTAAAAAATCTAGACATCCTATGGTTGAAGAGATAATTGAATCAGGGAAATTTGTATCCAACGACGTTATTATCGATGATTTAAGTCAACAGATAATTTTACTTACAGGTCCTAACATGTCAGGTAAATCAACATATATAAGACAGGTAGGTATATTAACTTTGATGGCTCAGATTGGGTGTTATATACCTGCAAAATCTGCTGAAATTGGAATTGTTGATCGAATATTTACACGAGTGGGATTAGAAGATGATTTGTCAGAAGGAAGATCAACCTTTATGACCGAAATGTTAGAAACAGCTTTGATTTTAAAGGAAGCTACCAAAAGATCTTTAATAATTCTTGATGAAATTGGAAGAGGTACTAGTACTTATGATGGTTTAGCAATTGCAATGTCAGTCGCAGAATTTATTCATGAAGATCATAATATGAAATCAAGAACATTGTTTGCTACACATTTTCATGAAATGACAACTTTAGAATCAGATTTTATTAGGATTAAAAATTATCACGTTAGCGTTATAGAGGATGGCCAAAGAGTTGTATTTTTGCACAATATAAAAAGAGGTATTTCAGAGAGAAGTTACGGAATCTACGTTGCTGAATTAGCAGGGATGCCTCAACAAGTTATTCATAAATCAAAATTATTATTATCAAACTTTGAATCAAATTCTAACTTTGAATCTAAAAATATCTCTGCACAATTACCGCTGAATTTAACTGACAATAATTATGATGACGTTAAAGAATTAATAAATAATATAGATACTAATGAAATTACACCCTTAGATGCTTTAATTAAGCTTTCTGAAATCAAAGAAAAATTCAAAGAAAAATAATCAAACATATAACTTGATTTTAATTGCAATTCAGACATATATCATATTCAATTAAATTATTAGATTTTTTTGACTAACTAATGTTAAACATTAATGATAATTTAAATAATTTTGAAGATGGACAGTCATATAGATATCTAGAAGACAAATTTAATATTTTAGAATCATTGTACTTAGTAAATCCAAGTATTAGCTTTGAAGCTTTTATAAATCAAAATAATCCCGAAATAACCGATTATCTCAATCTAATTAATTTTTCGTATTTTGATAATTATTCGGTAGTTTCTGACAGAAATTTTTCAGAAAATTTAAAATTATATATAGAAAATAACTTTATTTTATTTAATCATAATTTTACTTCTGAAAATGTATTAACTGAATTGAAAATTATGTGGACAGTTTTGATGAGTTGTAATTTTTTGAATTCTCCATCTGATCAAACAAAAAACAAATTGTTAAAAATGTTTAATCATTTTGTAGAAACTAAATCTATACATTTAATAACTCCAACTTTGAATTTTAAACCTTATCATATCGCTGAATTGTTATCTGATTTTGATAATGATTTTTTATTAAAAAAAACATTAAGTTTGTATGTTAATGATATTTTGAATCACTATGACAAAGCTCTTCCTGGGATTAAATTTGAGTTTGATATAAATTTAAATACTATAAACAGAGTTAATAAACATCCCCAATTGATTAACTTTTTATGGAATAATTTTGTTAGTTCGATTACAAATAAAATAAATTATAGATTATGTAAAAATTGTAATGATTTGTTTAGCACTACAAGTGAACGGAAAATATTTTGTAATTATATTTGTAAAAACAGAAAAAGTTCTTCTGATGCTTACAACAGATTCAAAAAAAGAAATTTTACAAAATTAACTTCCAAACCAGGATTAACAAATAATTCTAAGCCCTACAAAATTATAACAAATTAAACCTAGAGAAATAGTTGAAACAAAAACATATACTTATAGCTGTATTGATAGTTTTTTTATGGGGATTTAACTTTGTAGCACTTAAAGTGACTGTTAATTCACTCCCACCAGTATTTGCAGCAGCTTTAAGATTTTTAATATTATCTTTGCCGTGGATATTTTTTGTAAAAAAACCCAAAATATCTAAAATTGAATTTATTTCCATACCTTTGTCATTAGGAGTATTTCAATATAGTCTTTTGTATTACGGAATGAGTCTGGGCTTGTCAGCTGGATTAAGTGCGGTTATCTTACAAACGCAATCTTTTTTTTCAGTAATAATTTCTTCTTTATTTATGAATGAAAGTATTAAAATAAAAGAAATAATCGGATTAATTATTGGTGCTTTAGGTGTTTTACTTTTATTTGTTTTCAACGACGGAGATTTCAAATTTGAGTCAATTATTATAATATTGTTTGCTGCAATTTCATGGGGAATTGCAAATGTCCAACTAAAAAATTTAGGAAATATAAATATGGTATCTTTTTTAATATGGATATCTCCGGTTGCAGCAATTTTCTTATTTTTTATTTCTTTTTATTTAGAGTTCGATCAAATTAAATCAATTGTCATTACTGATATTCATATTAGTGTTTTATTATCAATTTTATATACTGCTTGTATATCTACATTGTTAGGATTTTCTCTGTGGCAATATTTGTTAAATAAATATAATTCTGTGAAAGTAACACCTTTTGGGTTATTAGTACCGGTAACAGGCTCAATATTTGGTGTCATAATTTTAAATGAGATATTAGAAATTTATCAATTGGTTTCAGGAATAATTATTATTTCAGGAATAATTATGATTACATATAAAAAAAAGTAATGTTTATTTTGCTTTGCTTGGAATTATTTTGTTAGGCCACCAATTCTTTTGACCCAATAATTTTACAATAGCCGGGACTAATAAAGTTCTTGTTATAAAAGTATCAATAATTACGCCAATTGCAACAGCAAACCCGAGTTGGAATAAATCAGTTAATGGTAGTACCATAAGGGCAGAAAAAGTCCCTGCTAATATTATTCCTGCAGAAGTAATGACTCCACCTGTTTGAGAAACAGCAATTCGTGTTGCTTCGGATAATTCGTGTCTTTTGGCTTCTTCTCTGATTCTACTCATTAAGTAAATATTATAATCAACCCCTAATGCATTTAAAAATACAAATAAGAAAAATGGTAATCCAGCGGTATAGGCAGGTTGGTCAAATATATAATTGAAAGCGAGAAGAGATATTCCTATTGTTGAAAAATAAGTAAATATTATTGTTGCGCAAAGGTATATAGGAGCTACAACTGATCTTAATAGAACCAATAATACTAAACCTATTGCCAATAAAATTATTGGAAGGACGACTAATTGATCTCTATTAACTGCCTCTCTTGTGTCGTATTGCACAGCTGTTTCTCCACCAACGTACAGTTTTGATAAATCAATCCCTGTTTCATTCGCTTTTGTAGAGATATAGTTTCTTATTTGCGGTATGAGGTCCATTCCTTTTTCATTATATGGGTTCTCGTTGAGTACAAGTTCTAATTTTGATATAGAATTATCAGGAGATGAATAGTTAGCTACTTTAGCTAAAATTGGTAAATGTTGAGGATCTTGAGATTTTAGATACTGTCCTATTTGATCTGCTCCTCCAATTGGTGAATTTATACCAAATGGTCTTGTTTGACTTGATATTCTATTCACTCCAGGAGCATTAATTAATATCTTAGAAAGGGTGTCTATTTTTTTAAGATTTGAATTTTCAATGGCAGCATTTTCAGATTCGAAATCAACATAAATTTCTACAGGAGCTAATTCACCTGGATTAAAACCGGATCTTAATAATTCAAAACTTTTAACAGAATCAGCATTGTTTGGAAGACTTGCTAATTGATCATAAGTTGGCTTCGCTCCAATTAGCCCTGTAAACATAAGGATCAATATTGAAGAGGTAATCAGAAGAGTAGTTACAGGCTTTGTTATTACCCATTTTGCAACTCTTGAATAGATTGTCTCAGATGGTTTTGTTGATTTTTTATTTTTACCAATAACAAAATAATATGCTAATTCGAATAATCCAATAACCGCATAGAATGGGAAAAGAATTGAAGCTATTAATTTTGACCTCCATGAGTAATCCACTGGGAAAAATGTAAATTTACCCATTATGCACATAAGTGAAGGCACAAGAGTTAGAGCTGCGATAAGCATCAATAATACTGCTATCCCAATAACAGGACCAAGTGATTGATAAGATTTCAATATACATAAAAGCAAAATAGATGAAGCTATTATTATTGTTAGAGCAGCAGAAGCAACAGCTCCTCCGACTCCTTTCATAGTTTTTTTCATAGCTTCGTGTTTGTCTTTTGTTTTAGTTAATTCTTCTCTGAATCTTGAGGAAATAAAAAGGCAATAATCTGTTCCAGACCCAAACAAAACAACAGTCATTATTCCAGTTGATTGTCCATTTATACGTAAAAAATCGCCTGTTCCTTGATCTATCCAAGCAATTACTCCTTGTGCTACTTGAAAAACCAACCCTACAGAAATTAAAGGGAGCAAGGCAGTAACTGGTGATTTGTATATTAATAAAAGCAGAACAAGAACAAGTACTACAGTTACAATTAGCAACAATCCGTCTATTGAGCTAAATACTTCTATCAAATCAGCTAGTAAGCCTCCTGGACCTCCAACGAGTACTTCTAAATTATTTTCTTTATCTAATTCGTCACTTATTAATTTTCGCAATTTTTTTAATTCACCGGGATATTCATCAGCAAACGGAGGAATGTTCAAGTTAACTATCATTGTCATAGTATTTTCAGAAGGAGAAACAAATTCACTTCTAGCTTGAGGCAAACTAAATACAGAAACTATATTTTTAAGATTTAGAGAAGAGTCAGATTTAATTTTATTTTCTAACTCTGATAATTTTTGTATTTCTGAAGATGTGAATTCAGCTTTATTTTTAGTTTGAGCAACAATTATACTCGGAGCTTCTATAGATCCTGTGCTGTATCTTTCTTCTACTAGTCTAGCAGCTTTAGTTGATTCTGCACTTTCCGGTAGAAAATCTGTCTGATTTACACTTTCTGTAAGTTGGGGTGCAAAAGGGATTATTAATCCTGCTATTAATATCCATGAAGACAGAACAATCCACTTACCAACTCTAGAGCTAGAGAAATTTGTTATTAAATTAATTATAATATTTACCAATAAGTTTAAAAATTAATTCTTTCACAAAAGATCCTTTTAATCAACATATGTTACAAATGCTAAATATAAATAAATTTCAAATAAATTATAAAAATTTAATTTTTGTGATTATTTTAATTTTTATTATTGATGTTCAAAAGATCGAGGCACATAAACCATTTTTCCCACCTGAATCAAATTCTAAAGAACAAGCTTTATATATCAATCAGCCAAATATTTCACAGGTTTTCTATTTTATATTGTCAGAAGAAAAAAAAGAATTTTGGTTTGAATTATCTTTAGTCAAAGGGCATAATTTAATTCTAGATTTAGGAGCTCCTAAATTTGACGATTATCAAAGTAAATATCCCAATTTATATTTGTATTACCAAGATGAAAATGATTTTACCGAAGTTTTATCTTATACAAGCGATAATAAATGGGGATTGTCAGAATTTCACGAACCATTTACCAATACTTATTCATGGGTATATGTTAAAGATAGATTTTTAATAGAAAATGAAGGAACTTATTTTGTTAGAGTTACATCGGAATATATAACTGATTATAAACTATGGTTCGCCACAGGAATTATTGAGGATTTTGGGATTTCAGATTTAGCTAATTTTGCTGGAACAAGAAATAAAGTACGTGACTTTCATTCTGATACCAAGGATTCTGATGATATTAAAACTAGTTTGACTGATCCCCCAACTAGCCTGGAAAATACAAATAATTTTATTGGAATCATAAAAATTAATAAGTCAGTTATATATGTTTTAATTTTAATCATTTTTATAATAGTATTGTTTTTATATATAAATAGAAAATTGAAACAAAGACTTAGGTGAGGAAATGAAATTAAAAGAAGGCGACAAAGCTCCCGATTTCAAATTGAAAGATACAAATGGGAATCTAGTAGAATTAAATGATTTTAAGGGAGGGAAATTAGTTTTGTATTTCTATCCAAAAGATGACACTCCTGGGTGTACTATTGAAGCGTGTGAAATCAGAGATAATTATTCTGTATTTAATGATAATAATATTTCAATATATGGTATTAGTGCTGATGATGAACAATCCCATCAAGCATTTACAAAAAAATTCAATTTACCATTTCCTCTTCTTTCTGATATAGAACGAATTATGTGTAAAAATTATGATGTGTCATATAAGGCAGATGTGGATGGGGTGGAAGTTGAAAGAATATATCGAATTACATTTGTTATTGATGAGGATGGATATATTTCTAAAATTTGGAATCCTGTAGACCCAAATGGACATGCAGAACAAATTATTAAATTTTTGGATCTATGATTTTTAAAATTTAATATGTCAAAATTAAATAAGCACAAATCAATTAGAATATTATGGATTTTATTTGGCAGTATTTCTGTGGGATTGGGTGTCATTGGAATATTTGTACCAGGTTGGCCGACAACAATTTTTTTGATAATTGCTTCATATTTTTATATTAGAAGCTCAGAAAAACTATATATGTGGTTAATCAATAACAGATTACTAGGAATATATATTAAAAATTATTTGTCTGGAAAAGGAATGCCCTTAAAAGCTAAATTAATATCTATTTTTATAATGTGGGTATTTGGTTTGCTTTCTATAACAATTTGGATACCAGCGACATTGTTGTTGGTAAAAATTGTTGTTTTATTGTTATTAATTATAGGTACTTTATTTATATTAAGAGTTAAGACTTCAAAGTGATTATATTAAAAACCTACTGAAGCGGCATATAAAACTGCTAATACAATAACTGGAACCCCAATTAGCATGAATGATTTAAACATATCGAGAATTTTTGTATTATTAAAATTAATAATACAATAATAACAAAAGAGGGGTCGTATGAATATTTCTAAAGAAGAATTAAAAAAGAAAGTATCTGAAGAAATTGATAATAATAAAGATAAATTAATAAATTTTTCAAAAGATATAGCAGAAAATGCCGAAACAGGTTACAGGGAGCTTAAAACATCTACCAAAGTAAAAGAAATATTTAAAAGCTTGAATTTAGGATACACAGATGGTCACGCTATTACAGGAGTTAAATCTGAACCAATAAAAGGAAGATCTGATGGCCCAACTATTGCAGTTATAGGTGAATTAGATGGATTAATAGTTAAAGATCACCCTTTGGCAGATTTAAAAACAAGCGCAGTTCATGCATGTGGCCACAATTGCCAACTCGGATCAATGGTTGGTGTAGGATTGGGTCTTATTAATAGTGGAGCGAGTCAATATTTAAATGGGAATGTAGTATTGTTTGCAGTTCCTGCTGAAGAAACTATTGAGAATGAATTTAGAATAAATTTAATAGACGAAGGTAAATTGGGATTTATGTCAGGCAAACAAGAATTAATTAGAATAGGTTCTTTTGACAATATTGATTCAGCAATGTTAAGCCATGCTACTACAAATCCAGAAGATAAAGATTTATCTGTAGGAGGTACGTCTTTAGGGCATGTGGTGAAATATGTTGAATTTCATGGTAGAGCTTCTCATGCAGCAGGCGCTCCTTATGCAGGAGTAAATGCTCTCAAAGCTGCAAATATAGCAATGATGGCTATGGATTTACAGCGAGAATCATTTAAAGATGAGGATAAAATTAGAGTTCATGGAATATTAACAGAAGGTGGTACTGCAACTAATTCTATACCTTCAATAGTTAAATTAGAATGGAGAATTAGAGGTCGAACAATAGATATAGTAAACGAAGTTAATGAAAAAATCGACAGGTCATTAAAAGCGGGTGCGATGGCAATGGGTGCAAATGTAAGAATCAGATCTATTGCGGGAAATTTACCTATGTTACAAAATAAGGATATTAATGATATTTACGCTAAAAATGCGTATCAAGTAGTCGGGGAGGGTAATGTAAAAGTTCATCCTGATGATCAATCCGGAGGATCTACTGACATGGGTGACCTTAGTCAAATAATGCCAATCATTCATCCAAGGAGTGGTGGTGCAATAGGAGTCGGGCATGGTAATGATTATTATATTGATGATTATTATAAATCTGTGATTAACCCTGCTAAATCTATGGCAATGACTGTTATTGATTTATTATGGCCAGAAGAAAATAGATTAAAAGAAATTATGAATACTCACATTCCTAATTACACTAAAGATCAGTATATAAATTTACAAGAAAAAAGAATGGGTAATGAGTTTCATGAATTTATGAAATCTTGATATTTGCTAAATATTTGAAATTTATAATATTAAGCATATGGACATCATAATTCCATCACCTCCTTTTATTAGAGGCTAGTATAATATTTACTAGCCTCTATTATTTTAGACCAACTTATATGAATTTAAACAAAAAGATTTTAAGCATAATTATTTTTTTATTTTTAGCTTGTTCAACTAATGAAAATTTAGTTAATCATGATCCTAATTCAGAAATGTACAAATTAATGGCAAAAGAAGATTTGTCTAATATAGATTTAACTGAAAAGTACAATGTCATTAAGAATAAAAATGATTTGAAAAAAAATAAAGCTGAAAAAGAGTTTTATGATAAATATAAAACTAACGATTTTAAAAAGATTTATGAAACCAGACCATATACTTTGATTTATTTATGGGAAGAATCCTGAGCAACATGCAGATCTGCAAAATCCTCGGTGAGAGATTTGGAAAATATTATTAACAAAGATGTTCCTATCTTGTATTCTATGCAAATAAGTAAAACAGATTTAGGAATGGCTTTTGCAAAGTATTTTAATAATACAACAGTTCCTTCTACTTATCTTGTAAATGATAATTTAGAAATTATAGATCACAAAAATATTACACCGGACAAATGGTTTTATGCGCAAATGAATAAAGATTTGGTTAACAAATTATTAGGAAAGGATTAAAAAAATCCAAAAAAAAAGCCAGCTATTTAAGCTGACGTGAGACTATTATAACAGAATTAAAACAGACTTGTCAACCCCCTCCCTTCATAGAGTGTTTAAAACCATAAAAAAAATATTACACCGGACAAATGGTTTTATGCGCAAATGAATAAAGATTTGGTTAACAAATTATTAGGAAAGGATTAAAAAAATCCAAAAAAAAAGCCAGCTATTTAAGCTGACGTGAGACTATTATAACAGAATTAAAACAGACTTGTCAACCCCCTCCCTTCATAGAGTGTTTAAAACCATAAAAAAAATTATAATTATAATGATTCCCATGTTCCATCTATCACTCTCCATAAATACCATGAGAATATAGTTCTGTATGGTTTCCAGTTTTTTGACTCATTAATCATTTGTTTTTCAGTATGCTCTTTTCCATAAAGAATGTTAAAACCTTTACGTATAGCTAAATCACCAACTGGAAAAATATCAGGCCTGCCTAGAGAAAATATTAAAATCATATCAATTGTCCAGGGACCTACTCCTTTAATTGAGATTAATTGTTTTTTTAAATCGCTGTCATTCATAGAACTTAAGTCTTCATTTGTATACTTTGTTTTAATAAAAAATTGAGATGTTGATCTTATATATTCAATTTTTTGTTTAGAAAGACCGGCAGATTTTAAATTCACCTCATCTTCGGACAAAATCGCATCGGGTGTTATTATATTTTCTGAGAATAAATTTTGAAATTTCTTATGCACACTTAAAGCTGCTTGAGTGCTAATTTGTTGAGATATAATTGATCTGATTAACGATAGAAAAATATCTTTTGATCCACGATCTAAATTTGGAGTCCCGTATTGCCTGTATAATTTTTGCATAATTGGGTAATTGCTAGAAAGATAGTTAATTCCATTTAATAATTCTTGTTTGTTAAATAAATTTATCATTTTTTTAAATTTTCATAATATTGTTTGATTTCATTTTCACTAGCTAACTGCAACTCTTTTGATTTAAGAGTGTTTAGCTTGAAAGGCCCATATTCAGTTCGTTTTAATTTTATTATATTTAACTTCAAGTAAGACATTATATTTCTTATTTCTCTATTTTTACCTTCTACAAGAGTTAGTTTTAATTTGGTTGTTTTTTTCTGTGTATTTATTATTTGATATGAGAAAGGTTTGTATTTTATATTTTGAATCATTACACCTTTGCTTATTTTCGCTAAATTTTCTTCTTTGAATAATCCGTTTACTGTTACTTCATATACTCTTTTAAATTTATTTTTAGGTAATTCTAAGTTTCTTGTTATTTCTCCATTAGACGCTAATATCAACAGTCCTTCAGAAAAATAATCTAATCTTCCTGCAGTTTTGTAGTTTCTATATTGTTTGTCAATAATGTCGAAAATAATCGGTTTGTTATTTTGCTTTTTATTCGAAGTTATATATTTAACAGGTTTATGGAATTTTAGTATAGATATTTTATTTGTGTGTTCAATTAATTTGTTATCAAGCTGAATATTGTCATTTTCACCTACAAAAGTAATTGGCGAATGTATGATTGATCCGTTGACTTTTATTCTATTTTGTTTGATGTATCTTTCAATTTCTCTTCTTGATCCGATATTTTGGGATGCCAAATATTTAGCTATTCTCAAATTAACTCCATAATACTTTTTCTCCAATTATATATGGATCTTTTGCTCCGGTGATATGCCTTGTATCTACTTTTATTTTGAAATAATTAGATGCTGCCAACATCGCAAAAGCATACGCTTCTTTATATTTTGGATCTATTCCTTTTTTTGCTATAGACAATATTTTGAATTTTGGAAGTAGTTCAGAAAGATTAGTCATAATTGCTTTATTTTTTATACCTCCTCCTGAAACATAAATGGATGTATTTTTACTTTTATCATTTGCTTTCACATTTAAAGATATACTTAATGAAGTGAAATAAGCTAAATTTGCTAAGTTATTTTCATGTGAATCAAAATTATTTATATTTTTATCTAACCACTCTTCTCCAAAAAGTGATTTGTCTGCACTTTTTGGAGGAGAGTCTAATATGAATTTTTCATCATGTATCCATTTATTTACCAGATTAATATCAATATTTCCATTTAGCGCCATTGTGCCATTCACATCATATTTTTGAGATAAAAAACGTAAACAATAAAGATCTGACAAAGACATTCCAGGGCCTGTATCGAAACCCGAAATTTTTTTATCTTTATTTATAATAGTAATATTTGATATGCCCCCGATATTTAGGGTGATAACATTTTCTTTCAAATCATTAAAAATCCAATTATCTACAATTGGCATTAATGGAGCTCCTTGACCATGGTTAATAATGTCTTTTGTTCTAAAATTATGAATTACAGGAACTTTAAGTTTTTTTGATATGTATAATGGCTCACCTATTTGGATACTTGCATTTTTTCCTTTGTGATAAATAGTCTGCCCGTGAATCCCTATCATATCTATTTTAAATTTATTTTTTACCACCCAATTATTAATTTCAGTAGCCCATAATTTTCCTAAACTCATATGATATTGTGCTATATTATCAATTGATGATGAGTTTATTTGTAATAAAGATTTACTAAATTTTTCAGAATATTCTACATATTGGGTTTTAACTATTTTCGCAACAGGTATTCCATTTGATAAGTTGCATTGAATCAAACATAAGTCCATGCCATCACATGACGTTCCTGTCATTAATCCAATTATATTAATTTTATTCATATCTATATAATTTTATATAAAAATCCCTGGTTAGCTTCAAGTAATTGATCAGCATCTTTGTAGTCAATGTTTTTAATATGCATTACTATTGCATGTTTGATTTTATAATTTGATTTTTCAAAAAGTGTTGTGGCAAATTTTGTGTCAGTAACTGTTATTTTACTAATTATATCAATTGATCTTTTAATTAATTTTTTATTTAGAGGTTTTACATTGACCATGTAATTTTTATAAGTTTTTCCAGATTTGATCATTGAAATAGTTGTAACTAGATTTAGTAATTGCTTGGTTAAAGTACCAGATAACATTCTTGTTGAACCTAAGATTTTTTCGTATATGACCCCAAGTTGAATGTTTATATCATAATTATTTTGTGATTGATTAGATATCAAACAAGTTTTGATTTTTTTGTTTTTACTATTATTTAAAGCTGCTATTGTAAATGGCGTTGTTCCACTAGCACTAATTCCTATAACAAGATCGTCAGATCTTAAGCCGTGTGTATTTAGTTGATTTATTCCATCTGTTAACGAATCCTCTGAACCTTCAACAGAGTGAGTCATTGCATCGATTCCACCTGCAATAATGCCTGTGAATGAATTGTCACCAAAAGTAGGATAAACTTCTGATGATTCTATCATTCCTAATCTGCCGCTTGTCCCTGAACCAATTAAAAATATTTTATTTTTGTTTTGTATCCTATTTGAGCATTCAATTATTAATTTCTCTATTTCAGATTTATTATTGTTTATTACATCTTTAAAATTTATTTCTTGTATTACAAATTCGTCAATCAATTCATTTATAGATGAGTTGTCATAATCTTTGGACATATTTTTCGCATTATATATTTAATGTATTATTATCATACATATATATTAAATGGAGAAAAAGTAATGACTATTTTAAAACCTATATCTGAAAATACAAAAAATTCGAAGGTAAAAAAAATATTTAATGAGATAAAAGTAATAAGAAAAATAGATAAAGTTCCTAATTTTTGGAAAACGATTGCAAACGATCCCAATACTTTAGAACGAACATGGAATTCTTTACAACAAGTTATGCAAGAAGGGCATCTAAGTTCATTATTTAAAGAGATGATTTATATTGCTGTGTCAATGACAAACAGTTGTGAATATTGTATAAGGTCACATATAAAGTCAGCTAAATTGAAAGGTATGGATGATGAAATGCTTAAAGAACTAATCGCAGTGGTGGGAATGGCAAATGAAACTAATAGTTTGGTTGAATCATACCAAGTCGAAGTAGATGAAAATTTGAAATGAATATTAGTACCAAATAAATTCTGTACCAAGCATAATATCTGAGCCAAGTAATATGCCAAGTAATATACTTAATATCCCTGCAACGGCATTTAATCCATTTACTAAAAATTTATTATTATTACCTAATGCAAATGGAAGAGAAAGAAGAAATGTCATCAATGACATCGATATGATCGTTCCAAGACCAAATAATGATATGAATAACAAACCTTTAAAAACATTGTTAATTGAAGGTAGTAACATCAGCATCACTGCAGCACTTCCAGCTAAGCTATGTATTATTCCTATTGAAAATGATTTAACCCTAAAGTGAGGTTTATGGAATTTGAATTTAGAATGTTTTTCACTTTCTATATCATGCTCATTGTCATCATGAATTTTAAATTTAGGTAAATTTAAAAAATTGTATGCTCTGCTAAATAATAAACCTACTAAGTCTTTGTTTTTTAGAGATATTACTAATGCTTGAATTCCTAAAATTACTAACATTAATGCTACAATAAACTCAAAGTAGTGAGATATACTCTCATAATTATTCATTAAATCTCTAAGATTAAGAATAATAAAACCAAGAATAAATAGCGGGATAGTGTGCCCCAATCCCCATGAAGATCCAATCCAAAAACCTCTCCATATATTTTTTGATTTTGAAACAATTGTAGATACTGCTACGACATGGTCGGCATCTGTAGCATGCCTTAATCCCATAGCTAGTCCAAGAACAAACATTGTAATCCATTTTGAATCTGGCAGTGTTTCCTCTAAATTAGAAAAGTTAACTATTTGAAAATTTAATATATCTAACATTTTATAAATTTGAAAATTATATTTTGATTATATTAAAATCAGGGCCTTATTGCAATTGATGTGCAATAACTATTTGCATTTAATACATGTCCCAACAAAAACATAATTATTATTTATAGATTCGAAATGAGTTTCATTTTTTAATATTGAATTTATAGAATTAATTGAATTATTTGGAAGATCAATGATTTTGTCACATTTTTCACATATTAAATGTACGTTTTGATTTTTATCATTTATAAAATAGATGGCAGATTTATGTGGAACATGAGAATGTGTTAATAATCCTAATTCTTCTAGCGCATCAAGGGTTCTGTAAATAGTAGTTTTATCAACTATTGATGTCGATTCAGAATTAATTAATTTATATAATTCGTTGACACTGAAATGAAAATGAACATTTTTTTCTAATACTTCACATATCATTTTTCTAGATTCTGTGATTCTATATCCGTTTTGTTTTAAATGTTTTAGCAATTCCATTATTAAATTATACCTTATCTAATATTCACACCTTTTAGTCTCTGAAGATATCACATATAAATAAATAATAACCCTTAAAGCCAATCGGCTACAGTTACAGGATATGCTAGAATATTCTTTCAAATAGTAAATCATGGCAGTATTTGAACTTTATAGTGGGAATTATAGTGGGAATATCACAAAGTATTCTAATTAATATTCTTGATCTATTAAGGACGAAGGAGCGTAGCTCAGTTGGTAGAGCATTGGTCTCCAAAACCAAGGGTCAGGGGTTCGAGCCCTCTCGCTCCTGCCATGATTCAATTAATTTGCAAATATTGTTTTTAGGCAGATTTGTTTTTTCAATTACTTGATTTGATATTAATAATTCAATGAGATTACAGACAGGAAGTCCGACAATATTTAATTTACAACCAGTGTAATCCTCTACAGGAGAATTATTGTTATCTTGTATAGCGTATGCTCCGGCTTTGTCTAAAATGTCATTATTTTCTATATATTTGTAAATTTGAGAATTGTTCCAATTTTTAAATTTTACTTTACTTTTTTTCACTAGGCTCGTAATAGATTTGTTATTAGTATTTAATACTGATATAGCTGTTATTACAAAATGAGTTTTATTATTTAGTTTTGTAATCATATCAATAGCAATTTTCTTATTTATTGGTTTTCCCAAAATTTCTTTCTCTAATGACACAATTGTATCTGAAGCAATTACGAATTCATTAAGAATGTTATCGTTGTTTTTAACCTTAAATTCACTTGCTCTTATTACGTAGTCTACAGGAGATTCATTTAATACAGGTTTGGGCTCAGCGTCAGATGAGTTCAAAATTTCAAAAGATAACCCTAGCATTTTACTCAACTCAATTCTTCGAGGTGATTTTGATGCTAATCCAAATTTTTTGTTTTGCTTTATTTGTATTTTATTCAATGAGTAAATATTATATTATCTCTGTAAAATTTTATTATAGTAATTATGAATAATCCTTTATACGAACAAATAACATCATTGTCACCTGATTATATAAAAGAAAAATTTGATGAGTTTTTAATTGAAGATTCACCACAAGGAGATCCAACTTCAGATTTAACTGTAGATGATACAAAAACAGCTGTATCATATTTAGTTTGTGAAGATTCAGCAATTTTTTGCGGAAAACCAATTATAAAAGCTCTGAACCATTTTGAGACAACTATGCTTTGCGAAGATGGAGACGAATTAACTAAAGGTCAAAAAATAGCTATTATAAAAGGGAATGCTAAAAGTTTATTGAGATATGAAAGAATTTTATTAAATTTACTCCAAAGATTAATAGGGATTTCTACTTTAACTAGAAAATATGCAGATATAACAAAAGATAGTGGAATTAAGATTCTTGATACACGTAAAACTACTCCAGGGTTAAGATTATTTGAAAAATATGCAGTTACTGTAGGAGGGGGTTATAATCATAGATTGAATTTATCAGAAGGTTTGTTAATTAAAGATAATCATTGGGTTGCCTCTTCTGACGATTTCTATAAAATTATCCAAAATTATAATATGGAACATCCAATTCAAGTTGAAGTGGATCAAAAAGAGCAATTAACTAAATTATTAGAATATAACATCGATGCAGTATTGTTAGATAATATGTCTCCTGCATATGCTCAAGAATGCGTTCAAATAATAAGAAATGTAAATAAAAATATTTTTATAGAGATTTCAGGTGGAGTAACAATAGATAACTTGCCTGGTTATTTAATTAAAGGTGTTGATGGAATATCTTCCGGTGCGCTTATTCATCAAGCTCAAAATACAAAAATAAAATTAGAATTTGAATAAATATTTTCAGGCGATCTATAAGCCGAGTTCTGTAGTTTTAAACTGACAGCTATCTATCTAGGCTTAATGTTGCCATTAAGCTCAAGCGGCCTACCCAAAGTACTTGGATATGAGATAATCCATTTCCTTTTATCTGGCCTTTCACTAAGTGGGGTTTACCATGCCTTTGTTGTTACCAACAAAGCGGTGAGCTCTTACCTCGCCATTTCACCCTTACTACGATAATTCATAGCGGTATTTTTTCTGTGGCACTTTCCTTCAAGTTACCCTGACCAGCCGTTAACTGGCACTTTTCTCATTAGTGCTCGGACTTTCCTCTACATATCAGAAATATATAGCAGCTGTCCAATCGCCTGAATATATTATGTGCATTATAATATACATATGTAAATAAATTTACATATAATTTATAATATAAAAGTTAGTAATTATAAAAAATAAACTTTATGCTAAATAAACCCTCTGCACAAAGAGACCAATCAGGTTCATTAACTATAACAATTTCTCAAGATGCTGTTAAGCATATTAAAGAATTTGGTAAAGTAGAGGGGAAAAATGATACAAACCTTAGAGTTGCAGTTAAAGGTGGCGGTTGCTCTGGATTAACTTACGTTTTAGAGTTGGCTGACAAAGCAAAAGAAAATGAAAAAATTATAACTGAAAACGGCTTGGAGCTGTATGTTGATAAAAAGTCATATATTTTCCTTGCGGGAACAACACTTGAGTACCAAGGTGGATTAAATGGAAAAGGATTTGTGTTTAACAACCCTAATGCTAAAACAACTTGTGGTTGTGGGACATCGTTTTCGGTATAGAGATTATGGAAAGTGACACGTCAAAAAAAGTTTATTTTCACCAACCTTGCAATTTGTCATTTGTGAAAATCAAAGGTAATGAAGCTTTAGATTTATTAGATAGACTCACAACGAACGATTTAAGCGTTATTAAACCAATGGAACATATCTATACTATCTTAACTTCCCCAAAAGGAAGAATGATTGATATGCTAAGTGTTTTAAGATTAGATGACTATATCGTGTTAGGATGTTCAAAGAATTCACTTAATGCTGTATTAGAATGGATTGATTTTTATACTTTCGGAGAGGACATTGAAATTATTTTAGATCAAAAAGATTATGAATCAAGCTTAGTAATTTTTGGTGATAATACTATAGAATTGTTTAACAAAACTTTTGACTTAGATATGTCACTTTTGGAAGGAAAATCAATGTATGTTGCATTTAATTCATTGTCAGCAGGAAGAACCAAAATTTTAATTATTAATAAAAAGTTTTACCATAAAAATCATTATGAGATTTACTCCACTCATGATAATATTCAAGAATTAGTTTCTTATTTTGCTAAAACTCAAAACTTTGATTCTATATTGATGAACGATAATAATTTTAATGATTACAGGATTATAAATAATATTCCTGCATATCCATCAGAAATAAATGAAGAATATAATCCACTTGAAGCTGGACTAAAAAAATATATAAGTTTCAACAAAGGTTGCTATGTAGGACAGGAAGTTATAACTAGATTAGAGAGTTACGAGAAAGTTCAGAATAAATTAGTTCTAATTAAAGCTTTAAAACCATTAGGTCCAGACATAACTTTTGAAGATACCATTATTGGGAAAATCACATCGCATTCATCTGACACATATCATAGTGGTGCTTATAAATTAGCATATATGAAGAAAAAATTTTTAAATGAAAAAAATGAAGATTTCGTAATACATAATGCAAATGATACGAATAATTAATTTATTAAGCTATATCCCCCATCTAATACAATAGTCTGACCTCTTATCATATCAGATTTATCACTACATAAAAAAATCACAAGATTTGCTATGTCATTTGTACTAATTGAGCGACCTGCGGGGTTTTTTTCTTTGGCCGATAACATTTCTGATTCATTAGGAAAACTCTTAAGGGCATCTGTTTCAACTATACCTGCTGAAATAGTATTAACTTTTATATTTTTATCAGCTAATTCTACTGCAAGATATCTAGTAATGGATTCTAGAGATGCTTTAGAGGTTCCAACTAAAAAATAGTTTGGTAGGACTTTGTTAGATCCTAAGCTAGATATATTTACAATTGAACCACCATTTTTCATAAGCTCTGAAGATTCAACTGATAATAACCATGGCGCTTTTGCGTTTATGTTGTATGTCCAATCCCAATGTTTAATTTCTAATTCATATGATTTTTTATTAACACCTGAGGCTGCATTATTTACGAGAAAGTCCACAGACTTATATTTGGATTTAATGGTATTAAAAAAATTATTTATTTGACTTGGTTCGTTTAAATTACATTTTATATAATCACAATCGACATTGTATTGAGTTATTTCTTGTTTGGTATTTTTTGCTTCTTCATGATTTCTTACATAGTTAAATATTATATTCGCACCAAGTTTGGCAAATTCAAGGCATATAGTTTTTCCAATACCACGGCTCCCCCCAGTAACAATAATTGTTTTATTTTTAAAATAATTCATGTTTAAAAATTAAAAGATATAAAATTTAAATTGCCATACCACCATCAACACTGATGATTTGTCCGGTCATATACTTTGCTTTCTCAGAACATATAAACCCTGCTAAGTGAGATATGTCTTCAACTTCTCCAAAATGTCCTTGAGGAATCCAGGTCATAATGGTGTCTTTTTGCTCTTGTTTGAGTACATCTACTGTTTCTGTGTTTATATATCCTGGGGTAATTGTATTTACGGTAATATTTCTTGTAGCCACTTCTTTAGCTAAAGATTTTGTAAATCCCATCATTCCAGCTTTTGAAGAAGAATAGTTAACCTGTCCAATGTTTCCTCTAATTCCAACAACTGAACCTATATTTAGTATTCTTCCCCATTTACTTTTTAACATTGATTTTAATGCAGGCTTAGTACAATAGAAAATACTGTCTAAATTAGTTCTTAAAACTCTTTCCCAAGCTTCGTCAGACATTCTAATCATTAAATTGTCATCTATAATACCTGCGTTGTTAACCAATATATCAATTGACCCAAATTCAGATATTGTTGTTTCCACTATATTGTAACAATCCTTCTTAATACTTACATTCCCTTGAATTATAAATGCTTTGACTTTGTAATCTTTTTTTATAATTTGTTTTAATTCTTCGGCTTCTTTTTTTGAAGAATTGTAATTTATTGCAATATTATTTCCTTGTTTTGCAAGTTCTAGCGCTATAGCTTTTCCAATTCCTTTTGCAGCACCTGTAATTAACGCGTTTTTATTGTTTTTCATTTGTTTTCTCTGTTGATAATTGATTTATTTCTTTATTCATTTCTTCAATCATATTACTTTTTATCCATAAAATAATACTGTTTATTGCTTTTTCGACTGTTGAATGATTTGCTTTTCCATGCCCGATTCCAACAACTCCATTTACACCAAATAATGGAGCAACCCCATAAGTTTCTCCTACATTAAGGTAATTTAAAGCTTTATTGGATATTTCATACTTAGTATTCTGATCTATGTATGGATCTAATTGTTCATCTATAAAATCTTTAATTAAAAAGCCGGTAGATTCTAGTAATTTCAAAAGAATATTACCAACAAAACCGTCACATACAACGACTTCAGCTTTATCATAAAACAAATCATTAGGTTCAATATTACCTACAAAATTTAAATTTGTATTCTCTATTAGCTCAAATGTGTCTTTAGTTAATTTATTTCCTTTACCTTGTTCACTTCCAACATTTAATATTGCAACTCTAGGTGAGTCGATTTCAAATGTATATTTTGAATATATTGACCCCAACACTGCAAAAGTTACTAACTGGGAAGGCTTGCAGTCTACATTAGCGCCTATGTCCAATATTACTGTGTTAGGGGAACTGCCTATTATAGGACCCCCAACAGTTGGGCGTTCAATTCCATTAATCATTCCAAGAGTTAAGGCAGAGGCTGCCATAGTTGCTCCAGTTGAACCCATAGATAATAACCCGTCTGCTTTTTTATTTTTTACAAGAAAAGAAGACACAGCTATTGATGACTTAGGCTTTTTCTTTAATCCAATAACAGGTTGTTCTCCGTCTTTAATTACACCTTCTGAAGGTACTACTGTTAACCTATTTGATTCAATGAATTCTAATGCGGAAGGGCCTAACTTACTTAGTGCATTTTTTATTTGGCTCTCATCCCCTACTAGCAGAATAGATAATTCGTTATTTTTATTTACTGAATTTACTGCTCCTTTTACGATTTCGTTTGGAGCATTATCTCCACCCATCGCATCAATAGATATAGTTATATTATTATTAATCATTTTTTTATTTAAAATTTATAAGTAAAAAGAATCATATATTAAATCTTTACTGTAGCGTAACCCTTTACAGCTTCAGTTCCGTCTTTTTTTATGACAGCAATATTTAATTTAATCATGTTATTTTCAATGTTTGACACTGTACTAGTTGCAGTTATACTTTCATTCATGAATATAGGAAGTTTAAACTTAATATCTATAGACCCTTCTTCTAACCAAGCATCTCCGAATTCATTGAATAAAAATTCACTTAAAAATGCCCCTATCATCATTCCGTGAGCTATAGTTTCTTTGAACATAGATTTAGACGCAAAATTTTGATTAATATGAATAGGGTTTTTATCTCCACTTGCCTCAGAATACATAATCACATCATTTTGAGTGACTTTCATAGATTGAGGTTTTAACATGTATCCTTGAGTATATTTTTTCATGATATAAGTAAATTACATTGAGATTTATGAGAAAGAGATTTTTGTGAGTTGTAGATGTTTATGTTAATTGAAATTAATCGATTGCCTGATCTAATTAAATTTTTAGTTATTTCAGCAAAAGCATGAATTTTAGAATTTTGCTGTATCGGATCTGAAAATTCGATTTTTTGTGAAAGATGAATAGTCCCATCTGGTAGAGAGTATTTTTTAAATATTTCTCCAAAAACAAGAGCAGTTGGAAAAAATATAGGAGTATGCTTTGTTTTATTAATATTCCTTTCACTTTGTACACTTTTCATATACAAAGACAACAAATCTGAAGACAATATAATTTCGTCATCAATTAAAATGGTATTTATTTTTGCTTCACTTAATTTCATTGGTCAAGGAACTAAATATATAATAAATTATATATTATTTTATCTTAAGTTAATTTATTTTATATATATGATATATAATCTTTCAGAAATGTTTAAGCAATCGCTTGGATTTAGCAAACAATTAGAAATAAATAATTTTAAGTATAACTATTACGACATCGGGAATGTTAAAGTACAAAAATCTGTGATTGATTTAACTAAAACTGATAAAGGTATATGGATATCAGGCACGATTCCCGTAGGAATTGAGTTGAATTGCTCAAGATGTTTAGAACAGATTGATCTTGATCTTGATATTAATTTGAATGAAGAATTCTTAGTTGATGATGGATTTATTAATGAAGATTCATTTACTATTGATAAAGATAATCATTTAAGACTAGATGAATGTTTAAGAGAATATATAATAATAAACATTCCTTTAAAACCAATTTGTTCGAAAAAATGTAAATTAATGAATTACTAAGTAGTTTGTAATCTGACAAATTTAATGTAATATATATCTTGGATTTTAAATATGGCACCATTACCTAAGAAAAAACATTCGAAAAAAAGAAAAAAAGACCGAGCTTCGCATTTCGGAATTAAAAACGTTCCTTTGACTAAATGTAATGAACCTGGATGTGACGCTTTCATTGTTCCACATTCTGCTTGTCCTGAGTGTGGAGTATATAAAAGCCAACAAATTTTAGATTAATAATATATATATAATGATTAAAAGCGATAAAACATTAGAATCAAATTCTAATTCAGCATTTATTTTCCCTGGTCAGGGAAGCCAAAAAGTCGGAATGGGTAGAGATTTGTTAGATATTGATGTTTCCGCTGATGTTTTCCAAAGAGTAGATGATGCTCTTGGTCGTAAATTAAGTGACATTATATTTAATGGCCCTGATGATGAATTGATGTTAACTAAAAATGCTCAACCTGCGATTATGACTGTTAGTATTGCGTGTTACGAAGCTTTGAAATTAAAGATTGGAGATTCTTTTCCAATCCCAAAATACGTTGCTGGGCATAGTCTCGGTGAGTATACATCCTTATATGTTTCTGGAGCATTAGACTTAGAGGAAACTGCTAAATTAGTTTCATTAAGAGGAGAATTAATGCAAGATGCCTGTGATCAAAACCCGGGCACTATGGCTGCAATTATAGGTTTAGATGAAAAAGCAGTATATGAAATTAGCAGACAGACAGGAACTTATGTTTCTAATATTAATACTGATTTACAAACAGTAATTAGTGGTGATAAAACAGCAATTGTTTCTGCAATAGATTTGGCAACTTCTAGAGGGGCGAAACGAGCCATACCACTAAAAGTTGCGGGAGCTTTTCATTCAGATTTAATGAAACCTGCTGCTGAAAAAATGCAAAATTACATCAATGATTTACAATTTGCATCCCCAACTATACCTATAGTAGCCAATTGTAGCGCAAAACCATTAACTGATGTTTCTGAAATAAAAAAAGAACTAATTACACAGATTACAAATTGTGTGGATTGGAATAAAAGTGTTAAATATATGGTCAACGACGGAGTTGATTCTTTTGTAGAATTTGGCCATGGTGGAGTTTTAGGAAATATGATTAAGCGAATAGACTCTAAATCTATCATAACTTCAGTTGATACAACTGACTCAATTAACACATTAACTCAATAAATGAGCATAAAACCTGATCAGCCATATTTTTATGGTAGAAGGACTTTTTCAAGAATCTTGACTTTGCAATATTTATACAAATTAGATATAATCCCTGGATTTAATAATACTATAATAACAATGAATGATGCTTCAGCAATATTGAATGAAATTCAGATTGAAGGATTTATAGATAGTATTTCAAATTACGAAGAAGAAGATATTAAATATGCTAATGAATTATTAAACGGTGTAAATAATCAAAAAAATACAATTGATTCTATAATAGAGACTTTTGCTACTACATTTCCATTGAAAGACTTGCCAATAATTGATAAAAATATCTTACGTATTTCAATTTTTGAAATTAAATATGTTAGTTTAAAGACAGAGATAGCCCTAAATGAGGCAATAGAAATAGCTAAAATATTTGGATCAGAGAAATCTTCTTCATTTATTAATGGAGTATTAGATTCTTTTATTCAAAAAAATATAAAAAATAAGGAGATAACATGAGTTTAGAAGATAGATTAAAAGATATTGTTACCGACAAATTAGGAGTTGAAGAAAATCAAGTAGTTCCTTCTGCTTCATTTATGAATGATTTGGATGCTGATTCATTGGATTTAGTGGAATTGATAATGGCATTTGAGGAAGAATTTAGCACTGATGATAACCCAGTAGAAATATCAGATGAAGATGCAGAAAGTATTTTAACAGTTCAGGATGCTTTAGACTTCTTAAAAAAGAAAGGAATTTCATAAATAAATCTTATTAAGAAATTAACCTTTTAATAAATAGAAATTGTAATTATTTTTCTTTATTATTTATTTTTAAATATAAAAAATAACTTATGGATGTAATTACAAATTTTGTAACAGATTTAAGAGCAATTTTTGGATTTTCTTTACCATTAATATTGAGTGTTTATTCACTTAGTTTCTTAGCTTTTTATTTTTTTGGATTTAATAAGACCAATCTGCGAATTAATTTTACAATAACTTTGATTTTGATTTTTGCTGTATTTATTTTGAGTAATTTTAAAGCTGAAAATGAAATCACCAAATATTTTGTCTATACTTCAGATAATTCACTTGGAGGAAGTTTAGGGCAAAAATTACAATCAAATTCAATAATTGCATTTTATTCTACAAGTTTATTCTTTGTATTTATAATTTTGTTATCTATCAGTCCTAAAAATGTTATTAAAGCATTTTTGAATTCAGGATTGATTTTTATAATGATCATCACACTGAGCATAAGATCATTCATATCTTTATTTCAAAAATTTCGAAAATCAGAAAAAATATACATATCCAAAAATCCCACACCACAAAAAATAATTGCACCACAATTGTCAGAAAATTCCAAGGATCATAAATATTTGTTAAATGATGAAGAAATAACCTTTGCTAATTTTGATGATAATAATACTCAAAATAATTTTTCAAAACTTGATTCTGAAGATAATTCTAAGTGGTTTCAAAAAAAATCAGACGCATATAAAAATGACGATATATTGATTAAGAACAAAGATAATAGTACTAGTTATTTTAATACTCAAGATCTTGAAATTTCTAAAGATAACTTTAATATTCAAGACTCAAAGATTTCTGATGAAAATTTTAATTCTATACCCAATTCCGCAAATTTAAATAACAATTTAAAAAAAGACTATTTACCTTCAATTGAATTGCTGAATGATCTTGAAGAAGTTTCAATTTTACAGGAAGAAATAGATGAAACTGCTGAGAATATAAAAAAAACGTTGGGTCAATATGATGTGGAAGTAGAAATCGGGCAAGTCCAACCAGGCCCCGTAGTTACATTATATGGCTTGATCCCTGGTTGGATTAAAAAAACAAAAAAAGAAAAACAATTTGATTCAGAAGGCAATCCTATAGTTGATGAAAAAGGGAAACACGTTTTAAAAGAAGTAGAAAGAAAAAATAGAGTAAAAGTTGATTCAATATTTGCTCGTGAAAAAGACTTATCTTTAGCTTTAAAAACCCCTTCTATAAGAATTGAAACTCCAGTACTTGGTGAATCTTTGGTTGGAATAGAAGTTCCGAATCCTAATCCAGGAGTTATAGGAATAAAGTCAATGTTAAAATCAAATGATTATCAAAATATATTTAAAAAACATGATTCTTTGCCTATTGCTTTAGGTAAAGGGTCTGGAGGAGATAATATTTCTATAGACCTAACTAAAATGCCTCATTTATTAATTGCAGGTGCTACAGGTAGTGGTAAAAGCGTATGTATGAATTCTATTGTATCTAGTTTGATATATAGTAAATCACCAGATCAATTGCGTTTGATGCTTGTAGATCCAAAAAGAGTTGAATTAACACAATATAACGGAATACCTCATATGATTTCCCCGGTTATAGTTGAAATGGATTCTGTAGCCAAAATATTTAGAGGAGTGATAAATGAGATGTTTAAGAGATATAAACTAATGGAATCCAAATCGGTTCGAAATATTTCTGAATTAAATAGTAAATTCCCTAATTCTATGCCATATTTAGTAATAGTAATTGATGAGCTTGCTGATTTAATGATGACTAGTGGAGCAGAGATAGAAAGATCAATTTGCAGATTAGCTCAACTTGGCAGAGCTACAGGAATTCATTTGGTAGTAGCAACTCAAAGACCTTCAGTTGATATTGTTACAGGATTAATAAAATCAAATTTCCCAAGTCGTATAAGTTTCAGTGTTACTTCTAGTGTTGACTCAAGAACAATTTTAGATACAACAGGTGCAGAAAAATTACTAGGAAAAGGTGATATGTTATATTTGCCTGTTGACGGCTCTTCTCCTGCAAGATTGCAAGGATGTTTTATAAATGATCAAGAGATATCAAATTTGGTAGATTTTTGGAAAAACAATTCAGTTTCTAATTATAATTATGATATAAATATTTTTGAAAATATGGAAAATGATGATGGTAATGTTGCTGAAGAACATTTAAGTAATGACAAAGATGTTCTTTTTAATGACGCAGTATCTTTAGCTAGAAATACTAAAAAACTTTCAATTTCTTTACTCCAAAGAAAATTAAGAATTGGATACCCTAGAGCTGCTAGGTTAATGGACGAATTGGAAGAGGAAGGAATTGTAGGGCCGCAACTGGAATCAGCAAAATCAAGAGATGTTATAATTAACTAATAACTTTTACGTTTTAGGAATTATCATTTGAAAGAATTAAATAATGAAAATGCATTTTTTAATGCTGAGGAATTGATAACTAATGCACCAGATCAAGATTTTGATTCGTGCCTTAAATGTGATTTTAATTTAAAAGAATCTGAATTATACGATACTTATCGAGTATGTTCGTCTTGTAATTTTCATTTTTATATAAAGCCATATGACAGATTGGCTTTGTTAACTGATAGAGCGTCATTTGTTGAGTTTAATCAAGAATTAACTAATGTTCATGAATACACACATGATGAACTTCCAGAATATAAAAAGAGAACAAAATCAGATGTTGAACGTACAGGTTTGAATGATTCTGTAATAACAGGAATTGGGACAATGGGTGGCAATTCCTGTGTCATAATATTAATGGATTTTTCATTTATGGGCGGAAATTTAGGCCTTGTTTCAGGAGAGAAAATTTCTTTGGCAATTGATGAAGCAGTATCAAGGAAAATACCTATTGTTTCTATTATTTCTAGTTCTGGAACAAGAATTGAGGAAGGGATACTTTCACTAATGCAAATGGCAAAAGTTACATTGTCTATGGCTAATGCTAAAAGTAAAAATATTCCTTCATTATCTTTACTCACTAATCCCTGTACTGGGCAAGCATATATTACTTTAGCTACATATTCTGACATTATTTTATCAGAACCAGGTGCGTCAGTTGGAATGAGTCCCTTAAAAGATTTGAAAGGCGATTATGGTTCAGTAGATTTTGAATCTAGAGCATCTGATTCTATGCTTAAAAGAGGTTTGATTGATTCTATTGTTAATCGAAATCAACAAAAAGAGCAAATATCTCGAATTATAGATTTATTAAATAATAATCATAAATTAGTTTATGAAAATAATGAAAGTAACAAACCAAATTTTTCTTTATCTAACTTATCTATTGAAGAAAGAGTGAAAATATCTTTAAGTGATAAACGACCTAGTTCCTCAATTTTTTTAAAAAAAGTATTTGAAAACTTCTTTGAAATAAAAGGTGATAGACTTTTAGATAATAGTGACAGAATTATTACTGGATTGGCACAATTAGGAAGTCAAACTGTAATGATTGTCGCCCAAGAAAATATAAATGAAAATAATTCGATAGACGGGCTAAAGTCATCTGATTTCAGAAAATGTAGTAGAGCAATTAATCTTGCTTCACGATTTAATATCCCTTTGATAACTTTTATTGACACAGTAGGGCACAACATGACCTACAATGAGGAAATTAAAGGTATTGGAACTTCATTGGGTGAAACTATGTTATCTATGGCACAAATGTCATCACCGTCAATATCAGTGTTAATTACTAGAGGCGGATCAGAAGCAGCACTTTCTTTGGATATATCTGATCGAAGATTAATGTTAGAGAATGCTATTTTAGTTATGGGAGATAATAGGGATGATAAAGATTCTTTAAATAAACCATCAATTATTGGTGCTAAAGAATGTAAAGATTTAAACATTGTTGATTCTGTTATTCCTGAACCTGTTGGTGGCATACATATGAATCCTGATGAATGCTTTAGTTTGTTAAGAAAATTTTTAATGATAGAACTTGCTATGTTAAATAAAAAATCCGAAAGATCAAGATTTAAAGATAAATACAAAAAATTTAGAAATATATCTGATTTTAATAATTCGTATTTATATAATTTGGCCAATGAAGCTATTGCTGCTAAGGGGAAAATTACAGATTATATTTCTAAAAAAATAAGTGACAGAAAAAGGAAAATAAGAAAAATCCAAAGTGAATAATTATTCTATAACAAAAAGGTGCTAAAACTAATCAATGAAAATCAATAATCCTAAAGCTCTTATTTTTGATGTATTCGGTACAGTTGTGGACTGGAGGAGTAGTATAAAAAATGGGTTAAAAGAATTAATTCCTAATAACCCGAGTGAACAAGATTTAGAATCATTTGCCGTAGAATGGAGAAAAGGATATACAGAATTCATTCAAGATTTTAATTCAGGGAAGGAACAATGGAAAAAAATAGATGATGTACATTATTCAAAGCTTATTGAAATTTTAAAAAAAGAAAATTACTTTGAATTTCTAAATGACTCACAAAAAAAAGAAATTAATTTACTTTGGCATAAATTAAATCCGTGGCCAGATACTGTTGAAGGCCTAAATTTACTAAAAAACAAATACTCAATAGGGACCTTGTCGAATGGGAATTTTTCACTGTTACTTAATATGAGCAAATATTCAAAATTAAAATGGGACTTTATTTTTTCTGGAGATATATTTAAAAAATACAAAACTAATCCATTGGTATATAAAGAAGCATGTTCTTATCTTGATCTAGCTGAGGGAGAAGTAGCACTGGTTGCTGCTCATGAAAATGATTTATTAGCAGCAAAAAATGTTGGGTTGAAAACTTTTTATGTAGAGAGGAAAAATGAATTTTCTTATTATAAAAAACCAGAAAACTTAGATAATTTTGATTTGGTAGCTGAAGATTTTATAGACTTGTATAATAAATTGTAAGCACATTTATAATTTTAATATTTTCAATACACTTAGTGCTTAAAGTAAGAAAATGATTATAAAAAAAGATAATTAATATAAATAAGCTATATTGAAATTACGCCACCGGTTTTAGATCTTTTATTCTCAAATAATTTTATTTTGTTTTCTTCATTGAGAGTGAGACCTATATCATCTAAGCCATTTAATAGGCAATATTTTCGAAATTCTTCAATATCAAAATTTATTGATATTTCTTCTGTATCATCCCAAATCATTTGAGATTCTAAATCTATATTTAAATTAAATTCATTTTCATTAGTTGTTTTATTAATTATTTTTTTTACTATTTCTTTATCTAATACAATCGGTAACAATCCATTCTGGAAACAATTGTTATAGAAGATATCAGCAAAACTAGGTGCAATAATTATTTGAAACCCATAATCACCTAATGCCCATGGAGCATGCTCACGTGAGGACCCAGATCCAAAATTATCTCCGGTAACAAGAATAGAAGAATTCTTATATTTTTCTTTTTTTAAAATAAAAGAAGTGTTTATTGATCCATCTTCATTGAATCTCCAATCATAAAATAAAAATTGTCCATACCCTGTTCTTTCAATTCTTTTTAAAAATTGCTTTGGTATAATTTGATCTGTATCTACGTTTACCATATCTAATGGTGCAACTTTACCTTTATGTCGGTTGATTGGTTTCATTTATATCTCACGTGTATCAACAAAATGTCCGGCTATAGCTGCAGCTGCCGCCATTTGTGGGCTAACTAAATGAGTCCTTCCATCTTTACCTTGTCTGCCTTCGAAGTTTCTATTTGAAGTTGAAGCACATCTTTCTTTAGGAGATAAAATATCTGGATTCATTCCTAAACACATAGAACAACCAGCTTCTCTCCATTCAAATCCTGCTTCTATAAATATTTTGTCTAATCCTTTATCTTCAGCTATCTTTTTTACTAAAGTAGATCCAGGAACAACCATCGCACTTACAGAAGAATTTACTTTTTTATTTTTAACTACCTCGGCAGCAGCTTCTAAATCTTCAATCCTAGAATTTGTACATGAACCAATAAATACTTTATCGATTTCTATGTCTTGTATGTTTGTATTTGCCTTTAATCCCATATATTCCAAGGCTTTTATTATTGAAGATTTTTCATCTTCGTCTTGAGAGTTTTTAGGATCAGGTATTTTCCCTGTAATAGGAGCAACCATTCCTGGGTTTGTACCCCATGTAACAAAAGGTTCAAATTCATTCCCATCTATATTTATTTGTGTATCATATTGTGCATTTTGATCTGTTTTTAAATTCAACCATTCATCTGTAGCTATTCTAAAATCATCACCTTTAGGTGCGAAAGGTTTATTTTTTAAATAATTTATAGTTTTATCATCGGGGGCAATCATTCCAGCACGACCGCCAGCTTCTATAGACATATTGCAAACAGTCATTCTTCCTTCCATGCTTAAATTAGTTATCGCTTCACCTGTATATTCTATTGCATGTCCCACGGCTCCACTGATTCCTATATTTTTTATTATTCCAAGTATTAGATCTTTAGCCGTTACTCCATTAGGTAAATTTCCATTAATATTTATATTCATAGTTTTTGGTTTGAATTGCCTGAGAGTTTGTGTAGCTAGTACATGTTCTACTTCTGATGTACCTATACCCATAGCAAAAGCACCAAAAGCACCATGTGTTGAGGTATGACTGTCACCACAAACAATTATTTTACCTGGCTGGGTAAGTCCTAGATCAGGACCAATTACATGTACTATTCCTTGGTTTTTATGGTACATATCATAAAGAGTCACACCAAATTCTTTGCAATTTTCAGATAGTGTTTCTACTTGTTGTTTTGCTATTGGATCTGAAATAGGATCACGACCTTTCCAAGTTGGAATCGCGTGATCAGCTACAGCTATTGTTAAATCAGGTCTTCTGACTTTCCTGTTTGACAATCTCAAGCCTTCAAAGGCTTGAGGAGAAGTTACTTCATGAATCATGTGAAGGTCGACATAAAGTAATGTAGGCTGTCCCTCTTTTTCGTCTACAATATGTTTTTCCCATATTTTTTCGAATAATGTTTTGGGATTTGTGTTACTCATAATAATTTAGTTACTTGTTAATTTGTTTAGTCCGTCGATATAAGCTTTTGCACTTGATACCAAGATGTCCGTGTCAGAACCTCTACCAATGACGTTAAGGTCATTACTTTCTAACCTTACAATCGCATCTCCTATTGCATCTATCCCTTCTGTAACAGCTTCAATTCTCCATTCATTAAGAGTTACTTTGATATCAATTAATTGGTCAATAGCTTTATATATAGCATCTACTGGGCCTGTTCCTGATGAAGTTGATGATTCCACTTTATTAGTTGCGTTATTTTTAATTTTTACTATAGCTGTTGGATTTTTCTCAGATCCTGATTCTATTTCAACCGAAATTAATTCAAAATTCTTTTTTGATCTTTCTGATCTTTTTTGGTCAGACATTAATATTTCAAGATCTTGATTTGTAACTTCCTTTTTTTTGTCAGCAAGATTTTTAAAATCTTCAAATGTTTTATCTAGTTCTTCTTTTGTAAGATTATACCCTAAATCTTCTAGCCTAGATTTTAATCCTGCTCTTCCACTTAATTTACTAAGAACTAAGGCATTTCCTGTCAATCCTATGGATTCAGGATCCATGATTTCAAACGTTGATTTTGATTTAATAACACCATCTTGATGTATTCCCGAGGCATGCCTGAATGCATTTGCTCCAACTATTGCTTTGTTGGGTTGTACAGGGAACCCTGTTATATCACTAACTAAGCGACTTGTTTTATATATCTGTTTTGTATTTATATTTGTTGAAACATTCAACAAATCTTTTCTAGTATCAATAGCCATAATAACTTCTTCTAATGCAGCATTTCCTGCTCTTTCACCTAAGCCATTTATACATCCTTCAATTTGTCTTGCTCCTGCTGTGACTGCAGCTAGACTATTTGAAACAGATAAGCCTAAGTCGTTATGGCAATGTACGCTAGTTATTACATCATTCATTCCGGGGACATTATTAATTATGTCTTCGATTCTTTGTTTAAATTCCCAGGGCATTGTGTAGCCTACCGTATCGGGTATATTTATTGTAGTTGCTCCTGCTTTTACAGTTGCCTCTATTAATTGATACAAAAAATCCATGTCTGTTCTTGATGCATCCATTGGTGAAAATTCCACATCATCACAGTATTTTTTCGCTTGTTCTACACAATAAACAGCCATATCAAGTACTTCTTCTCTATTCTTTTTCAACTGATTTATTATTTGTATGTCAGAACTATTAACAAATACATGTATTCTAGGGTTTTCTGATTTTTTGATGGCTTCCCATGCAGAATCCACATCAGATGGTACACATCGAGCAAGAGCAGCAATTTTTGGACCTTTTATTAATTTAGAAATTTCTTTTACAGACTCGAAATCACCTGGTGATGACGCAGGAAATCCAGCTTCGATTATATCAACATTTAATTCTTGAAGTTGATAAGCGATTTCGATTTTTTCTGATTTTGTTAATCCTATGCCAGCTGATTGCTCGCCATCTCTTAATGTTGTGTCAAAAATAAGTATTTGATTATTTTTACTCATAATTAAATTAGCCTCTTATTATTCTGTATCTTTTAAAAATGGCATCATGTCTCTTAATTCTTTACCAATTTTTTCAATAGGGTGTGAACTATTTTCTTTTCTAAGCTTTTCAAAACGATGTAAACCTTCGTCATTTTCTGCGATCCATTCTTTAGCAAAAGTTCCATCCTGAATATCGCTAAGTACTTTTTTCATATTCTCTTTTACAGATTCGTCTATAATCATTGGACCTCTTGTTAAATCTCCGTATTCTGCAGTAGTACTTATAGAATATCTCATATAGTCTAGCCCACCTTCATACATCAGGTCTACAATAAGTTTTAATTCGTGAAGACATTCAAAATAAGCAGATTCTGGTTGATAACCTGCTTCAACTAATGTTTCAAATGCATATTTGACCAATTGAGCAGTTCCTCCGCATAACACTGATTGTTCGCCAAATAAATCAGTTTCAGTTTCTTCTTTAAATGTTGTGGTAAGTACTCCTGCTCTTGTACAACCAACAGATTTAGCGTACGCAAGTCCTTTTTCTTCAGCAGTTCCTGATGGGTTTTGATGTATCGCTAATAGCCCAGGTACGCCTGATCCTTTTGTGAAAACTTCTCTCATTCTATGACCTGGAGCTTTGGGCGCTACCATTATTACGTCTACATTATTTGGTGGGACAATTGTTTTATAATGAATGTTAAATCCATGAGCAAACATTAAGGTTTTGCTTTCATCAAGATGTGGCTTTATAAGTTCTTCGTATACTGACGGTTGAACTGTGTCAGGTAAAAGAATCATTATGATATCTGATGATTTTGTTACTTTGTCTACTGTATTAACTTCTAATCCGTCTTGCTCAGCTTTTTCCCAACTTTTACTGCCTTCATATAATCCAATTCTAACTTTTATTCCACTGTCATGAGCACTTAAAGCATGAGCATGACCCTGACTTCCGTAGCCTATAACAGCAATTGATTTGTTATTTAAAACAGATAAATCTGCATCTGTATCGTAAAACATCTTAGCCATTTTGTAGCCTTCCTTTAAATTAATTTTTTTCTCTATTCATAGCAATCATTCCTGTCCTCATAACTTCAGTTATACCAAAATTTTCAAGAAGGTCTTGAAGTGCTTTGATTTTTTGATAATCTCCTGTTGCTTCGATAATTATGGACTTAGAACTAACATCTATTATTTTTGCTCTGTAAATCGATACTAATTGAACAATCTCACTTCTAGTTTCAGGAGTAGATTTTACTTTTATTAAAGCTAGTTCTCTTGATACTATACTTTCATCAGATATATCAGTAACTTTAATAACATCAATTAATTTGTGTAATTGTTTTGTGATTTGTTCTACAATATCGTCCCCACCTTCAACTATTACTGTTAGACGAGACAAATCCTCTATTTCGCTATGTCCAACTGCAAGGCTTTGTATATTAAATCCCCTTCTTCTCAACATACTTGTAATTCTATTTAGAACCCCCGGTTTATCGTTAACCAAGGCGGTTACTGTTCTTGTTTCTAATTTATGTTTTTTTATAGTCATTATTTTATTTCCTGTGAAGATGGTTCTTCCATCATATCTTGAACAGTTTGCCCTGATGGGATCATAGGGTAAACATTTTCTTCTGATTCAACAACGAAATCAATAAGGACTGGACCATCGTGAGTCACAGCGTCATTGATGGCACCTTTGACTTGTGTTTTATCTTTTACTCTCATAGCTTTGATTCCAAATGCTTCTGCTAATTTAACAAAGTCTGGAATTCCATTATATTGAGTTGAAACATAAGATTTTTCGTAAAATAATTCTTGCCATTGCCTAACCATTCCAAGAAAACCATTATTCATTATTGCTATTTTGATTGGCAGTCTATTTTCAGCAATTGTAGCGAGTTCTGACATAGTCATCATAAATCCACCATCTCCGGCAATTGACCAAACCATTTCATTTGGCCTGCCGACTTGAGCCCCTAGTGCACCGGGAACTTCATATCCCATTGCGCCAGCTCCACCCGATGTTATGAGTTTATTTTTATCGTTGAAAGGATAGTGTTGGGCAGCCCACATTTGATGCTGGCCTACACCTGTTACGATAATAGCTTGTCCTTTAGTGAGATCGTGTAATTGCTTAATAACATATTGTGGAATCAATTTATCAGTTTCTCGTAATTTCAACGTTGGGTGATTATTTTTTATTCTGTCAATTTGAGTTAACCATTCTGTATGCTCTTTTTCCGGAGCGGCAGATATTAATTCTTTAAGAGCATTCTTAGCATTTGCTACAATTGGAACTTCTACTGGAATTATTTTCCCAACTTCAGATGCATCAATATCAATATGTATTTTTTTTGATGAGGTGGCAAATTTTTCAGGATTACCAGTTATTCTGTCATCAAATCGCATCCCAACTGCTATTATTAGGTCAGCTTGATCTAGAATCAGATTTGAATAAGCCATTCCGTGCATTCCTGGCCACCCATAATACAAATAATGATTAGCTGGAAAAGAACTTAATCCCAACAATGTATTTATCACTGGAATTTGGCATTTTTCTGCGAATGATAATAATTCATCGTAGGCGTTAGAAATTTTAATTCCATGTCCTGCTAAAATTACAGGTCTACTAGACTCTTGAATCAATTTGGTCGCTTTTTTAATCTGCTTGAGATTAACAGAATTGTTAGGTTTATATCCGGGGATATTAATTGATTCAGGATATTCAAATATACCATCCTCTTGAAGTATATCTTTCGGGATATCTACTAGTACAGGGCCTGGTCTCCCGGTTGTTGCTATATGAAATGCTTCTTTGATTGTGCTTGCAATGTCTTTAGTTTCCATAACAAGGTAGTTATGTTTTGTTATTGGAAGTGTTATTCCAGTAATATCAGTTTCTTGAAAAGCATCAGTTCCAATAACAGGTCTCCCGACTTGTCCTGTTATTGCAACTAGAGGGACAGAATCCATTTGTGCAGTAGCAATTCCTGTAACCAAGTTAGTTGTGCCAGGACCGGAAGTAGCAAACGCAACACCGGCTTTTCCTGTAGCTCTTGCATATGCATCAGCTGCATGCGCAGCACCTTGCTCATGTCGCACAAGTATATGTTTCAAATCAGGATATTCGGGTAGAACTTGATATAGAGGGAGAATCGCACCACCAGGAATTCCAAAGATATGTTCAACATTTTCTTTTAATAAGGATTCACAAACTATTTGTGATCCATTTTTAATGATTTCTTTATTCATTTTTCCCTTTTTTAAAAAATAAAACCCGCCCCAAAGGGACGGGAATACTACCCGTGGTACCACCCTAATTGCTGCCAATTAATGAAAGCCACTTATTTAAGCTATAACGGACTTACCCGTTTACCCCTACTTTATTCAAGGTAACACTCAGAGGTGAGTTCTAAAGTTTTGCAATATCGACTTTCACCATACTCGACTCGCTAAATCACAAAATTCTTTATACTAATCCTCATCATCGCTTTGAATTTTATATTTTCAGTGAGATAATATGATAATTAACATAAAGTTATGTGTCAATTCTATCTTTGGTTAATTATAGATTAAATTATTAAGTTTTCTTTTTGAAAACTTTTAAAGGGACAAAATGAATCTAATAGAGAAATATAAAAATTTTTTGCCGGTAAATTCTAAAACTCCTATTGTAAGTATGGGCGAAGGGTTTACTCCGCTAGTTAAGTCTAGAAATATCATAAATGAAATAGGTTGTAAAGAATTATATTTCAAATTAGAGGGGTGCAACCCTTCGGGTTCCTTTAAAGATCGTGGTATGGTTATGGCTGTTTCTAAAGCACTTGAAAAAAAAGTAACAAAAATCATCTGCGCATCTACAGGAAATACTAGCGCATCAGCTGCTGCATATGGAGCTTATTTAGGAATTGATACTAGTGTTTTGATACCGGAAGGTAAAATTGCTCTTGGCAAATTATCTCAAGCTGTAGCTTATGGGGCAAAAATAATAAGCATTAATGGTAATTTTGATGAGGCTTTAAATTTAGTTAAAGAAATTTCTGAAAAAAACAATAATATTGAATTGGTCAATTCATTAAATCCTAACAGAATACATGGGCAAAAAACCGGAGCTTTTGAGATTATCGATGAATTAGGAGAATCTCCTGATGAAATGTTTTTACCTGTAGGTAATGCAGGTAATATAACTGCTTATTGGAGTGGTTATAAGATGTACAATGATCACAAAAATACTTCTCTCCCTAAAATGGTAGGATTTCAAGCTAAAGATTCTGCTCCTATAGTAGAAAAAAAACAAGTTCAAAATCCTCAAACTATAGCAACAGCTATAAGAATCGGAAATCCTGCAAGTTGGACACAAGCAAACTTAGCATTAGAAGAATCAGAAGGGTCTATACATGCAATAGAAGATGATAAAATTATAGAAGCTTATAAATCAATAGCTTCTATGGAAGGAATTTTTGTTGAGCCTGCTTCAAGTATTTCTATTGCTGGATTATATTATTTGAAAGAGCAAAAATATGATTTTTCAGATAAAATCATAGTATGCGTTTTGACTGGGTCTGGTTTAAAAGACCCTGAAGTGGCTAATAATTATTTAGAATTTCATCAACACAAAATTGAACCAACAATTAAAGATCTAACACAAATACTTGATTTATAAACATAGCATATGAAAATTGAATTCAAAGATCTAAATTGGTCTGAGGCAAATGAAAAAAAACACGAATGGGATAAATTGTTAATTGGATCTTCATTCCCAAACCCTTTTACTTCTCTGCCATTTTATAATGCTTGGGTTGATACATTTTTAAATGATACTGACAGTATTCGATGTATATTTTTTTACTATGATCAAAAACTAATTGGAATTGCTCCACTTTTGATAAATGATAAAAGCAAAATTGTTAGTATTTTAGGTGACAAAGATTTATTTGA